>JBDNHX010000578.1:0-87364 GCA_041688565.1 Planctomycetaceae bacterium
ACGGCATTCCGGAACGTATAGGTTCCCGGCAATACTTTCACCGTGCCGCCGCCAAGCCGAGCCACATAATCCAGCGCGGCTTGAATGACTTTGTCAGTCTCCCCGATCATATCGCCCGATTTTTGGCCCACGCTGATCGTCAGCCTTTCGTCCCAGTTTGGTTCGAACCGTTCGTCGCCATCGGTGGCTCGTGGATTCGTCACCGGCGGCGGATCATCAGCAAGAACGGAACGGCCGCTCAGTGCCGTCATCGCCGCAGTACCCGCGAATGCTGACAGAAATCTCCGCCGACCCACAACGGTACGAAAGTGCGGCATCGTCCATAACTCCTTGAGAATCGTGAACTCCGAACGGTGAGAAGTGCTGCCGGCAACACAGAGACGTGAGTCCTTGTCATGACCTGCAACTCACCCACCCGCTGCCAGCTTGCCCGGTCGTAGCGGAGTTTTGAAATCACTGTGGCTAATTGCACAACACATTCACCCGCACGACAAGCGTGCAGTGGTCTCAATTTTGAAAACCAGATTGTCTGGAATAACTTCCTGCCACCTTTAGGGTCCCCGGCACCGTGATTCGCGAATTGGGTTGTGATGCACGCCGGCTCCTTCGACATGCCGTCCGTATCGCTGCTGTCCATGTGGCAGGCGGATTGATTGAACGGACTGTCAGTGGATCTGGTTTCTCGATAGCATTCCGCCCGCTGCGTCACTCATTCTCTCGATTTGCTCTATCTTGCCGTTTTGCCGCAGTTGGCTCACATTTCGGCTCTTCTCGAACCCGGACGCCGCGAGAACCTTTGCGACGGCCCCAGTCCTGCGTCACCAATTTGGTCGTTGCCACGGAAAACCGGTTTCGAGGGCGTTGTCGTCACCAGAAATTTGCAGGAAGCAAAAATGGCCTCAGTGACAAAATCCAGTTCCACCTACACAGGCGAAGACATCGAGGTCCTCGAGGGACTGGAGCCCGTACGACGCCGTCCATCAATGTACATCGGCGGCGTGGACTCACGAGGACTGCATCATCTGCTGTGGGAAATCGTCGACAATTCGGTCGATGAATTTCTGGCCGGTGAATGTGACCGCATCACTGTCACGCTGCATAAGGACGGCAGTTCGTGCTCGGTCAGCGACAACGGACGCGGCATACCGGTTGACAAGCATCCGAAGCTGAAGAAGTCGACGTTGGAAGTCATTCTGACCACGCTTCACGCGGGCGGAAAATTCAACGATAAAAATTATGCACGCAGCGGCGGTCTTCACGGCGTAGGCTCATCGGTTGTTAACGCGCTGTCGTCAGAAATGATCGCCACCGTGCATCGTGACGGCTTCGAATGGATGCAGGCATTTCGCCGCGGCAAGCCGGACGGCCCGGTGGAAAAAGTGAAGCCGTTTCGTGGACGCGGGACGACGATTTTCTTTCGGCCGGACGAAGAGATCTTTCGTCGGACGATTTTTAACGGCGAAACCATCCGTCAGCATCTGGAAGACATTTCGTTCATTCACGGCGGCCTGACGATTGTCTTTCATGATGAACAGAAAAAGGAAACTCACGAGCTGCATCATCCGGATGGGATTGTTGCCTACATCGAAAAGGTCACCAAAGACACCGGGAGGAAGCCAGCTCACGAGCAGCTGTTTGCTGTCTCCCGCGACGACAAGGATGCCAAAGTGGAAGTCGTCCTGCGATGGACGGATTCGACCGAAGAGAACGTGCGCAGTTATGTGAACGGCATTCGGACTCATGCCGGCGGGACGCACGAAAACGGGCTCAAAGCGGGCGTTGTCAAAGCCGTTCGAAACTACATGGACGTCCATGCCTACAAGCCGCGCGGTGTCACCATCACGGCCGAAGACATTCGGGAAGGCATAGTCTGCATCCTGAGCGTTTTTATTGGCGATCCGATGTTTCAGGGGCAGACTAAAGAGCGCCTGAACAACCCCGAGACGGCCTCGACCGTCGACAGCGTTGTGCGGCCGGCGCTGGAAAACTGGCTGAACAATAATCCGTCGCTGGCCGACGTAATTCTGGGACGCATGGTGCTTGCCGCACGGGCTCGCCAGGCCAGTCGTGAAGCGGTGTCAGAAGTCCGTCGAAAAACGGTCGGAGGACGAAAGACAAATCTGCCGGGCAAGCTGGTCGATTGTCAGACCAAAGATACGTCTCAGTCAGAACTTTTTATCGTCGAAGGTGACTCCGCCGGTGGCACAGCCGTCATGGGTCGCAAAGCAGCGACTCAGGCCGTTCTTCCATTGCGAGGCAAGATTCTGAACACAGAATCGCTGACCATGTCCAAGATCATGGAAAGCAATGAAATCCGCGACATCGTCGAAACGCTCGGTGCGGGTGTGGGTACAAATTTCGACGTGCATCAGCTTCGATACGCCCGGATCATTTTGCTGATGGATGCCGACAGCGACGGTTACCATATTTCGACGCTGCTGCTGACATTCTTTTTCCGGCATATGCCGGAGCTGATCCGCCAGGGCAAGTTGTTTATCGCACAGCCGCCTTTGTACCGCATCGAAATTGGCAAGGAAGTCCACTACGCTCGCGATGATGACGAGAAGGAAGAACTGCTCGCATCGCTGCCAGCCAATCGGTCGGCCACGGTGCTTCGCTTCAAGGGTCTGGGTGAAATGAACGCCGCTCAGCTCCGCGACACGACGCTGGACCCAAGGGCTCGCGTGTTGCTGCGAGTCAACATCGAAAGTCAGCTGGAAGCGGATGCGACGTTCCATCAGCTGCTGGGAAAGGATGCCAGCGAGCGATATCGGATCATCATGGCAGACGCCACCTTCGCCGACGATCTGGATCTGTGACAGCGGATCCTCGGAAGGTTGGCTGATCGGGAAAAAACCGAAACGCCTGGCACGTTCCGCTACAGATTGAGTGCCATTGGGCGGCGGGCACCGCAAAGTTTTAAAATCTGGCAATTTTCGATTAAGGAAATTCAAACCACAACGAATCTGCTCGGTTCGCCTTGTGACTTGATCGGCATTTGCCGCTTCACCACGGGCGTAAGCGTCTGTTCTGAAGGCATGATCAAGTGTCGCGACAGCGAGAAGACGAATATCCGCAGTCTGGCAGTAATTTGCTGCGATGTATTCATTGTGATCTTGACCGCCTGATGAGTCCTCGGAAAGAATCCGCCCATCAAGGGCACTCCCTTAATTTTACACTTCTATGACGAAGGAATTTCGATGTTTCTGGCCCGAATGAAGCGAACGCTGCTGGCAACAGCTCTCCTGACAGGCAGTCTCTGTGGCGTCGCCACAGCGCAGACAGCCGACTCTAAAGTGCTGAGCAGTCAGATCCTTCCCAAAGACACGTATTTGTATCTGACCATGCCCAGCGTTGAGGGCATGAAGGAAGCATTTGCAAACTCATCCGCTGGCCGTTTGATGGCTGATCCGGCTTTCGATGAAATCAAGACGGAAATCCAGACGGCGTTTGAAAGCGAAATGGAAGAAGGATTCGCTGAGGTACAAGAAACCCTGGGCATGACCGTGGAAGAGCTGATGGCGATTCCAACCGGCGAAGTCACTTTGGCCTTTTCCAAAGCACCGCCGAACAAGATGGGTGCGGTGATCTTTTTTGACTACGGTTCTCACGAGTCTCAGGTTGCTGCGCTGCTGGAAAAAGCAACAACTGCCCTTCAGTCCGTTTCCCAACTGAAGTCGGCCGACGTGGAGCATGATGGTACCAACATCGTAATGTTCAGCGTCACCTCCGAAATTGCAAAGAAGACTCCGCTGGCCAGGGAGTTTGGCTGGTTCACAAAAGACGAGCGTCTTGTGATCAGCAACAGCAGTGCTCTGCTGAAGCTGAGCCTCGACAACTGGAACGGAGCCGAACAGTCTCTCGACAGCAATCCGGTTTACTCGTATATCATGGAACAGTGTGAGTCCGAAGATGGCAGCAGCCTGATGACGACCTACGCTGATCCAATTGGTTTATTCACACAGCTCGTGCAGACCGGCTCACTGGGCGAAGCAGGGCTTCCCGCCGGCATGGCGATCAGCGTCTTTCCGATGCTGGGTGCCAATCAGATGAAGGCGATCGGCTCTGTTGCCGAAATGGGCGGTGAAGAAGGCTACGAGGCTGTTAGTCGCTCGTTCATTTACACAGAGCAGCCTCCGCAGGGAGCCATGCAGATTTTCCAGCTGGCCGCTGTTGATCAGGTTCCACCGGCATGGGTCAAAGAAGACGCCAGTGCGTGGATGGGAATGACATGGAAAGTCGCTGAAGCGTATTCTGCGGTTGAAACGCTGGTTGACATGTTCCAGGGTGCAGGATCGTTCGAACGTCTGATCGATCAGCTGGCCGAACAGGGTCCTGAAATCCACATCAAGAAAGACGTCATTGATCAGCTCGACGGCAAGATCAATCTGGTCATGTCACCAGGCGATCCAGACGCGGAAGGTGCCACGGACGACATCCTGATTTCTATGGGCGTTCGCGACAACGATAAGCTCGTCGAATTGCTGGGCAAGGTTGCTTCGCAGCCCGGTTTTCCTGGAGAGACTCGCGAGTTGGAAGGCGCCACGATTTATGAAATTAATCCAGGCAACAGTGCGAAGTTCGCATTCACCGCAGTCAATGGTCAGCTGTTGATTGGTATTGGTGGCATTCAGCTTGAACAGGCTGTTCGCAACGATGACGATGTTCGTCCGCTGGCCGAATCGGAAGACTTCAAGGCGGTTGCCGAGTACTTTGAAGAAGGCGCTGTGCTGGTCGCGTTCTCACGACCAGCCGAAAGCTACCGTCGCCTTTACGACATGCTGCGTGATGGCAAGGCTGCAGAAAACTTCCCTGGCAGCGACGAGTTCTTCTCAAGGATCGACTTTTCAAAGCTGCCTCCTTTTGAGGTCGTTGAAAAGTACATGGCTCCGTCCGGCGCTTACTGGATTGGCGACGAGAACGGCGTTTACATGGAACAGTTTTCTCTGAGCACTGAAGAAGAAGAATAATCTGCTCGCTTATTCCTTTGGTTCTTCGTCCTCATCATGACACCCCGATATGAGTGACCAGGCTGGCTTATCCGATCGGATAGGCCAGCCTTTTTTGTTGGGCTGCGGATCTCGCGAATTTGTCATGGGGCAGGCAGAGTGGTTGCAGAGGCGGTATGACCCCCCGAGGCGAGCAAGCTTTTGACTTAGTGAGCCGCAAAGCGCTAGCTGCGGGTGCGGGTCTTAAGAATACAACGAAAACACCCGCGGCTAGCGCCTCGCGGCTCAGGTTGTGACTAAATCAATAGTCCGCGATCGCGGGGGTTAATACCGACTTTGCTCTAACTTCAGCCGACCAGGTTTTGAATAGTGAACACTCGAGACTTGTTGCCAGTGGTTGAAAAACGCACAATAGAGCTCGGATTCTTTCTGCCGATGGTTTCGGACAAGAGGCTGTGTCATGAGCGATTTCTTCCGCAACATCCGGCATCGACGTGAGTTCCTGACGCAGGGTGGCGCTGGATTCGTCGCCACGGCCACCGCTGCTCTGCTGGCCGATAACGCGACATCAGAAACACGTGGCGTGAAGTTGCCGACTCCTGATTTCACCGGAAAGGCAAAGAGCGTCATCTTTCTGTTCATGGAAGGTGGCCCAAGCCACATTGATCTGTTTGACCCGAAGCCATTGCTGAACAAACTGGCCGGCCAGGCGCTGCCTGAAAGTTATGGCGATGTGATTACGGCGATGGGTGAATCACGTTCGCCGCTCCTGGCGTCGCAAAGAAAATGGCGACAGCACGGGGAAGGTGGCACATGGGTTTCTGACTGGCTGCCTCACACGGCCCAGTGTGCTGACGACATTGCCGTGATCCGCAGCTGCTGGGCGGACGGAATCAATCATTCGTCCGGCGTCTGTCAGATGAATACCTGTTCGCTCATTGGCGGGCGGCCATCGCTGGGCAGCTGGGTGACGTACGGACTTGGCAGTGAAAACAACAACCTGCCCTCGTTTCTTGTCATGCAGGATAACAAGTCGTCTGTTGTCAATGGGCCGCGCAACTGGGGTGCTGGCTTTATGCCGGCGATGTATCAGGGAGTCCGAATGAATGAAGGCTCGGAGCCCATTCCGAATTTGAATCCTCCAGAAGGCACCGGCGGTTCTCAGCAACAGGGCAAATTAAGTCTGCTCGATAAACTGAACCGGGACTTCGCGGCCCGTCATCCGGAACAGTCAGAGCTGGAAGCACGGATTGCGGCGTACGAGCTTGCATTTCGAATGCAGGCGCAGGCTCCGGAAGCGATCGCCATTGAAAAGGAGTCAGCGGCGACTCAGGCACTGTACGGCATGGATCAGAAGGAAACGGCAACGTTCGGCCGCATGTGCCTGCTTTCGCGCCGCCTGGTCGAACGCGGCGTGCGATTCATCCAGCTGTATCATGGGGCTGGCAGTAAATGGGACGCACATTCGGGTATTGAAGCCAATCATTCTTCGCTGTGTAAGGCGACCGATCTTCCCATCGCGGGATTGCTGAAAGATTTAAAACAGCGAGGCCTTCTGGATCAGACGCTGGTTGTCTGGGGCGGCGAATTTGGCCGCACGCCGATGTCAGAAAAAGGCAACGGACGCGACCACAACCCGACAGGCTTTACGATGTGGATGGCTGGCGGCGGCGTGCGAGGGGCTCAGACGATCGGTTCTACTGATGAACTGGGTCTGAGAGCCGTTGAAGACCGTCTGCACGTACACGACCTGCACGCCTCGATTCTGAATCTGCTGGGGCTGAATCATCGTGAGCTGACCTGGTTTTACAAAGGCCGCCCCGAACGCCCCACAGTGAACGAAGGCGATTTCTTTCAGCGACTGGTCACCGGTTAGTCACGGTCACCGACGAGCCGAACAAGCGAACGTCCGGAAATTTGAAATTGAAATGCGCTGTCTGTGACCGAGCTTACAGAACGTTAAGGTCCAGCGACAGCGAACCAAATAGTTGATCGATCGACTGAAGCGAGCGTGACGACGCGGACGTGGTTGAGGTGCTGCTTTGACTGGTGTTTGTCGTGCTTGACGACGACGTGTTTTTCAACCTCGATGACGACGAAAATTCCGAGTCCGTCGTCGACGCCGCAACGGGGGCGTTCGACGCAGAAGCAGCCACCGCCACGCTTGTGAACGTCGTTCCCGAGCTGATCGTAGTTTTGGTCACGTGGGTTGTGGAAGCAGACGTCACGGAAGACGAAGCGACGCTGGTGAATCCGGAACTGTTGCGCAGAACGGCCGACGTTGCGGGAGCCGTCTGTCGTCCAAGCTGATAAACATGAATTACGGGCGTGTAGCCCGCCCCGGCCTGTTTTTGCGAAACGTAGAGCCGACTTGTGGCAGGATCAAAGGCAATCCCCCCAAGATATTTCGTCGGTTCGGGGGTTGGCAGATCAAAATTGAAAACGTTGGTGGGCCGGAGATCCCAGGAATTCTTCATTCCGTTCCGCACGGCCATGAAATCGTTGATGTCATACGACCATATCTGGTAAGCGTACTTACCGTTCTGCGAATGATATCCCGAATAAGGCCGCACCTTGTCGTTGAACAGTGAACCATCGCCGTAGCCGATATTCGACTGGCCGCTGGACCCCATGAAAATGACAGAACGCGTGCCGGGAACAAAGGCCACTCCGTCCACTTTTGTGGTGCCGTTGAAGATCGGGCGAGGGCCGTCGGCAAAAGAATCGCTCCAGTCCAAAGCATGCCCGGCCGGATAGGCAAGCAGCGGGGCCGACGAACTTGCCGACGGATTCACCGCATTGAAGCCAAAGAGGGCGGGGCCGCTGGAGGAGAACTGGATGCGATTTTGACCGGCAGCTCCAGTCACGTAAGTGGCTCCAAGATAAGGTCGCCAGGCCAGCGGAACTTCCGCCATATAGCCAGCTCGACTTCGAGCGTCCGTGGCGGCCTTGTTGCGTCGAATATCCATCAGGCCCTGCAGATCGGCCGCAGTGATCGCTGACAGATTCAGGCTGGATGCTCGGAAGTGCGAATTCTTTGAATTCTTCGGCTCAGCACCGTTGTAGCCCATGTACATGGCGCCCGTCAGTCCGCCGTCTGCGACAAGCAGGCCACCGAGATTCAGGTTTTCGTAATCGATGATCGGTTTTTTATTTTGACCAGCTGCGCTGACACTCAACAGAGCGCCAAGATCGACAAAGGGTTGCTGCACCCTGGCCGTGACCATCGGCGACCGGTCTGGTCCGCCACCGAGTTTCGCCGGAATGATCACTTCAGCAACGTGAAGCCCCGAATTGATGTTTGCGGCCATGAACAGCGAATTGCTGACAGGGTTAAAGGTCAGCGCGTTTCCGCCGAATTCGAAGGACGAGGAACCGATCTGACCGGTGGGAATCCGGAAGCGACCAAGATAGGTCATGTCGCTCAGCTCAAACAGCGGCAGTTCGATGCGATCATCATCCTGAATCGTGACGATCGCCGCTGCCCGTCCCAGCTTTGAATCAACAGGAGTTGAAAGAACAATTTTGAAAGCCTCGTCCGGCTCCGCAAGTTTATCCTGACGGATCATGACGGGAATCGTAGCTGAGGTCTGTCCTGCCGGGATGATGATTGTGCCTGACTGGTCCGTGTAGTCAAATGGAGGCCGCGCTGTGCCCTGAACCGTCTGGTACGTTACGGTAACCGGTGCGCCTGAGACAGTATCGAGCGAAACGACGACCGTCGAGCTCAGACTGCCTTCCGTGACCACGGAATTTGCGATGGACACAACGGGCGGGACATCATTGTCCACAAGGGTCACACGTCCGACCGGTCGCAAAAGTGTAGCATTCACCGGATTCGACAAAACCACGTCGAAGTATTCCGTGGCTTCGTAAATTCGGTCATCGAGAACTTTCAATTTCAGAACGGCCGAACTGCTGCCGGCCGGTATCGTGACGGTCCCACTGTTGCCACGATAATCGGCCCCATAAACGGCTGTGCCGTTGCGAGTCCGGAAGGCGAAGGACATGGGAACAGCCGCAGTACTGGAAGCCTGAATCATCAACTGGACCGAAACACCGAGGGGGCCTTCGGTCACGATAGCATGGTTGACGGACAGCCCCGGGGGATCGTCGTCAATGATGGTGATCAATGCACGTTTCGTGCGGTTCTTAGTGCTGCTGGTCGTAATATCTCCAGCTTTGGTATTGTCGACCGTGGAAAACAGGAAGGCGAATTCTTCGTGCGATTCATCTACGGAATCCTGCAGAGTCGCCATCTTCACGATGGTGGATGTTGCTCCGGCCGGAATTGTGAATTCGCCGGCGGCGGCGACATAGTCAAGCTTGTTGATCGCGGAGACATCGACGGTTCGATATCGGATCGTCACGGGGAAGGCTGAGGGTTGGCTCAGCGAAAGCTTCACCTCGGCCGCCTGTCCTTCGACAACGGAAACATTCGAAACAGACACAACAGGTGGCAAATCATCATCCACAATCGTAACGATTCCAGTCGCTTTGCTGATGGTTGCTGCCTGAGCCCCCTTGATCACAACCTCAAATGTCTCATCGGGTTCGTCGCTGGAATCGGAAATAATGTTGATCCAGATGCGGCCCGTTTGAACGCCCGCCGCAATTTTCAATGTGCCAGCGGAAACTTTGTAATCCCGGGCTCGCAGAGCCGAACGGTTCTGGGTCGTGTAATTCACGGTGACCGGGACTTCACTGGCGGAACTAAGCGTCACATCGACGAAGGCCTGCGAGACCGTTCCCGTGCCTTCGATCACACGGGCATCACCAATGGACAGCAGCGGCGCAGCGGCCGCAAGCAAACAGCGGTGCTCAAGAATTTCTGAGACCGCTGTTGAACGGGCGGCGGCCGAATGTAATGCAGTGGCTCGTGACCGCCTTGACGAACGCCTCCGCAGAGCGAAATGCCGGCGATCGATCATTCGCACGCCGTTGTCCTGAGACGGCAGACGGAGAAACACTTCAGCGATACGGTGGATCAGACGCAACACGAACAAATTCTCCCCGGAGAATTGTCAATCTCCGTAGCAACTGTTGAGAACCCTTGACCGTTGGACGCGGGGCGAGTGTTGGATTAATCGTTTAACGGCAAGCCGCAGGCGTCGGCGGAACCGTCGCCAACGGCTCGCCGTCAAACGAACCCTTCATCCACGACGACTCCTTCAACAGCCCGCTCGCATTAGTCGCGGGTCCGACTCTTGAAGAGGTGAATTCACCGCTTCTTCTCGAAAGCAACGCAACTCGAGCCACTGGCGCGAACGCGTTCCGGTCGAACAATCCACCGCCTGCCTTCTTAAGCAGCCAAAGCCTAAGAATGGGGACCGGGATAACTTGTCGCCAGAAGAAAAAATCATGGTCTCACACGACCACGCGGACAAAATCCTGGATGCGCCGGAAAATCCGAAGATCCCGCATGGAGCGAAAAATCCGGGCTGTGGAAAATTGTGTCAGGGCGTCACAGTGCCCGACAGGGTTTCCAGGTGCAGCGTCACGCAGTCAGCCAGGCGTTCAGGATTGTAGCCGCCCTCCATGACGCTCACGAGCCGGCCTCGAGCATGGGTATTTGCCACCTGCTGAACAATACGAGTGAGTGTTTCGAAGTCTTCTGTTTCCAGACCCAGCGAGCCAATTGGGTCCTCTGCGTGAGCGTCGAATCCGGCGCTCAGAATGACCAGTTCTGGCTTCATCCGATCAGCAGCAACGGTCAGCATGGATTCAAACGCGGACAGGTAGGCTTTTCGCGACGTACTGAACGGCAGGGGCAGATTGAAAGTGGTGCCAAGCCCGTCGCCCTTGCCCCGTTCTTCCTTTCGACCGGTGCCCGGATAAAACGGAAATCGATGAGCCGAAAAGAAGCCAACCTGATCATCTTCGTAGAACACATCCTGGGTCCCGTTTCCGTGATGCACATCCCAGTCGACCACCAGCACGCGATTCAGTCCCAGGCGCTGAATGGCTGTTCGCGCGGCAATCGCTGCATTGCCAAGAAGGCAGAATCCCATGGCTCCTTCCGGAATCGCATGATGGCCGGGCGGGCGTACCGCGCAAAAGGCCGTCTTGTCTTCCCCGGCGATGACTCGCTGCACCGCATCGATAACCGTTCCCGCAGCCAGCCAGGCAACATTGGCCGATTCGGCGCTCATCACAGTGTCAGCCTCAAGCCGGCCACCACCCTGGGCCGCTGTCTGTCGCAGAAGTTCGAGATATTCGGCCGGATGAACTCGCACGAGATCCGCATCTTCCGCGGAGACAACCGGTGTTCGCTTCAGAGGCTTCAGTTGTTCGGACTGATTCACGGCCGCATGGACAACCTTCAGTCTCTGAGCGCATTCCGGGTGAGTTCCCGTGTCATGCAAAAGAAAACGATCGTCCATGTACAGCAGTGTCATCGCCGACTCCTTATCAATCGCGATTGTTGACAATCACTCCATGAACGCAGCGACTTCCTTCTGCGTGAAGCGGTTCTGCATTCGGGCGCCCAGCTGCCCGACGACACGAGCGGCCGCGTGGGATGCCAGATGGCCGGCTTGCTTCCAGCCCATGCCGTTAGTGATGCCGTACAGCAGAGCGCCAGCGTACATATCACCGGCCCCGGTGGTGTCGATTGCATCAACGGCCACGCCTTCAATCGGGATCGCGCTGCCATTGGTCATGAGCAGCGAACCGTTGGCGCCCAGGGTCATCGCAACACTTTCCGCATGGCGATGGAGTTCCGCTGCACATTCGATGGCGTCGGTTTTCCCGGTCAGGCTTTTTGCTTCTTCTTCGTTGCAGAAGAACAAATCCACTGGCCCCTGGAGCAGTGCCCAGATTTCGTCGCGGCACATGTTGCAAAGAAACGGGTCAGATGCGGTAAACGCCACTTTGCAGCCGTACGCTTTTGCCAGATTCATGGCCTTGTAGGCGGCTTCTTTTTGATTGGGGCTGGTCAGCAGATAGCCTTCCACGTACACATATTTGGCCCGTTTGATTTCTTCTTCGTTAATATCGTCGACAGTCAGCGTTGCGGAGACACCAAGGTTGGTGAGCATCGTGCGCTGCGCGTCTTCGGTGATGAGAACCGCGCAAGTGCCCGACTGGCCGGAAGCAGCCGCGGGCACTTCAATGGTGACTCCCATTTTTCGCATGTCACGCAGGAAGAACTCCCCCACTTCATCGTTCGCGACTTTGCCGGCATAGGCCGCTTTACCTCCAAAATCCGCCACGGCGACGATCGTATTCGCAGCGGAACCGCCGGCGCATCGATTGAGTGGCACGCCGGTAAGTCGATCCAGCACGGCCTTTTGTTGAGCGTCATCGACGAGCGTCATGATGCCTTTGTCGAATCCTGTAGTGGCCAGCCAGTTTTCAGAGATCCGAGCCTGAATGTCCACGAGTGCGTTGCCTACGCCGAAAACGTCATATTTCATAGGATGTTGCAGGACCTGTGACGGAAAGGGAAACACGCATGCCGGTCGACGAGCCGCTCTCATCGAGAAATGCATCAGGATGCTTCAAAAACAGCAGATGATGGTCTCTGCGCAGTCGTGGCAGCATATCAAAAGCGTTTCGGGAGGCGACTAAACAGCTCCTTCTGCAGCCAGAATTCGCTCATCCGGCAACAAGTCGTTGCAAATCGGCCCTTCGATACTACGATTCGCGGGATTGGCGGCGAACTGGAACAATGCCGACGGTGGTCCGAACGCGACTGAGCCTCAGATTGGGGCGGCCGCTGAAACTCGTTCAGGCCAGGCCGTGCGGGAAGTTCTCAGTTCAGGTCTTCTGATCAGTTTTGCGATCTGCAGGCATGTGTCGGCTCTCGTTCGAGACAGAACGGGCGGTGGACAATATGATGCACACAATGAAGGACTGATTCCAAATCAGAATTTTGTGACGTTGGATCCGACTTAATCAGGCATTGATGCCTGCTGAATCTTTAAAATTGTACGAGGCGTGAACTGCCTCCCCAAGGAAGAACCATGAGCCTGAATCACGCTGAGCGAGTTGCCGAGTATCTGCCTTTCATTGAAGCGTCCGACCCCAGCAGCACGCACGCCGGAACGACGCCGGGAAGTTTCGCCCGTGCGCCACGAATTGCCGCAGGTCGTTCGGGAGCTTTGACTTTTTCTTCGCCTGACACTCCCGGCATGCCGGCTCCTTCTGAAAAGACGGCCTGGGACTTTATGCCGTCTGACTGGACATGCCGTCCAGGTTTTGAATCCAATTACGAACAGGCGGCCGCATGGCAGGCTCCTGCTGACTTTGAAGCTGTCACGCAGCTCGAGTTCGCTCGCCTTGGAACGATCACCCCGGAAATGTTCCGCGTTGCTGAACGCGAACAGCATCTGACGGCTGAACAGATCCGCGACGAAGTGGCGGCCGGTCGAATGGTCATTCCGGCCAGCAAACAGCATCTTCAATATAAGCTGGAACCGATGTGCATTGGACGCGCGTCGCGAACCAAGATCAACGCCAACATGGGCGCCTCCCCGGTTTCATCCGGGACTGATGAAGAAGTGGAAAAACTCTACTGGGCAGAACGCTGGGGCGCTGACACTGTGATGGACCTTTCCACCGGCGGTGACCTGGATGCCTGTCGAGACGCCATTATCCGCAACAGCACTGTCCCGATCGGCACCGTGCCAATTTACTCGATGATCATCGGCCAGCGAATTGAATCGCTGAACATCGATCAGGTTCTCGCCACGCTGGAACATCAGGCTCAGCAGGGTGTCGACTACTTCACGATTCATGCGGGTGTCCTGAGTGAACATCTGGAATACGTGCGTGATCGTCTGATCGGAATCGTCAGCCGGGGAGGTTCGCTGCTGGCCAAGTGGATGATTCATCATCGTCAGCAGAACCTGATGTACACAAACTGGGAACTGATTTGTGACGTCCTTCGTAAACACGACGTGACGTTCAGCATCGGTGACGGTCTGCGTCCTGGCGGTCTGGCTGATGCCACGGATATCGCTCAGCTGTCAGAATTGTCGACGCTGGGAGAGTTGACGGAACGTGCCTGGCGAAAAGGTGTGCAGGTGATGGTTGAAGGTCCAGGCCATGTGCCGCTGGACCAGATCGAATTCAACATGAAACTGCAGCGTCGGCTGTGCCACGGGGCACCATTTTACGTTCTCGGGCCGCTCGTGACCGACATGTTCCCGGGCTACGACCATATCACCAGCTGCATCGGGGCGACAAATGCCGCCTGGCACGGAGCCAGCATGCTGTGTTACGTGACTCCCAAGGAACATCTCGGCCTTCCGAAGAAAGATGACGTCAAGCAGGGCTGTGTCGCTTACAAAATCGCCGCTCATGCGGCCGACGTGGCCTTGGGAATCCCGGGGACTCGCGACCGCGACGACGAGCTCACGAAAGCTCGTGCTGCATTGAACTGGGCCAAGCACTTTGAACTCAGCTTCGATCCCGATACGGCTCGCGCTTACCACGACGAAGACCTGGACGTCGACACCGATTTCTGTGCGATGTGCGGACACGACTGGTGCAGCGTCCGGATCAGCAAGGAGATTCAGGAATTCGCCAGCGGCAAAGCAGACGCTTTTCAGTGGGACAAAGCCAAGGTTACCGAAGCACTGTCGGCTGAACAGAAAGAGATTCTGGAGAAGCGAGGCGTCCTGTCGCCGGAAGAGATTCATCGATTGGCCAACAAGACTCGCAAAGTGGTCGGAGCCGAAGAAGGAAAGGCCGATTGCCACAGCGATTATGTGGAAGCGGAACAAGCGAAGGACATTCAGTTGGTGCAGTTGGGAACGACAGTGCAATAACGCCCCGCGCTGTCCCATCTCCCCCTAGGGGGAGATGGCCAGGGTGAGGGGGTTGTGATTCTGCGTTTTGATCGTTCCGTTTTTCCGGTTGATGCCGTTGCCCCCTCATCCGGCCTCCGGCCACCTTCTCCCCCACAAGGGAGAAGGACAGCGCGCGTTGTCCCACGGGAAAGAACAACAAAATCTGCTTCTCGAACATCCGAACTGAACACTCTTATGGCCGCAAAACCTGTTGCTCCGCAGCCGATTCGCAAGGCATGGAAGTTTTGTCCCAGGTGCGGAGTTGTCGCGGCGAAGAGGGGACGCAATCCGTTCCGGTGTGAGTCCTGCGGTTTCACGCAGTACTTTGCTCCGGTGTCCGCCGTTGGTGCGATTGCCACAGACCCCGACGGACAAATAATGCTGGTGGTTCGAGCCAAAGATCCTGGCAAGGGGCTTTATGGACTTCCGGGTGGATTTATTGACGCCAGTGAAACGGCCGAAGACGCTCTGCATCGCGAAGTGCTGGAAGAAGTTCAGCTGCAGATAAAGTCGTACCGGTATCTGGTTTCGTTCCCCAACGAATACAACTTCCAGGGATTCATCCTGCCAGTGACTGACATGTTCTTTGTCATCGAAGTGGAATCCTTCGACAGCATTTCGCTGCTGGATGGGGAAATTGAGGCTTGGCATTTTTGCCATCCCAAAAAGAAGGAGCTTGGTCGAATGGCGTTCGAATCTAATCGCAAAGCTCTGAAGTTTTTCCTTCGTCAGGGAAAATCGTAGCCACGCCCGCTCAGAACCGCCGGCTGGGGAACCAAGGCAATCGGGCGACCCGCGGAGCTGGAGCCTGACTGGATGCAAATGGGTCCTGCGGGGCAGTCTCGGAAAAACATCTCGGGCTTGATCAGCTGGAGCCTGAAATGGTGTGTCTGCGTATTCGCTTGACTGATCGCCATGTTGCTCGCATCTGTGGGAAACAATGTTGACGTGGCATCGGTTTCGCTGCCCGCCCTGTAGCGCAAACTGATGTCACGTCAGCGGGGGCATAATTACAATCTCATTACGGTTTTGCTTCAGAGGAATTGTCGAATGGGCCTGATTCAGGAGTTCAAGGAATTTGCGATGAAGGGCAATGTGATCGACCTTGCGGTTGGTCTGATTGTCGGAGCATCATTCGGTAAGATCGTTAGCTCGATGGTTAATGATGTCATCATGCCGCCAGTAGGCAAGATGATCGGGGGTGTGAATTTTACCGAGCTGAAGTATTCGCTTGGCAAGACCGTTGTGAAGTCTGCTCCTGACGCAGATGGCAAAGTCACGGAAACGATCAAAGAAGCCTTTGTCAACTACGGCATGTTTCTTCAAAACTGCTTCGACTTCCTGATCGTTGCGTTCGTCGTTTTCATGCTGGTCAAAGCCGTCAATCACGCCAGGGCCATCGCAGAACGCAAAGCGGCTAAGATTCCACCGGCACCAACCATGCCACCGGAAGATATTGTCCTCCTTCGCGAAATCCGCGACGCATTGAAAGCGCGCTGATCCTCGCGGGCCAGGCGCAGGGGCATTGCACTTCAGCCCTCTGTCAACTTCTTCTTATACCACTCCATCGTCGACTTCAGGCCGTCAGCGAGCAGGATTTTGGGTTCCCATCCAAGCAGCGTTCTGGCTCGTGTGATATCCGGGCATCGCTTTTTCGGATCATCCGCAGGCAGGGGATGATGCACGATTTTTGACTTGCTGCCCGTGACTTTGATGACTGCTTCAGCGAGTTCCAGCATCGTGTTTTCCACGGGATTGCCGATGTTAATCGGCCCGGTGTGGTCATCCTGATCCATCAGCTTCATCATCCCTGCGATCAGGTCATCGCAATAACAGAACGAACGCGTCTGCAGGCCGTCGCCATAGACGGTGATGTCCTGGCCTTTGAGTGCCTGCATGATAAAGTTGGAGACCACTCGACCGTCGTCCGGGGCCATCCTTGGGCCATAGGTGTTAAAGATTCGGATGATACGAATCTCCGTGCCGTGCTCCAGGTGATAGTTCATCATCAAAGATTCGGCAATTCGCTTGCCTTCGTCGTAACAGCTGCGAGGCCCAATCGGGTTGACGTGGCCCCAATAGTCTTCTGTCTGAGGATGCACCAGCGGATCGCCGTAGACTTCGGAAGTCGACGCGTGCAGGACTCGCGCCCCACAGCGTTTGGCAAGTCCCATGATGTTGACCATACCGACCGTTGATGTCTTAATGGTCTTGATCGGGTTGTACTGATACGCCTCCGGTGACGCCGGGCAGGCGAGATTGAAGATTCGCTCCGCTTCAACATACAGCGGGTGAACAATGTCGTGGCGGATCAGTTCAAACCGCGGATGCCCGATCAGATGCCGCACATTGTCCTTGCAGCCCGTGAAGAAGTTATCCACGCAGATCACATCGTCACCGCGTTCGATGAGCCGATCACACAGATGGCTGCCAAGAAATCCAGCACCACCGGTCACGAGTATGCTTGCCATAGAACAATGTACCATTAAAAAAAACTCAAAGGCGAGCGGCTGTGCGTCAGCCCTCCGAGTCACCCGCCGCTGTTTCGATAATTTTTATGAGCGGGACCAATACAAGCTCGAAGCGCCAGCGAGTGAGCTTTTGGACGCCTGGTGGCCCACTCGCTGGCGCTTCGAGCTTGTAAAATCACAGCCTCCGACGGCCCACACCCTCCGCTCGCCTGAACTACGACTCCCGCTGAGATTCCGCCAGACCGATCGCGCGATCCATACGATGCAAAACGCATTCCTGACCCAGAAGTTCCAGCGACCTGAACAAATCGGCCCCCTGAGCTTTCCCGGTGACACACAATCGGACGGCTGGAAAGACGTCGCCGACTTTGACCTGTTTTTCCGCCGCGAAACCCTGCAGCAGATCGTGCAGAGGAGTCGCAGCGAAGTCTACCACTTCCGCCAGTCGCTTCCTCAAGTCTCGCAGAAGATCGACCGCCGTGTCCGGTTTGACCACTCGCTTCTGGAAATTCTTGTCGTCGATTTTCAGATCTTCGTCGGCGACAAAGAATTCATCCAGTTGAAAAATGTCACCGAAGACTCGTAACCGATCGGCCGCCAGTTCTATCACACTCGCCACTCGTGCTCGCGTGGTCGGATCATTCTCGTCTTCAATCAGCCCTGCCTTTTTTAGGAACGGCAGACATCCGTCCAGCTTCTGGTCCGCAGGTAGCTGACCCATCCAGTGTGCCTGAAAACTCAGCATCTTGTCAGGATCCAGACCCGCCGCGCTCTTGATAACTCGTTCCAGAGTGAACTTGCGTTTCATATCATCCAGTGAGAAGAACTCCGTCTGATCGTCCAATGACCAGCCCAGGCGAACGAGCGCATTCAACACACCGGCGGGAAGGAATCCGACTTCGCGATAATAAGCGACCATGACCGGCGACAACGCATCCGACTTCGGATCGATTCCCATCCGGCTCAGCACCTGATCGCCCAGTTCGAACATCTTCTGAAACTGTGGATTCGTGCGGTACTTGTCGATCTTGCGTTTGCTCATCTTCTCCTTGCTGCCCGGCGAAGCTACGTACGGAATATGAGCCCACTCGGGAGTCTTGTTTCCCAGTGCCCGGTGCAGCAGCACCTGGATCGGTGTGTTGGGAAGATGCTCTTCAGCGCGAATGACGTGCGTGATGTCCAAAGCCGCATCGTCAACAACTGTTGCGAAGTTGTAGAGAGGCGATCCGTCACTGCGGGCGACCACGGGGTCCGGCATCAGACTGCAGTCCCATTCGACCTTGCCCCGGACATGATCGTCGATCACAACTCTATCGGCACGCGGCACCAGCAGTCGGACAACAAACGGCTTGCCGTCCGCCAGCAGCTTATCTGTTTCGTCCTTGCTTAATACCAGAGACGCGCGGCTGCTGACGTAAACTCGTTTTTCCTTCTCCGCCGCTTCGCGCTGCGACTGAGTTTCCTCGGGCGGTTCAAAGTCGCGATACGCTTTGCCCGAATCCAGCAGTTGCTTCAAAGAGGCGTCGTACAAGGCGCGTCGCTGAGACTGAAAGTACGGAGCGTGCGGGCCACCGACTTCCGGACCTTCGTCCCAGTCGAGTCCCAGCCAGCGGAAGGCATCCAGAATCGGCCCGAGCGCGGCATCGATATTCCGCTGCTGATCGGTGTCATCAATTCGCAGAATAAACTGACCGCGATTGTGGCGCGCCCACAGCCAGCAAAAAAGAGCGGTACGCATCCCGCCGATGTGCATGTATCCGGTCGGGCTGGGTGCAAAACGAGTTCGAACGGTCATAGGAAGTTTTCAGACAAAATTCTGGGTCATCACGATCTGGCGTCGCATTGGAGGCAGGGCGGATCGTAACCACCCTGAACCTGCGATCAAATGCTATTTCACTTTGAGGAGTCTTTGAGAATGCTCAGAAAGCCGAATTTTATGCGGATCAACGTCTGTGTATCCCGTATCTTGCGGAACGAAAACTGATTTCACGCAGGCTTATCGAAGCCGCAAGCTTCTCGACGAAGCCTGTTCGTCTAAGATTAGTCGGAGTGATTGTCCGCAATGATTTCAAGTTTTCAGGTCGATGCCATGCGAGGTCCCGGTTCCAAACCCAGTCTGTTGTTTCAATTGGTCGTTCCGGCCACAGCGATCTTTGCTGTGACCGTTCTGTCGATGATTGCCATTATCTTCAGCGATCCTCGGGCTCCGGTGGCGCAGTGGCTCGACAAACACGGGAACACCCTTCTGGCCGCCGAGTTCGTCTTGGTGATTGCTCTCAGCCTGTTGGCAATGACCGTGGACCGAATTCAGATACTCCGTCAGATGCGGTCATTGACAAGCGATCCCCCAGAATCCGCCGTCGCGCAGGCAGCGAATGAAGCCTCGAATGACCATAACAAAATCGCAGAAGCACAAACCCCCTCACCCCAACGCCGTTAAGGATTTTTGTAGCCGGATTCGTGAGAATTCGGACATTTGCCATGAAACTCTTCCGAAGTCTCACGACTTCGGCTACGAAAAACGACTCTTTTCCTCGACGAAAAATCCTTAACGGCGTTGCCCTCACCCTGTCCCTCTCCCCCACGAGGGACAGTCGCAGGAAGACGACCGAAGCAAAGAGTAAGCCTCTGATGGACGCACGGCGATTTAAATTTCAGGTCCCCTGGAAGTCCCGTCGCGGTCTCATGATCTGGATCGCGTCCGGTTTTCTCTCGCCCACTCTGTACCTTGCCTGGCATGTCACCAAAGATGATTGTATCTGGCGCTGGCCACTTCTGGAATAACCTGTGACCGCAGGTCTTCTGTATGTTTCCGCCTGATAACCTTCATGACACAACCGGCCCCCGACAATTTTGAAGACACCGACTTCCATCTGCTCGGTATTCCGATAGAAGACGAAGGGCACTCGTTGCGTTCTCGGGTTCCGTTTGAACTGCTTGCTTCGCAGTTTGTCGAAGAGATTCGAACGGGCCAGGGTCCGTCGGTTGAACTGTATGCCAAGCGATTTCCGCCACATGCCGCGAACATCCGGGAAGTGTTCCCGATGCTGGCGATGCTGGAGAACGCTCGGATTGTCAAGGAAGGTCAATCCATTCGCCGGAGCATGCCGGATCGCTTTCCGTTTACGCGACTCGGAAACTGCGAACTGTTGACGGAACTCGGTCGCGGTGGAATGGGAGTCGTCTATCAGGCTCGTGACCTGCAGTCTGGTCATCTGGTCGCCTTGAAGATTCTGCCGTGGCGAATTTCGATCGTCCCGGAATGGGTCGCGCGTTTCGAACGTGAAGCAAGGACGGCCGCTCAGCTGCGTCACAAAAACATTGTGCCCGTTTTTCGGTATGGGCAGGAAAATGGTTACTGCTATTTCGTCATGCAGTTTGTCAACGGAGTTGGCCTGGATCGAATCATCGCGCGACTGCAGGAATCTGATGGCGTCATTGCGGTCGAGGAGATTCAGCGCGAACAAACCAAACGACTTTCCGTCCCTCTGATCAACGATGACAAAACGCCGGTGCTCGCCAATGAGGAACCGACGACCAAAGCAAAACGGAAACTCACCCGCACATCATGGACAAACTTTGCCAAAGTCGGCATCCAGGCGACTCAGGCCTTAAGAGCCGCTCATGCCGCCGGCATTCTGCACAATGACATCAAGCCGGCCAATCTTCTGCTTGATGGTGAGGGACGTGTGTGGGTCTCGGACTTTGGATTGTCGCAACCAATGACGCCTGTGGGAGGCAAATCCGTCGACCGCACCATCGCCGGGACTCTGCAGTATATGGCCCCCGAACGACTGATGGGCCTGCAGACCGCCGCCTGCGATCTTTATTCGCTGGGAGCGACGCTGTATGAACTTTGCCTGCAGCGGACCACGTTTGCACATCCGGATCGCGATGAACTTGTCAGGATGATTATGGAAAATCGTCCGGTGCGACCGAGAGACATCTGTCGTGAGATTCCTCGCGGACTTGAAACCATTATTCTTAACTGCCTGGAAAAGCATCCGACGGACCGCTATCCGACTGCCGACGCCATGCTGGCCGATCTGCTGCGATTTTCGAAGGGGCTGAGGGTCGCATCCACTTCGCGAAGAACGTTCTCGGGCTTTTTTCGACGGATCCGAAACGCCATGCAAAGCCGCCGAGGTCCGCTGTGATCGGTGTTGCGTGAATCGCTGCATCACCGTTGGCCAATTATCGGCTTATAACGTCACTGTGTGCCAAGCTGACGACGGCTAAAGCGCGACGCTGTCCATCTGCTGACAATGCACGTCACGCCGTCCTGCAGGCTATTGGACCGGAAACAATTCCTGAATCCTGCGGTCGGCTTCACCGGCGCGTTTGAGCAGATCCGCCTTTTTTTCTGAATCGACTTCTCGCAGCGCTAAGGCGATCGATTGCCAGCTGTCCTGCCGGAGTTCAGCATACTTCAACATCTTTTCGAAGTACGGTTTGCTCGCGTATTCAACCAGAGACAGCCGTTCCAGGTCCTGCCTGTATTTCAGCCAGGCCGGCAGAATCACCAGCTCGATCCGGTCCGCGAAGTCTTCACCACTGATCGCGTCTTCAGCCGCCTGAGCGTTGGCGGAATTGAAGGAGTCGTAGATCCCTTTTTCGACCTCACTGATTCGCAATAACTCGGCCTTCAAATCGGGCGGAGCGGCCGGAAGCGCAACGGCCACAATTGGCAACACGACGATTGCGGCCAGCAGCGTTGCCAGGTTTTTGTACTTCCGGCGGAGCAGCATCCCACCGAGCAGAGGCTGGCTGAGAATCAGCCCGCAAAGCATTCCGCCAATGAATCCGCCAAGGTGAGCCGCCATGTCAATCTGAGCCATGCTCAGGCCAACCACTGTGTTCAGGATCAAGAAATTGGCCATGCTCTTCAGCAGCGCCGTTCGCACTTCCGGTGGGATCGTGTCGCGACGCAGCAATGCGAATCCCAGCAACGTGCCAGCGGTCCCAAAGACAGCTCCCGAGGCCCCCGCGGAAATCCCCTGCGGATGCCATGCGAGGCTTGCCAGACTTCCTGCAACGCCCGATGCCAGGTAAGCAATGGCCAGACCGACGGAGCCAACAAAGCGTTCTACCGGACGTCCCAGGCCCCACAGAACCAGCATGTTCATTCCCAGATGCAGGGCTCCAAAATGCAGGAACATACAGGAAAACAGCCGCCACCACTGACCGCTCATCGTTAACGGGCCAAAGTTAGCGCCCCAGGAGAGCAGTGTTTCGCCACCGGGATTCATGGGATCAACACCCTGAGCCACCATCAAAGCATAGACCGCCACGTTTGCAGTCATCATAAAAATCGTAGCGATTGGCGCCGTCGGCAGCGTGGACAATACTTCACGAAATCCTTCGCGCACTGCTTCATCCGGGGAAATTTCATACTCGTTCATCACGTCTGACATCAGTCTGTCTCTCTGGCGATCGCCTAGTCCGTTACACCAATTCAGTTTTCATTACCTGTCTGGTGATTTGTAGTCGGCCGACCGCCGGTCGCACATTGGACTTTCGCAACCAATCCAGGAAAAACGTGTGGCCCACGGCCTGCAGCAAGGGCTCTGAACGTCGCTTCACAAAGAGAACGCGTGGAAACCCGCACTCGAGTGAAATATCTCCACCCTGCGGTGTGAGAGGCGTCGCCGGGAATTTGAAAAAACCTGCAGATCGTCGGAACACTAACCCGCTGGGGCACGGCCCAATGGTACTCGTTTTGCGATTATAGTAGCCATCACTCTCCGAGTGATGAATGCCAGGGGCCGCGTTTTGCGGCCTGCGTCACTCGGAGAGTGACGTCTACTTTGTCAAATCGAGTGCCATTGGTCCATGGCCTCTGCGGACGATTGCCTTGCCGTTGAAGGTCCGGCCACTTACTGTGTTGCAAATCATCGCCGTCAGAGCGAATCATCGCCTGCCAACAATCCGTCTCACCCGTGGTATCGGAGTTCATCCTGTGGATCGCAGAACGTTTCTTGCCACCAGCATCGCCAGTACAGCCGGTCTCAAAACATTGCAGGCCCGCCCTGACGAGGGTCCCCAGCAACTCGACATCATTGACTGTCATACGCATTTTTATGATCCCAGTCGACCGGAAGGAATTCCGTGGCCGGAGAAGGGATCCTCATTGTACCGAACGGTTCTTCCCGAACACCTTCAGGCTCTGCCCAAATTCCGCCCGATCACCGGCACTGTGATCGTTGAAGCCAGTTCCAACATTGAAGACAACGCGTGGCTGCTGGACATTTCCAAAGACAATCCGTTTGTCGTCGGCATCGTGGGACGGCTCGAACCAGAATCCGAAACGTTTGCCGCGCAGGTCAAGCGGTTTGCGGCAAATCCGCTCTTCCGCGGGATCCGTATTTCCGTGCAGCCGCTGCAAGCCATGCTGGATCGAAATGACCTCACGCCTCTGAAGCTGCTGGCTGACCATGATCTAGCGCTGGATGTGAACGGCGGCCCCAATACGCCCGCCACGATTGCTCACGCAGCGGGACTTATTCCTTCGCTTCGCTTTGTGCTTAACCACATCGGAAATGTGGCTATCACCACTGCTGCTCCACCGGCGGACTGGCGCGAGGGAATGAACGCCGCTGCGAAATATCCCAACGTGTTCTGCAAGATTTCCGCATTGGCCGAAGGAGCCGCTCGGGATGGACGAAAGGCGCCTGAGGATCTGGAATTCTATCGCCCGTATGTTGATGTCGTTTGGAATGCGTTTGGTGATGAACGCGTCATTTACGGCAGCAACTGGCCGGTGTCCGAAAGAGCGACCGATTACCTGACCTTGCAACGCATCAGCTGTCTTTATGCGTTCGAAAAAGGGGAAGCGGCAACCAGAAACTTCTGTTCGCTGAACGCCGCTCGCGCCTATCACTGGATTGACCGGCCAGGCCGCGTCAAACCTGCCTGATCTGTGCTTAAGATTTCTGTCGGCGATAGTTCGACTTGATTCCGAATGAGCCCCGACTCTCTGACACAAGATTTTCTTTCGGCTCGTTTCTGCCTGGTGCGGTCGCTGCGAATGCCGTGCGTCCGAGAAACGGCCGCGCGAAGTTACCTCATCCAGCAAAAGAGTCACCCATGCGAATCGCCATCGGCGGGATTTCTCACGAAACCAGTACCTTTGTAAAGACACCGACCACACTCGCAGACTTTGAATCCGGGTTCGGGCTTTATCGCGGCCAGCAAGTGATAGATCGCTTTACGGGTTCAAATATCTGCGCAGGCGGCTTTATCGAAGGCGCTGCGAAGCATTCGTTCGAACTTATTCCGCTGCTGTGGACCTTTGCGTACCCGGGCGGTCTGATAATCAGGAATGTGTATGACGCGTTGAAGGCCGAGTTTCTGGATCGGCTGCGAACGAATATGAAAGTGGCTCCTATTGATGGCGTGCTGCTGGATCTTCATGGCGCCATGGTGGTCGAAGGAATTGATGACGGCGACGGTGATTTTATTGCATCCGTGCGTCATGCTGTGGGGCCGAACTGCCCTGTGATTGTGACTCAGGATCTGCACGCTAATCATTCCCAGTCTCGCGTTGATCACGCCGATGCGATCCTTGGGTTCGATACCTATCCTCATGTGGACATGGCCGAACGAGGCCTTGAGGCTGCCGATTTGATCGTGGCCATGCTTGACGGTGATGTCAAGCCGGTGATGGCGCTGCACCAACTCCCATTGTTCTGGAACGTGATTTGTCAGGTGACCGCCGAAGAACCGATGCGGCAGCTGATCCAGCAAGTTCATCAGATGGAGGCTCGCGAAGGAATTCTTTCGATCACCGTGGCCACGGGTTTCCCGTGGGCGGATGTGCCCAACATGGGGGCCAGTGTCATTGTGGTGGCGGACAATGATCAGGCTCTGGCACGCGCAACGGCCGATGAGTTGGGCGACTGGATCTGGGCGAATCGCGCCCAATGGATATGCAGGCCGGTTACCATCTCGGAAGCGATTGAACGAGGCGTCGCGGGCGGAAAATATCCCCTCGTTTTTGCCGACCATGCGGACAACACCGGCGGCGGTTCGCCCGGGGATTCGACAGAGATCCTGCGAACTTTTCTGGAACGTCAGCTGGAGGACGCGGTCCTCCTTTACCTTGTGGATCCTGAAGTCGTCGAACAGGCGTGGGCCGCTGGCGTTGGTCAGACGATTGCTGTTCTGGCGGGCGGAAAGTCTGACCCGGCACAGGGCTCGCCCGTGCCGATGAATGCAAAGGTGATGGCACTTTCCAGCGGGGATTTCACCTACGATGGGCCGATGTATGCCGGTCTGACCGGAAACATGGGTCGTTCCGCGTGGCTCAAACAGGACGGAGTTTCCGTTGTGGTGGTCACCGCCCACGAACAACCGCTCGGGCCTGCATTCGCTCGGACTCTGGGGATCGAGTGCGAAAAAATGAAATACATCGCCGTGAAATCCGCCGCCCATTTTCGAGCCAGCTTTGGCAAGTTCGCTGGCATGATCATCAACGTCGATGCTCAGGCGATCCAGACGCACGACTTCGCAAAACTCGCGTACAGGAAACGAAGCCGCGAGTTCTATCCGGTGGAAATCAAGCACTAAGGATCGCTCAATCAATAGGTGTCTGATCGTTGCCTTTCGCTCCGCGAAAGCACGCTACTTTCGCGGAGCGAAAGGCGACAACTATTGATCGAACGAGACAAAATGCATTCACGCGATGTCTACACGCTTCACGCTGAGCATTCCCTGTCATCCTGATGCGATGAGTGAAGGTGCTCCCAGGTCCTCCGTAGTTGCAGTTTGACATTGTCGTTTCGGTCGATGCATTCGGCAGGATCCGCCGAAGTGTCGGCACGGGCTCGGCTGTGTTTCGGATCAGGGATCAGGATTGCCGGAGTGCCGTTGAATGCGAGGCTTAGATCCTGCTACAGGTACTCTGGATGAATCCCGTTCATTGGGGTTAGTGCAGGCTGTCGCGATGCCTGCCGTGACGCCGACGAATGGAGTCAATTTGGATTACCGAGCAGGAGGCTCATCATGATGCGTTCAGGAATGCTTGTGGCTTTAATTTTCGTCAGTGCATGGTGCAACGCAGGCTCAAGTTGCATGGCTCAGGGGCTGCGGATTTCCACGCATGTTTATGACATCGCAAAAGCCGACAGTCGTACGGCCTCCCAAATTGTCAGCAGCAGTTTAAGTCTGATGCACAACGGGCGAGTCTACGATTATGTGGACGCGGCCGATGAAGTGGTGATCTTTGAACCTGTTGAAAAGCGTTTCACGATCATCAACGAATCGCGTGAACTGACAACGCGGATCACATTCGATGAAATTCGCCACATGATGGTCAGCCGTGGACCGCGAACCGACAAGTACATTGACGAACTTATGGCGAGCGAAAAGCCGGGTTCAAAACAGCTGGCCGGTTCTCTGAAGTTTCAGCTCAATCCAAAGTTCAGCCAGACGTTTGATCCCATGAAGGGCACTTTGGTGCTGTCTTCGCCCTCGTTTACGTATCGAGTCGAAACGCGAAAATGGAATGACGCGGAACAGGTGCAGCGATATCTGACCTACGCCGACTGGACAGCCCAGCTGAATTCCATTCTGCATCCGAGCAGTCTGTTCCCCGAGCCGCGGATGGCGGTCAACGCGGCTTTGCGTGATTTGAACGATCGGATTCCTGTGAGCGTTGAACTGGATATGCGCCCTGGCGAACAGTTTCGCCTGCGAGCCGAACATCAGTTGACACAGAAAGTCACCGACGAGGATCACAGGCGAATCGCCCGGTGGGAAGACCGGCTGAGCTCAAAGTCGCTGAAAGAAGTCTCCTTCAGAAACTATCAACAAGCCGCTCTGGTTTCGCAGTCGCGATAAGACTCTTAGTGCCCAGATGGCCTGAACAGGGGACTGGTCGGTCCGATTTTTCCGATTCTGCTGAAAGCACTGATTCTGCAACGGATGGAACGCCGAAGAATAGTTCCGTGATCCAGTGGGAAAAGAATCTGCCGATCGGCCTGAAATGCCATGTGGCATGCAGTTCGCTGGACGTTCAATACATCTGACGAGTCTCGGCACCGCGGATCTCTGATCTGTTTCCGGGGGCGATTAAGACGACTGCGGTCGTCGAGTATGATCGATCCGCCTGCCGAGGCATCGTCCAGAATCAAGGTTGTTGGCTCTCTTGTGACGGATGTTGCACTGAGCCCGTGCCGGCCAGAGAGGAATTTGCCTCGCACGGTCGGCGTTCCACCCAATTGGAATGCTGAGTTTCATTGTGTTTCGAGGGAGACAATTCATGCTGAAGCGAATGATCATTCTGGCCGTAATGACAGTGGCCATTCTGACCACCGTCCGAACCGTCGAGGCGGCGCCTCCGGGTCAACCTTCTGACTGGCAGCGATTTTATCATTATCCGTACGTCTACTATCCACATTCGTTCCAGCAGCCGCAGCAATACGATCACATGTACTATCGCTACGAGCCGTCAATGCGGATCCCGGTTTACAACAAAAACTGGTACAACTTCTATCCGTCAGAGAAGCCGTACCACAGCGGTCACCACTATCTGCTCGACGTGTTTTAATTTCCAGCCGGACTGGACTCAAAGACACGCGATCTGAAACTCAGCAGGCTCTGAGCTGATCTAATCGATCATTCGATTGGCATCGGCTCAGAGCCTGCTCGCGTTCCAGTTTTCGGCGGAATCCCTAAGTAATGGTGCCATCCGATTGACACTGCCAATTTGGCCACAATAATCGCCGCCCCGGTCGGTGATTCAGCCGCTCAGCCGTCCGGTCGTTTTCTATGCCTGACCCATGTTCCTTCGTGTTTTTGGACCCTGGCACTTGCTTGCTTTCAAGAAATCAATCCCGCTGTATCTGAAAGAAGAAGAACGTGAAGGCCTGCGCGCTGCCGGTCGATTCAATGCTCAGTTGATGGACTTCCTGCGACCTCATGTCAAAGTGGGTGTGTCCACAGACGAACTGGACAAGCTGGCCAACACCTACACGCTTGATCACGGTCATGTGCCGGCCTGTGTGGGATATCTTGGCTATCCGAAAACCATCTGCACCAGTGTCAACGAAGTGGTCTGTCATGGGATTCCCAACACACGTCCTCTGAAAGACGGGGACATTGTGAATGTGGACATTACAACCATCGTGAATGGATGGTACGGAGATCAGTCCGAGACGTACATGATCGGCAAAGTCAACGCGAGTGCCAAACGACTGGTTCAGACGACTCACGACGCCCTGTTTGTGGGCATCAACGCGTGTCGTCCGGGATGTGCGGTGACGGAAATCGGAAGAGCCATTCAAACGTTTGCCACCAAAGCCGGGTACTCAGTCGTTCGTGAATATCAGGGCCATGGAATTGGCCAGGATTTTCATCAGGAGCCGGGCGTTCCCCACTTCCCGTCGCTCAATTCTAATCGAGACTTGCTGCGGCCAGGAACCTGTTTCACGATCGAGCCCATGTTGAATATCGGATCGTGGAAAACGCGTGTGGATAAGAAGGACAAGTGGACGGTTCGGACAATGGACGCTGCTTTGTCAGCTCAGTTTGAGCACACGATTCTGATGACCGAAAGCGGTCCGGAAGTGTTGACGTTCACTCAGGACGGGCCGAAAGAAGGTCATCAGTTCTAAGAACTGGACTTCCCTTCAAAACGGCTGGAAACTTTGCCGGAGTGAACTTCCGTGAACAAGGCTTTTGTTCGAGAACCCGACAGCGATGCACGCCTGCTGTGTCCGCGTTGTACCGGGCCTGGAAAGTCCGTCGGGAATGGGCCAATCGAAACGTATGTGCCTGCCGGAATGCGATCTCAGCTGCTCGACACCGCCTGGTATTGCAACAATCCGGACTGCGACGTGGCCTATTTCAACATGTTTGAACAGTTTGTGCGCGTCACGGAATTGCTGGCGCCGGTGTACCCGCACGATCTGAACGCTCCGCTTTGCGCCTGTTTCGGTTTTACACTCGACGATGTCGAAGCCGATGTTGGCGAGGGTCAACCGGTTCGAATCCGCGCGTTACTCGCCAGATCGCAGTCCCCCGAAGCGCGATGTCAGACTCTCGCCGCCGACGGCCAGTGCTGTATGCGGGAGGTTCAGCGGCTCTACATGAAATTCCGTAGTGGTGGCTGACCGCGTGCAAAAAAGGCTGAATTACGATCCACGGGACCAGCCCATTTGAAGCGGCTCATTCGTACGGAGGGGGACTGTGCAGGTCGGCCAGAGCGTCCGATCGTCAGAACTGTGTTAATCTGCGGAATGGTCACCCGCCGGTAAAAAGGCCAATCTCAGGGGAGAGGCATTGCGGCAGCTGATTCCCGGATCTTACGATGTCGATAAATCCCCCAAACCCACTGCCGATCGCCGCTGCGCGCTAGGCTTAAGCCTCGAATTCTGCAGAATCTGAGACCTGGTCCATGAGCAAGAAACAACTTATTCTGGTGTCCAGTATTGCCGCCATTCCGGGAGCCATCCTGCTTGTCTTCCTTGTAATGGGCCTGCTGCAGGGCATGCTTTCTGACACGGCCAATGTGTCTGTCATGCTCTGGATTGTGTGGGTCCTGGCGGCTCTGGCAAGTGCGTCCGTTGCGTTTCTGCCGTTTGCGATTATGTTCTTCCCCGGACTCATGCCGGAACCGGCCGCTGCGGGATTTATTCCCTCAGATGAGCCCGCCGCTGGATCGCGCAGGTCGCAGCCGGTGGACGAAGACGGCGCGGCAGACGATGATCAGGACGAATACGAAGATGATGTCGATTCTGAGGACTCAGAAGATGACGGCGAGCAGCTCTTCGAAGACGACGCTCTGGGCGATGACTTTGATGACGAGTACAGCGACAGCTTCGATGACGACAAGAAGTAGTTCGGTCCTGTTTGACTGAATGATGGTCAGAATGAAATCCTGCATGGTCGATTGCTACGACGCACCTGGCTACTGGGATCTGGCGTTCAGCGACGAAACACCTTTCGAAGCCGACTTCATCCAGGCCGCCATCGAAAAGTATCTGCCCAGAAGCGTGGCCTCCGTTCTTGAGATCGGTTGTGGCGGTGGGCGGCAGGCGGTGGAACTCGTCAGACGCGGATTGTCGGTCACTGCCTTCGATCTGAATCCGTCCTGCGTGGTATGGACTCGCCGCCGACTGAAACGCAGCCGACTGGTCGCTGACGTCTTCTGCGGAGACATGACTTCGTTCCAGCTGCCACAAAAGATCGACGTCGCTCATTGCCTGGTGAACACGTTTCGACATCTGATCACAGAAGAATCGGCTCGACGCCATCTGCGTTGCGTCTCAGAAAGTCTTCGCCCCGGCGGAATCTATTTGCTCGGTTTTCATCTGCTGCCGCCGGATGCCGACGAAGAAGATTGTGAACGCTGGACGATTACGCACCGCGGCACCCGAGTGACCACAACGATTCGAGTGCTGGATTTTAACCGTCGGAAGCGAGTCGAAACGGTCCGCTTTAGTCTGAAGGTGACCACGCGAACGAAGGTGATTCGTCTGTCCACTGACCATCAATTGCGAATCTACCGGGCCGCGCAGTTTCAGACGCTTTTGAAATCGGTACCGTCGCTGAAACTTCTGGACGTTTTCGACTTCTGTTACGACCTGAGTGAACCGCTGCCGCTGGACGATCGACTTGGGGACGCGGTGTTTGTTCTGCAGAAGCAGTGATGGCCCGTTTCGGGAATCCGCGAAAACCGTTCCGCCCGGCGCGTGGATCTGGCGAAACTCCCCGTCAAACGGGACCGCGTGAGACTCACAACCGCACGCCACACTTGCTAAAGTGTCCCACAAGGCTGCTGCTTTTCAGCTGTAAAGGAACGATCCATACAAGCTCGAGGCGCCAGCGAGTGGGCTGCGTTTGCGTTAGCTCACACATTGGCGGTTAGCTTGAAAAAAAGAAAGCCTCGGACCGAATAACGACAATGGTAAGCAATGGCGCAGAGTTTTCCTCGTTTTACGGCAAGCCGCAGGCGTCGGTTTTCTGGCAATTTGCCTACGCCTGCGGCTCGCCGTTAAACGAATGATGCCCAATAGTTTGTGCATGGGTGCTTGCAAGTCGAGCGTTGAAGGATGTCACGCGAAGTCTCGCTGACAGACAGTTTTTGACATCACCTTGAAAAAGAAGTCTCTGTGAGCACTCCTTATTCTGATCAGCTTGCCCACCGTGTGAACGAACTGCGACAGCGAACTTTGCAGGCTGTCGAGCAGGTCGTTGTCGGCATGAATCACGTGACCGATCAGCTTCTGATGGCGTTGATTGCCGGCGGACATGTGCTGCTGGAAGGCGTTCCGGGGACCGCCAAGACAACCCTGTGTCGAACGTTTTCCACGGTACTCGGCATTCATTACGAACGTGTCCAATTTACCCCGGATCTGCTGCCATCGGACGTCACCGGGACTCAGGTACTTGATCGCCAGACCAGCGACTTCGTACTCCGCAAAGGTCCGGTTTTCTGCCAGTTGCTTCTAGCTGATGAACTGAATCGCGCTCCCGCCAGAACTCAGTCGTCGTTGCTTGAGGCCATGCAGGAGCGGCAGGTGACCATTGAAGGCCGGACTCTGCCATTGCCCGAACCGTTTATGGTTCTCGCGACGCAGAACCCGATTGAGCAGGAAGGCGTCTATCGACTGCCGGAAGCCCAGCTGGACCGGTTCCTGTTTCGAATTCATGTCGGCTATCCGGATCGAAATCAGGAAGTGGACATGCTTGAGCTTCACAGCCGATCCATTGCGAAGCCGGGTGCTGTGACCAACGCCGAAGAAATCGTTGCCATTCAGCGGCAACTGGATTCCGTCTATGGGACGCGGGAACTTCAGGAATATATTGTCGACCTTGTTCGCCAGAGTCGCCAGCATCCTGACCTCGTGCTTGGCGGCAGCCCGCGAGCCGCCATCAATCTGATGAAAGCCGGACGGGCTCACGCGCTGCTCAGCGGCCGAATCTATCTGACTCATGAAGACATTCAGGCGGTGTGTCAGCCAGTACTTTGTCATCGCCTGATCATGCGGCCAGAAGCGGAGATGGATGGTCGGACGGTGGAATCGGTTGTCGATCAGTTGATTCGAACGGTCCCCGTTCTGCAGGACCGGCGGCGATGACCGGTCTCGCGCGGTGGCTTGCACTTCCGGCCATTGCCGGTCTGTACCTCGGTGTCCTCCGCGGTCAGATGGGGCTCGCGCTGCTGTCGCTCACTGTGCTCGTCTGGCTTCTGGCCGAATGGGTGTTGTTTACCTGGCGAGTCTGGGTGGAACTGCCTCACCTGCAGTTCGAACGCACTGTCAATGAACGAGCTGAATCCAACGGGCTGTTATGGGCCGGGCGGCTGGTTCGTGTCTCCGTCCGAGTCACCTCAACACGCGGAAGTATTGGACCGATCCTGCTGATCCGTGATGTCGTTCCAGAGAATATGGACATCGTGGATTCCTTTCACGACGTGACAGTCAAATCTCGATTTCGCGTGTTCACTTTTCGTTACACGGCGCGTGTTCGCGGCGCTGGTCGAATTAGCCTGCCAGGATTTCGGATTGTCCTTCAGGACCCTCAGGGCTTTTTTCGCTGTGAACGATTTATTCCGCTGCTGCAGAATTTTCGCGTTCTCCCGGCGTATGCGGAAGTGGGCGATACTCAGCCGCTGGTTAAACGTATCAACTCCCTGCCCCAGCACGGTATTCATCGACTTCAGCGATCAGGAATGGGATCTGAACTTCTTGAGCTGCGTGAGTACGTCGACGGAGATCCTCCGAAATCCATTGCGTGGAAAGTTTCCGCACGACGCGACAAGCTGATGACGCGGCAGTATGAATCTGAAGTGCCCGTCCGCCTGCAGTTGTTTCTGGACGGTTCAATTGGAACTCGAGTCGGCGGTTTTGGGCTGCGATTGCTGGATCAGCTGACCTATGTCGGAGCCAGTGTGGCTCGGACGGCCATCTCAGCCGGCGACCCGGTCGGCGCGGTGTTCTTTGATGAACGCGGAGAACGAAAGATCGCGCCGCAGGCGGGTGAGCGAGGCTTTCACCGGCTGCTGGAAGCGATGGCCGACTTTTCCATCAACCCGGCACCCATGCCCGATCGGCTGTCACCGACTTTGCTGACATTTGCTCTGAGTGTCGCGTCGGAACAGTTTCCGGAACTGCTGGAACTGAAAGTCAACCAGGTTCCGTTTACACTCTTTCCGCTTCTGCCATGGAAGGCCCGTGCTCATCGCGATCGATGCCTGCTGGCCGGAGTTCTGGCGGAGCTGTATCAGATGTCGCCGATCAAATACGTTCAGTTGATGCACGATGACGCGTTGATGGCTACGTTTGCACAGCACTTTCTAAGTCAGACAGGTCTGTCGTGGATGAATCCGGTCGTCGCTGTTCGCGGCCGTGGTTTTTATGATGGCATCGCGCGGATGGAAATGCTGAGCCACGCGATGACGTCGTCTGTGCTGAAAGCGCGAGACAACGAAGTCTTTGTTGTGTTGGCCGATCTTCTGGAATGTGCTCACAGTATTGCCCATCTGCTGCCGGCGGTGAAAATGATTTTGGCGCGGCATCATCGAATCGCGTTTGTTTGCCCCACGCCGACTTTCAAACGGCCGACGGCGACGTCCGCAGAAATTGCTTCGTCTGATCCTGACGCACTTCTGTTCGCCGCCGAACAGACTCGCACACGCGACCTGGCGACACGACTTCAAAAGGATCTTCGCCGACTTGGCGCGGGCGTGTCGTTCTCCGGAGAACAAAACGCGATTCAGCTGGTGCTGTCGGAAATGAAAATTGCTCGGACAGGACGAGTCGGCACTCGCGGAGGCCGGCGATGATTGAACCGGAAAACCTTCGATCGGCAGCTGCGGTTGCTGAACCGGCGAACGCTCAAAGGCCGGATGATCTGAATGTCGTCGATCGCCCAGGTGACAACATTCCTCGGACGCTGTTGTTGCAGCTGTCAGTTTTCACCGTCGTTGGAGCGCTGCTTCTGGTGCTGGCACCTGAAGGGCCGTGGTCCGTTCGCCTGCTGATTATTGCGCTCGTTTTTATGACGCTCAAACGCTGGGGCGGCGTGCTGGTTCTGATCCTTGTTCAGGGTGATCTTCTGCTCCGTGAAGGACGTGAATTTGCCGGGTTGCAGGGAGTCACCGGAATCTTGTTCGTTTTTGTAGTGGTCGCTGTGCTGATGTTCGTCGCCCGCAACCGCCAGCTGTTGCAACAAACAGCCAGCAGTTCTCTTTTCAGGCAGGCGAAGACGTTGCTGAACGCTCCTGCGGCTACGGGCGACAATTTGACTGAAGCTGATTCCAGTGCAGTGGCGCTGCGAATCTTCGCCTCTGGTCTGCGAGCCCTGTTCATTTTACATGGCTGTGTGGCAATTTCCGCCATTCTCATTGCCATGCTGCCGGACAACCGGGAACTCACCAGAAGTCTTCGCAGCGCTGTGGATGCGGATCCGCCAATGGTCGTGGGTGCCGCTATTTTCGTTGCGATCATTGCGGCGTGGATTGTCGTTTCAGAAATCTCATGGCGTCAGATGACACCGTCGCAAGCGCGCATGTACCAGCGGTCGATTTTCGTGAAATTGCATTATCGGGATCTCAGGATGGTCGTCCTGCGACGCCTAAAGCTGCGAAGGCGGCGACTTGCGGCGACGTCTTCGCAGAAAAACAATGACACTCAAACAACGACCGCCGGCGGCGTGACAGCTACAAGGTGGAATCCAGATTCAAAGTGGGATTAAGATCATGTTCTGGCTGCGTGAAATTTTTGGCTGGATTCTTGTCGCGGTCGCCCTTGTGGTGCTGCGGATCGGAATCAATCTGGCACTGAACACGGAAGACACAAAAATCGTCGAAGCTTCGATGGTTCTGTTTGCCGCGTTGGGAATTCTGCGCGGCGGAATTCTGCTGATTCGAATCTCCACCACGGCCAGGATCTGCCAGATGGACCGCGACGCCGACCGCAACGGGTAGTTACGACTAATCCGTAACCCGCCGCGTCAGCGAAGGATGTCTGGGCACGCAGCAGATCTGCCACAAATTAATCCCTCACTGACATGTCGGGTTGTGAGATCCGTCAAATCAACAGAGTGCTACACGAGCTCCGAACCTTCGGACCCAGGCCGGCTTTTTTTTCTGAGCTGGAGTCCTCGGCGGTAGTCTGAAAATACGTGCGCGGCCAGCAACGTGGATTCGGTAGACAGTTCTTCGACGCGGCTGCGGAAGAACGCCAGAGCCCCCGTGGCCGGGATCGCAACGCCCAGTCCCTGCAGCGTTGTGATGAGCGCTTTGTAAACGCCCGGGGCCAGTTCGGAGATTTGCGGATTTGCTTTCAGCTCAAATTCCATGAAGGCCAGAATCATCCCCCAGACTGTGCCCATCAGTCCCAGCATGGGAGCCAGCGTGCTGATCACCGACAGATGTTCGATCCGTCGAAAGTAGCGCGACGACTGCTCAACGGCCGCGTCTTCGATGGCTTTCTCAACGGCGAGGTAGGAGCCCGTGCCGACTTCTTCAAGTCCCGCGTGAAGCAGGCGACCAAGGAAGCCCTGATGTTGTTCGCAAAGCTGCAGTCCTTCGGCGATTTTCTTTTCAGCGAGGCAGCGATGAATCTCTTCCGCCAGCCCGGGCGGCATAAATGTACTGCGACGAATGTGCAGGACGTAGTCGATGATGAGCGCCACCATGATGAAGCTGAGAAACATGATCACATAGCCGATCATGCCTCCCGCGGCCAGCATGTCGCGAACGTTCAGAAACGAAGCCGCTCCTTTGCCGGGCGCGGCTTCTGGCGCCTGTGCAAATACCGTGGAGACCGCCAGGAGACAACTCGCACCGCCGCACAGCATCAGCATGTGGCGAAGGCGAGAAGCAGGCGGAAGTGGCTTGAAAGGGATTCGCATTGCGACAGTCCGTTGTCGGTGGGGCTGACGGAGTAAACGGGAAGTTTAACGGAGTTCCTCAGTTTGTGACAGAGGCCATGTGCGGTTGGCGGCTTCAAAGCCGTCCTGGGATGGTCAGGTTGTAAAGCCCGTTTGAAATCGGCGGCAGATCCGGAGTGGCCGGATATTTGTTTGCCTGGGTTTGGATCCGTCAACCGGACCGGTTGATTCCCGGTGCCGACTGGCTTACCCTCCGCGATGTAGGGCATCAGGTTTTGCGGCGACCCGCGTTGCGGCGGGATGTACGGAGCTTTGAAAAAAATGAGCGTCAGATGCGGTGATCGGCCAGGCGTCCAGCGCAGACATGTCCGGTCGAGTGCTTTTCCTTTCTTCCCCACACAATTACTCCAGGGCCGTTCCCGGGTTCTTGGGTCGGCAGGTGTTCCATGATTCTGAGCGGCAGCGAAATCAAGGCTCGCCTGGGCGGCGACATTCGAATCGATCCGTTCAATGAGGAACAGCTGAATCCCAACAGCTACAACCTCCGACTGCATGATGAATTGCTGGTGTATGAGGAAATTGTGCTCGATATGCGGCGGCCGAACCGCTATCGCCGCATCCTGATTCCCCCAGAGGGCCTCGTTCTGCAGCCCGGGCAGATGTATCTGGGCCGGACAATTGAATACACCGAAACGTACAACCTCGTGCCCATGCTGGAAGGCCGGTCGTCTATTGGGAGGCTTGGCATGTTTGTGCATGTGACCGCCGGCTTCGGCGACGTTGGCTTTTGCGGCTTCTGGACTCTGGAGATGATTGCGATCCAGCCGATTCGCGTTTATCCGGGTGTCCAGGTCTGCCAGGTTTTCTACCACACGGTGGAAGGCGCGATCACGGAATACAGCTCCGGCAAGTATCAGAAGAATTCCGATATCCAGCCGAGTTTTCTGTACAAGGAAATGAGCCGCGAGGATCGTCAGCAAACTCTGGATTTTGATGCCGGGAAATAAGAGGCTCGCGGCCAATTCAGGAGATTCCCGAGCATCCCATTCACCCAACGCTGTGAAGCTTTTTTGTCAAGGATTTCATGCGATTTCGGCCCAAAGGGCCATTCGATTGCCTAGCCCGGGCCATCGGCCCGGGACCAGCCACCAACATCATCGAAAAGGCCCAACGGGCCGACCGTTTGTACACGGGAAATGGGTATTCAAATGGCCGACCCTTTGGGCCTCACAAAATCAAGGGATTCAAATTCCCGGGCCGATGGCCCGGGCTAGGCAAACGGATGAGCCTTCGGCCCGGAACAACAGCAAATTCACTCAATAAAATACTTCACAGCGTTGCCGTTCACCGGGGCATCGCAGCCCCGGGATTGGCCAGCGTAAGCTGAAATGAACTGGGATCAAACGTGAACAGCGTGCGATCAGGAAACGCTTTGCGAAGCTCACTGATCTCGGAATCGGTCGCCGGCAATCGGCAGACCAGAACATCGGAATTCAGATCCGGCGGATTTATAATGTAGCTCAGCTGCGGATCAGCAGCGGATTCATCAACCATCACCAGACACGGACGTGTCACAAGCAGCGAATGGGTGAGTCGCCGAAACTGTTCAAAGCGGGCTCGAGAAAACGTCTGCTCGCCAACCGCCAGACTGACTCGCGACGGGCCCCAGAACGATTCCGCATCCAGCCAGTTTGGCAGCAGCGATGCCATTACCAGGAAGAACAGCCAGAGCGATGTCAGGCGTGGAATCCCCAGCGGCCTGAAACAGTCGGCGGCATTTTTTAATCCAAACGTCACCAGCATCAACAAAAGTGGAGCGGTTTCGAAAACGTAATGCCAATGCAGAATGCCATCGTACCAATATGGGATATGCACCACGTGCAGACATACTACAGAACACAGTAACAACGGAACTCGCACGTCGGTCCCGCGTCGACGCAGAATGTCGGGTGCGGCGGAGATGAGCCCAAAGACCAATGCGCCGATCCCCAGTGTCCATTGAGAACTGGTGATGAGCCGATTGGCGACATTTTCAGCGGCTTTCCATGGGGTCAGATTCGTCGCCCATCGGTCATAGGCCTGCAGAACTTTTGGGCCGGCCAGCTGACTGCCAGGCTCCGCATTGTTGAAACCAAAACGATGCCGCGGGGTCCACGTGTCTGTGTAATATTGGTAAGCCGAACGAGTCCATTCACCGGTGATCTGCTGATTCATGAACGCCAGAACAAGAAATCCGACGACCAAAGGCAGACCGAGGGCAGGAATCAGGCGCAGGCGGAATACCGGGCGGAAAGTGTCTGACTCCTGTCGACGCTGCGAGCTGACCAGATTCCAAAGCAGCCAGATTCCGAACGGCAAGGCAAATCCGGCCGCCGTCATGGGCCGGGCCAGCATTGCCAGGGTCAGCGCCACACCGCTGATCACTGCGTCGCGCACGTGAGTTGTGTCCATCAGTCTCAGAAAAGACCACAGAAAGACCGACAGAGCCAGCATGGCCGGATGATGGGCCAGCAACAGGTTGCTGAAAACAGCCAACCCCGGGCTGATGGCAATCAGCAGCCCGCCGATCATCGCCCAACGAAACTGCAGCAGGCGAAGCAGACTGCGATGGAAACACACACACGCGATCGCGCCGGCCAGCCAGTGGCCAAGGTGCGGTACGTCGTTCTTCACAAACGGGGCCATCCAAATTCCCGTCCAGGGAAAATAACGACTGGCCGTTGTGGGTTCGTTCAGGACGTGAATCTGATGGAACAGATCCGGGCGTACCTTCATTGCTGGCCAGGCAATTCGCCCTGCAAGAAACGTGCGGGCCTGAAGCAGATAGCTGAACTCATCATGATAGGCAGGCGGCAGATCGACAAATCGCACCACGAGCGGCAGTTGTGGGGCTGCCGGTGTGCGTGCCAGTTCGACCTTGCGCATTCCTATTCCAGCGCTGCAGGAAAGGGATAAAAGGAACAGGCCCGCAGCAACACTGAGCTGACGGCCAACGGAAACCCTGGCAGATTTTGTCGCCGTGCTCTGGGCCGCAATCGCGGCTTGAAATCGATTCCTGATGCCGACCATAGATTGATGCAACACAGCAACAATGGCAACGACGGGCAGGCCACACATCACGAGAAACGTAAGCGTGGTGTCGAGATTCCAGTGGGCGAACCATCCCAGCAGACCGGCCGGACTTTCCATGGCTTTCTGTAGCCGGGGGACTTCAACTTGCCCACACATTGCCAGAGTGACCAGCCACGCAAGAAAAACGCAGGTGAGCGTCAGAGGTGTGAGAATTCTGCTGCAATTACTGCGAGCACAGTTCAGGTCAGAATCACTCATAATTCCTGCCGCCGTGCGAAGAAACTACCTGACCTTCAAAGTCAGGCAGCGAGTGATTTAACGTCTTCACTTTTTTTTTCGTATCCGGCCCACCGACTGAAAATTCCCAGCTGACCGGTTGCGAGCAACATCAAAAGTGACGGAACCATAATCGGGCGAATGACAAAGGTGTCGAGCAGAACGCCGAGAGCCAACGCAAAGCCCAGCTGATCCATTCCGACAAGGTTGCCAGCCATCAGCGACGAAAACGTGCCAGCCATGATGATTCCACAGCTGGAGATGATGCTGCCGGTACGTTCCAGAGCGACGGTAATCCCTTTGACCGGACCATGCACCCGCTCTTCTTCCTCGATGCGGGCCATCAGGAAGATGTTGTAGTCTTCTCCGACCGCGATCAGAATTGTGAACAGGAACATTGGCACCTTCCAGTCCAGCCCTGCAAAGCCCTGAGGATCCATCGCCCAAAATACAAGGTGCGTGATCCCAAGTGTTGCGAGGTAACTATAGAAGACAGTGAACATCAGATATCCGCAGATCACCGGACGTCGCAGCAGAATAACCAGAATCAGGTAGACACCGAACATCACGAGTGTGTTAATGCGAAGCTGATCGGAATCCGTCACATCCTTCAGATCGCTGATATCGGCTGTGTTACCCACAAACGACAGGGAGGCGTCTTTCAGACCTTCCGGCAGATGTTCTCGAATGTGATCTCGCAGATTGCGGAAGTCACTGATGCTGTCGCGAGAAAAGGGATCCTGCTGAAAAATCAGATCCACGCGGGTTACAGCGGGATTCACAGAGCTGACAAAGTAATTGCGGGCATGCTTCTTCTGGGCCTGACGAACAGCCAGCGTCACCTTTGCAGATTCCCGCTGACCTTTCGGAGCGTACAAAGAACGTACCGACTGCAGACCCAGTTTTTCCCGGTTTTCGATCAGTCGACTTGTGAAGTCCTGAATCATCGCAAACGACTCGCCCTGAATCGGGCTGAAGTCCACCACGGGTGCCTTCAAACTGCCCGTCCAGACATCGCCATTGTTCGTCAGGGCCAGATCGTACTTGCGATCGTCCTGCAACCATTTGCCGGTGATTGACTTTCCGTCAGCGGATGTTACGCCCACGTAGCCAGCCCTCTTTTTAGCGGCCGCAAACTCAAGTTCCTGACCGGCAACGGGCTCGAATCCATCCAGTGGATAGGTTTCATCGCTCTCGTCAAGGCTAACAATCTGCCAGCCCGACGGCGATGTCGTGGCGTCTGTTCTTTCAATGCGGAACCGGAAATCTCGTGAGCCCGCATCGACAAGAACAGTCAGAGGAGCCACTTCCCCTGCAGGAAAATGTCGCTGAACGGCCTCAGCACCATACACACTGGCTGCGGTTTCCGGCAGTTCTGAAAGCAGGCCGTAGCTGAGGTTGCCAAAGAAGATGATCCCGATGATCGTGAACGGCAGCATCATCACAAGACTGCCCAGCCAGGCAGTCCAGGCGCGTCGTTCCAGAAATTCGCCGATCCAGTGCCAGCCCGCTGTCAGCAGATTTTTCTTCTGTAGACGTGAGACCAGATCTGAACTGCTTGGAAAGCTGGAGTCCCGGCGCGATCCCTGCGAAGGCACATTCGGCCAGAAGGCCCAGCGGCCAATCAGACGCAGAATGGCAGGAGTCAGAGTCAGTGCTGCCAGCAGGCACACACCCAGACCAAACGTGATCGCCAGACCTGCCTGCCGGAATTTTCCGAACTCGGCAAAGATCAGCATCCCAATCCCGCACATAACGGTCCCCGCGCTGGCGGTCAAAGCCGCGCCGACGCGATGCAGGGTTCCGGAGATTGCGTCTTCAATGGTTTGACCGCTGTCGAGTTCTTCGCGATAACGAGCAATCAGGAACAGGCAGTAGTCAACACCCGCGCCATAGATCAGCACCGTCACATAAGTTTCGATGCCATTAAACAGGCTGATGATGCCCGCCTGAGCTGCAATAGCCAGCAATGTCAAAGAGACTGCAGTCGAAACCGCGACGGTGATCAGCGGAATCATTGCCAGCGCTGGAGCTCGGTAGATCGCGATCAGCAGACCCACCACCAGAATGACGGTCCATTTTTCCGTCGACTTCGCGCTGTTGGAGGCCTCACGAATCATGTCACGACCAAACGTCGCGCTGCCACTGATGGAAATCTCCAGACCGCCAGGCAGCGATGGTCCCTGCTGCACGTGCGTTCGAGACAACTGATTGACAAATTGTTCGACCTGATCCACCAGTTTAATATTCGCCTGGTCCAGAAATTCCGTGCGAAGCCCCATCACAATTGTTGTTGCCTGCTTATCGTCGCTGATGAACAGCTCGCCAATCTTCTTGTCTGCAAACCATGTGATGTTCTGGACGATCTTCGCTTCGGGATCGTTCTTCGACGGAGCGTCGCCAGATTCGGCTGTTGCAGCCTCTTCTGTCAGGGCGGGAGCCAGCCCGGCATCCACAGCCAGTTGATCGGCGGGCATGGGCAGCTTTGCAATCCGGTGAATCTCGGGAATCACGTGCTCACTAACAAAATCGTAATCCGTCGGCAGCAGGCCTTCGTCACTTTCACGCCGCACAAGAAGGACCAACGTGCTGGCCAGCAGGTCGTTCGGGAATGCTTCGCGAAACCCATCCGTGGCCAGGCGACTGGGAGAATCTTTCGGCAAAAACGCGAATTCGCCGTTTCGGACAACGTCTTTCCACTTCGGCGCATTTGTTATGCACACGACCAGTAGCCCGACCCATGCGGCCAGGATGAGGAAAGCGTGCTTCGCTGTGATGTCTCCAAGACGTTTAAACAGCATTGAGATGGACCTGACCACCGAATTGAATTTGAAAAGTCGTCTTAAAGCGACGACACCTTTGCTGGCCCAATTGTGGCGCGAAACACCAGATCGGGGCTGACGCCATTTCAATCGTTGTGGCGCCTGATCAGCAGAGGCCGTATTCGATGAACCCTACAAACAAACGGCGGTAAATTCAATCTAAGCCTGTGTTATCCTGGATTCTGAACACCTGAAAACTGTTGCAATTGTGGCTGCCTCAACCTAACCGGAAAAGTCGCGAAGCCACCCATTGCTCCGATGCAAATCGCCCAAGCACCCAGCGGAATGCATCACGTGGCTTCTGCAGGTCCTCGTCGGAGGCACTGTTTCCTTCCTGTGATCGAAAACCATCCAGAGTCAGGCGAACAGTCCACTGTTCCCGTAGTGCAAACTGGTTCACTCGATCCTGCACCCGTAATGCCCAAACGAGTCCATAAAGGTCCTGAAAAAGTCGCCAGGTCTGGTCGACCAGTTCATTTTTTGTGTCGGCAGCCGCGATCACTGCGTACCGCTTCGAAATGGCCTCTTTTCCCAGCCACGTCGCAAACATCAGCAACGGCGCGGTCAGGAGGGGAAGTATTGAATCGGCTGAGGCCCAGCCTGTGGAAGGAAGGATGGCAAACACAACTCCGGCTACATACATCAGAAACGGGCCGGTCATCGCGGTCCCCAGACTGGTTCCGGCACTCATTGTCAGCACAATAATGATCCCGGCGAGCGCAGGAACGGAGAGCTCCAGCGGTTCCTGTCCTCGACTGCTGGTGAGCTGACTAACGCCCGGCCAGAGGAGGACAAGAATCAAAGGAGTCACCACGAACCCCTGCCAGGCTATCACACCCGGCCTTCTGGCGCCAAGCGTCGCGACGGCGGGTGTCAGCAGCATCGTGACCGCAAACAGCTGGCTCAAAGATCGCCATCCGGCGGGTACGTTGAGCAGCCCGGAACCGAGCACCGTGGCGATCATCACAGCGATCGATGCGGCCAATGCCCATGTCCACGAATAAATCAGCGTTAAGCCAGTGACGAGCGGGCGCATCCTGACAACCAGCCAGGTCAGGATGACGCAGCTTGTCAAAGCGAGTCCGCTCAGTAACGAGAGCATTCAAGGGGTCTTTCTCTGTTTCTCACACGGGACACGCAGTTCCGGCAGAGGTTAGATCGAGCGGAAAATAAGCGTCGCCTTTCGCTCTGCGAAAGTTGCGAATACGCTGCTTTCGCGGAGCGAAAGGCGACTCTAAAAAAACGCACGATGCTTACTTATCCTTATCGCGAACAGAAGTCATAATAAATTTCCGTCGCGCGGTGCAGTTCATCAATCGCAATCCATTCGTCTTTCGTGTGTGCCTGAGCAATATCGCCCGGCCCAAACACGACCGACGGAATGCCAATCGCGGCGACTCGCGAGGCATGAGTCCCGAACGGCACACCGATAATCTGGCGAGCCCCCACGACGCTGTGGATGGACTGACTGAGCAAACCCGCGAGCTCCCCGTTCAGCTCATCACCAAGAGCAGAACTCAGACAGTAAGGCTCATCATGAGTCAGCTCAAAATCCAGCCGCTCCTTCAGATAATCGATGACTTCCTGACGCACTCCGTAACTGTCTTCACCTGGCAGGACTCGACGATCAATATCAATCACACAACTGTCCGGCACAACGTTCACACTACTGCCGCCGGAGATCAGCCCAACGCTCAACGTGGCCGGACCGCACAGCCGATGCGCGGGACGAGAGCCTGGCAGCCACGCGGCGTATTCTTCAAGACACTGAACCACTTTTGCCATCCGATAAATGGCGTTGATTCCTTCGTTTGGTCTTGAACTGTGACAAGCTCGACCGGCTGTCCGAATCTGCCAACGAGTGGCACCGCGATGAGCGACCACGATGTCCAGCAGCGTGGGCTCGGCAATGACAGCGACATCCGGGCGCTGCGGACAAAGTCGATAGACCGGAGCGCGACCGGACCAGCTGCCGACCAGATGATTGATGCCCAGACTGGTGGCTTCTTCATCACAGGTCATCGACAGGACAACGTTCGGCATTCCGGCCGGCCGATCGGACGCCAGTCGCGTGAACGCAGCCAGCATGGCCGCCAGTCCGCCTTTAACGTCGCACGACCCTCGGCCATAAATTCGGCCGTCTCGTTCAAGCGGTTCAAAAGGCGGAATGGTCATGCCATCCACTGGGACGGTGTCCTGGTGAGCATCCAGAAGAACAGTTCGCGTGGCTCCCGGTGAATCAATCCGGGACAGCACATTCGCTCGTCCCGGTGCTGTTTCGACAACTTCGCATGGTAAACCGTGCTGCTCCAGCCATGAGACCAGCCATGCTGTCACACGGCCTTCAAAAAATTCGTCGCCGGAGACATCACGTCCCATTGGATTAACGCTGGGAATCGAAACCAGCTGCTTCAAAATCGGCAGCGGATCAACGTTCGAAGGATTGGCCATTCTGAAAACCATGTCTCATATTTGAGTTGCGGGCAACACCGGGATGGCGGACTGCACTCAAAATCTTTGCAGCCAGGCATTCGAAAGAGAAGTGAACAGCCCACTGACTTGCCAAACACAGTAATCGATCGCCGCTTTTCTCTGCCCAACCGGACTCGTTGACCCAAGTTGACCCAGGTGGCCGTGAATTTTTGCTGGCCATTATTCGCGTCAAAGTCTCCACGCTGAAGCATGGGGGCTACGCGCGACGCTCGCTCCGCGAGCAACATACAACACCGCTCGCTCCGCGAGCAAACCGGCCTCCGCCGCGGATACGGCAAAAGCAATGAGCAGCTTTGATGCACCTCCCTTTTGATGCTTCTCCAATTCAGATGGCCACGGAACATGACCTGCCATTAGCCGAACGTGGTTCGCAACATCGCGACTTCCTCACGATAGTGGCGATGAGCCCACTTCAGATTGGTAAGCTTCACGAACATCTTACCTTTGAGCGACCACAATCTGAAAACACATTGATCTCCCAGAGCATGGCGAATCTGAAAGTCGGTGCGGCGATGGAACAGTTGCGTCGCGGTGCCGAAACCAGCGCCCGAGCAACAGATATTACAAGTCGGTTAGAAGCGGCGATCGCGACCGTAACTGGTCGACGATTCACATTTGACGTCCTCATATCAATGATTGGGCGTATCGTGATTTCCTGAAGTCGCCCGATTGAGTCAGTAGTTTATAATCGTGTCCCTCAACTCAAAACAGCCGCCAACGGTGTGGCTTGATCCGCGATGTGGAATGAATTCGTTATCCAGCGGAAGGCCACACGCGATGGCGATTGTGGAATTCAGTGATCTTTAGGGAAGCAGTGCCCGTCTACTCCATCGCGGCCATTGGAATCGGTTCGGCCGATGATTTGTCGGCCGTTGATTCCTTCTCCGGCAAGCATGCATGAGAAGTCGGCTAGTGGCAAATCACTGTGGCTGTGGTTTGGGGTGGGAATTGGGGCTCTGGTCCTTGTCGGACTTATCTGGGGGCTCCTGACATTCTTACCCAGCAGCGCGAATCGACTTGCCGATGGCACTCCGGCACCCGCCGGATCCACCTGGGTGAAATTCACTCTGCCGGATGGCTCCGCCAGTGCGCTCTTTCCCGGCACGGTAACGTCCACTACTCTCCCGAACGGAGTTATGAGCCACGCGTCCGTCGTCAACGGGACGATATTCGCTTTGAGTGACAAAAGTCCTATGGAAGTGTCCGAGGATTTCCTGGAAAAGATGGCTACACCGGCAGGATCGCCTGGTCTGCCCGAGGACGAAAACACCATGTCCCTTGAGACCATCAGTGGAAATCGCTGTTTGCGCAAGACTTTGATGAAAGTTAGTGTTCGGCGAAATCGTTGTCGAGCTTAAGGCCGCTAAAGCCCTCGCACCGGAACACGAAGCCCAGCTGTTCAACTCCTTGCGAATCCGTAAGAAGCAGGTTGGCTTACGGAGTCAGCGATTTCAGTGAGGCTCGGCCGTCGGGTTGTTCAACCGTCATTCGAACAGGGAGCACTGGGAATCGTCGACGCTGGCTTGCCTGCAGATGTTCCAGCAGGATGCGACGCACTTCCGCAACGGTCTCAGTGTGTCGCAGGACTTCGCGGTGTCCGGCCGGTACAATTTTCTCCGATGTTACGTCTTCCCGGTGAGCACTTTTGTAGGACACAACGCCGTCCGTCCACGACGTGACATTTTTCCCTTTTCGCACGCCGACAATGTTGTGGTGCTTCACCTCATCCGGCACGTGGGAGTCACGAATCAGCGTCAGCACGGCCGACTTCCTGGTCAAAGAATCCACGCTGGTCCGGGGCGCACGAACGCGATCCCACCAGCTGCTCTTCAAGTTATTCTGCTCAAAGACCACGCGCGTCAGTTCGTAAGTTCTGGCGGGCAGCCAGACAAAAGAACCCGTCACCCAGCGAGTGAACTGGTTGGAGAATGAGCTGCCGTCGTACGGACTTGCGATGGTTACAATTCGGTCGATCGACGGATTCGCCTGGAAGAAAAAGACTCGTCGGATCTCGGACCTCACCTCGGAGCTGGCCTGCAGCTCGTCCACAGCTTTGCCGCTGACAGAATTCCAAAGACGATCACCACTGTTGAGCGCCAGCATGTGGCTCATCAGGCCGCCCATACTGTGACCGACCACTACCATTTCATCAAGCTTCGAATTGCGTCGATAAGGATCGCAGTCGTCGCGAACCTGCAGCAATTCATCCCGAAGGCCAGCCGCGGAGAACGCAATGGGCTCGCCCGTCGGATACAGATAGAACCAGAATTGATACTTGCGACGGATCTCGGGGTCTGCCTGCAGATCGTTAAACATCTCCATCCAGGTCATGGGGCTCGACCATATTCCGTGCACCATCAGCACTGGAATTCGGTCCGGGTCGTAAGGCTGCACCATGTAAAGTCCGGCCACTTCCTGAGCCCTGTCGGGACGAAAAAAGCCCCACGTATCCAGCAGGCTGAGATCGCGATTGCTCAGGTAGCGAGCCAGCGGAGTGCTGACGTCGGCTTCAAGCGGCATCAGCGTATTGCCAACGACCATACTATCGGATTCGCGAGGATCAAAGATCTGCATATGCACATCCCCGCCGGGACCCGCGTGCAGATCCTGCTCATCGAAACGCAGCACGAGCGTTGCCGCAAAGCTCATCCCTTTTGTGTAATACTTTTCCACCGGATCGGGCATCGGGCATGCGCGTCGGATTGCGATGACAGGCACACCAAGGCCGGATGTCGTGTGTCGATTGCGCAAATTCTTGAGTTCATAGTCGGTTACGAATTCGAACTCGCCGAGTTGTTCGGGGGTCAGCAGGCGTGACGGAAACGGAATCTCAAACATCAGCCGGCGTCGGGTTATTGGCATCTGCAACGACTGCCCAAGCTTCACCTTGCCCAACCCATGAGCGATCCGGAGCAGACCTTCGCTGCTGGCGTTATAGACTTCGGCCGTGCTGCGATGCTCCGGTCGATTGGGATCAGCATTGCCTCCAAACTCGTCCTCGGTAGCAAAGTAGCTCCATGCGGCTTGTGCAGAATCAAGATAAAGCTCCGACGCCAGCTGCGGATCGCGGGTCTTCACAACTTCCGCGGCCAGATAATTCAATTCGGCCAGAGCATGCGTCGCCTCCTGAAAGTGTTCGCCCGATCGATGAACCATCGCGTGGCGAATCATAAGCTTCAGATCTTCACCGCCGCGATATCCGGTCTGCTTTAAAAAGATCTCCGTCTGCTCAGAGTGGCGAACCAGTCCAAAGGCGGTTGTATTCAGTCTTTCGGTGAGCGGGTTGTGAGGCTTCTCCCGCAGGTGTACAAATTCGGTCGTCGCGCACCCCGATAATGCCAGCACGCAGCTCAACAGCAGCGAGGGCCAGATCGAAGTGAGGAATCCGCGGAACGGAGCCATAGGACAAATTTAGAGATGCTTGGAACAGCCACGGGAGGCAAAGCAATGGGGCATGCGAAATGGACGAAAGACGGTCCAGTCGCTTTTTGACAGGCAACGTAGAGTCACACGTCCGCGAAAATGGGTCAATATGACCTTCAGTGACGCCCGTGAAACCAGAGAGACTGGGAAGACGCGGCAATTTGCTGGCGATGTGAAACTCAACAGGCGTTTCTGATCGTGGCGATTTCTGCCATCATTGCCTCGGGAAAAGGCCTTTCTGGACAAATTAAGCCCCGCGGATTACACCGATGCCAGCTAAGGCGACAGCGGCCGACTGGCGGGAATTTTGCGGAACCGTTCAAAATCCGAGGACTTCGATCGCCCGGGCCGCCTCCAATTGCCGTACGAACTGTGGCTTGTCCAGGGATGTCCGCTCCACGGATCGAGTAGATCCAGGATGACTCATTGAAGTCTCGTTCTATCAATAATTGTCGCCTTTCGCTCCGCGAAAGTAGCGTTCTTTCGCGAAGCGAAAGGCAACGATCAGACACTTATCGATCGAGCGATCATAAGCGGCCGAATTTGTTTCTTCAATCACTTCCTGAATAACGATTTCTTTTCAATGGCCATGGCTTCAAATCCGCGTCCCGCTATCACTTCGCTCGCCATCGTGGCGTCTGGATGCGGAGCCCTGACCAGCATGCTCTGGACGATCTGTACTGAAGATGGGCTGTCGCACATCTTCTGGCCGGGCGACATCCAGCGCGCCGTCATGCGGCGGCTCGGTGGCAGCGTCGAGATGTCGCTGAGCGGGACTGAGGAAACTTCGCTGCCGTGGTTGTCAGTCCTGATCCGCATCGCAGGTTTTTTGGTAGCCCTGACCGCTATCAGATGCGCAGTCGCGGCGAAACACGAGGGCTCTGAACTGCCGACCGGGCGGCGCAACGGGATTCTTTCCGGCCTGATCCAGCACAGCGCTGAGATCGCAATGCCGTGGACACTCGCCCTGCTTTGGCTGGCCGTTTGGTTTCTTGTGACACTGGTCCCGCAGCCGGCGATCCTGTCGTTTGTCGTCACGACAACTCCGCTGTGCCTGGCTCTGATTCTCGCCGGAGCGGTCAGCCGATCCTGGGGGACGTTTTCAGCAACACGCGACACCGTCGAGCCGCCTCTTGCGGAGAAATCGTATTGGCCTGAATGCGGTGTGGTCATCGTCGCCATGCTGGCCTGGGGAGTGACTTCATTCTGGATGAACGAGCGGTTGTATGCCGGGCTGCTGGTGCCGCATGGAGATTCGGCCATGTACGAAGAGCATCTGTGGAATACATGGCATGGCAAAGGGTTCCGCAGTTATCTGGATCAGGGTCTGTTTCTGGGTGAGCATATTCAGGTCATTCACCTGTTGCTGTTGCCGCTGCACATGCTGTGTCCCTCCTACCTGATGATGGAAGCGGTGGCTTCGTCGTCGCTGGCGATCTGTGTGATCCCGATCTTTTCGATATCGCTGAGACATTCGGGCAGTCGTCGCGCTGCCATGTGGCTGGCATTGGCCTGGCTGTTTTTTTTCCCGATGCATTATCTGGACATTGCCATCGATATTAAAACGCTGCGTCCGAGTTGCTACGGAATGCCGTTCCTGTTTTGGGGCATCGATCTGGCCGAACGTCGCAGGCGAGTTCTTTCGTCGCTGTGTCTGCTGATTGCCTTGTCGACTCAGGAAGATTTTTCTCTCATCGTCGGGCCGATCGGAATCGTCCTGTTTCTGGTGGCTCGCAGTCGGTCGGCAGATCCTGAGCAGGCTGCCGATCGGCGTCGAATGATGATCTGGTCCGCGTCTGTCGCCTTGTTTGCGTTCGCCTGGCTGCTGCTGGCAGTGCTGGTTTTGATTCCTGCCTTTCGCGAGGGGGAAGCGGTTCATTACAGCCGATATTTTGGGGATCTTGGCAGAAGCCCGAGCGAACTGATTCAGACGGCCCTGCGAGAACCGATGCGAGTTCTTTCCGTGGTCGTAAGCTTTCGAACGCTCCTTTATCTGGCTGTGCTGACGGTTCCCGTGGGACTCGTTGCATGGAGGCGACCGAATTATCTTATGGCAGGCCTGCCAACATTTTTAATGCTGAGTCTGATTCAGCTGGGGAATGATTCAGGGGCGAATGGCAACACCGGGGCTGCGACCGTTTCGCAACTGCCACCGATTCCGTATCACCACTTTCATGCGCCGCTGCTGCCGGTGATCTTTTGGGCTGCGGCCGTCGGACTGAAGTCAGTCGAACCTATAAGGCCGACGACCCGCAGGCTGAAACTTTCGGTTGCGGAAAAACTGCAGCAGTTCTGGGGAGCAAACGGCGAATCCAGTGACCGAGCGCGGTTTGCGTTTTTCTGTGCGCTGGCAACTGCGATCACGGGATCCATGATGCCGATCGGTGCCAATTTCTGGTCGCAGGAATCTTCCTTTGGCTGGACTCATCTTTACATTCCCGGGCCGCGGGCGGAGCAATTTCCAAAGGTGCTGGCCCAGTTGCCAGTGACGTCCCGAGTCGCCTCAACAGACTACGTTCATACTCGGCTGACGCACTTCGAACGCTCTTATGACTACAGCGATTATCCGCGAGCTGTGAACAACTATCAGCCGGGGGTTCCTGCAGACACGGAGTTCATCGTGATCGATACCAGTCATCCATACAGCCAGGTGCGCTCTCTGCGCGACGTTCGTGAGCTGCAAATTGAACCCGAAAAATGGGACGTCGTGCCTGATCAGACGGGCGGTCTGTTTATCATTCTGAAACGTCGCAAATAGCCCGGACTGGCCGATAAAACACTGCGACAGAGCAGTGAGGGACGTCTTTTCAGCAGCCGCTGCATTCGCTCAGACGATTTCTGTGCCGTGACAGCGTGGCAACCGCGGAGGCGTCATCCCCTGAAGGTTCGATCATACAAGAATCGCCTTGATCAATTCGCCGTGAATGTCGGTCAGTCTGAAATCGCGACCCTGATATTTGTAAGTCAGTTGTTTGTGTTCCACTCCCATGAGGTGCAGCAGAGTCGCGTTCAGGTCATGTACGTGAACGGGATCCCGGACGATGTTGTATCCATAGTCGTCGGTTTCTCCCAACGTCATGCCGCTGCGAACTCCGGCGCCCGCCATGAGAATCGTAAAGCAGCGAGGGTGATGATCGCGACCGTAATCTGTTTCGCTCAGTATGCCCTGGGAATACACCGTCCGACCGAACTCGCCGCCCCATACAATCAACGTGTCCTTCAGCAGCCCACGCTGTTCAAGGTCATTGATCAAAGCCGTTGTCGGCTGATCCGTGTCGCGAACCTGGCCTCGCACAGCATTCGGCAAACCTCCATGATGATCCCAGCCCATATGGAACAGCTGGACAAAGCGAACTTCTCGCTCCGCAAGGCGACGAGCCAGCAGGCAGTTGGCCGCATAGCTGCCAGGACGATGAACATCAGGCCCGTAACTTTCCAGAACATGTTTGGGCTCGCCGGTCGTATCCAGCAGCTCCGGCACACTTGTCTGCATGCGAAACGCCATCTCATACTGAGCAATCCGAGTCTGAATCTCCGGATCGCCAACACTTTCCAGATGCTGTTTATTGAGTGATCCGAGGCGGTCGAGCGTACTGCGTCGCGTTTGTGCCGAGACGCCGGGCGGATTGCTGAGATACAGTACAGCATCGCCCTGATTTCTGAATTTTACGCCCTGATGTTTCGATGGCAAAAAGCCTGAGCCCCACAGACGATCATACAGCGGTTGATCATCCGGCCGACCACTGCCAAACGATGTGAGAACCACATAAGACGGAAGATTTTGATTTTCACTTCCCAGCCCGTAGCTGGCCCAGGCGCCGATACTGGGGCGTCCCGCCAATTGTGAACCTGTCTGACAGAATGTGATCGCCGGATCGTGATTGATGGCTTCCGTGTGCATGGAGCGAATCATGCAGAACTTGTCGGCGATGGTTGGCATATGAGTCAGCACGTTGCTGAACCACATACCGCATTCGCCATGCTGAGCAAAGTCAAAGACAGACGGAGCCACGGGAAATTGTGCCTGGCCGCTGGTCATTGTTGTCAGTCGCTGCCCCTGACGAATTGATGCCGGCAAGTCTTCGCCTCGATGATCCTTCATCAGTGGTTTGGGATCAAACAGGTCCATCTGAGAGGGAGCGCCGGACTGAAACAGATAAATAATCCGCTTCGCTTTTGGCGGATAATTTGGAAACTGCGTTAGTCCGCGCTCCGTCGCATCTAGAGCCGCAGCAGGATTCAGAATCGTTGCGAGCGCCGCGGCTCCGATGCTGGTTGAGCCGTGCTTGAGAAAGATTCTGCGGTTAAGGGCATCCTGAATTTCAGTCGGAGTCATGGAATCGCCTGTCGAAGAATCGTATGCAAAAATTACAGCCACGGATGGGAATTTTGTCCGATGTTAACGGCCCCATTTCCAGACAACAATCATTCCAAACCGGGCCGCGTTTCCGCAGACAAACAAAAGACGCCCCTCGCCCAACGCCATTCAGGATTTTTGTAGCCGGATTCGTGAGAATTCGGGCATTCGCCAGGAAACGTAGCCGAAGTCTCACGACTCCGGCTACGAAACCTCGCCTGATTCCGAAGTCTCACGACTCCGGCTACGAAACCTCGCCTGATTCCGAAGTCTCACGACTCCGGCTACGAAACCTCGCCTGTTTCCTCGGCGTCCCGGCCGGCATTCGCATCCGCGGTCAATCCTCTACGGCGAATCAACATCACTCAAGTTGCCGCCTGCCAACGCACTGTCGATGAGGGAAAACATGCCCAAGTCCAACCGATCGATCGTCCTAAATCCCAGTTTGGCGGGCAAAATCAATTGTTCTGTTGGATTCCTACTGGAAACACGGGAAAGTTGTCGGAAAATGCGGATTTATCGTTGGCCGCCCCTCATGCTGAGAACCTAAGACAATGCTGAAACGCTGGTACTATCAAATGCTGATGGAAGAGTTCGGACCGGTCGAAGTCACGACCATCCGTCAGCTCGTTGAAGACGGTACTTTGTCGAGCATCGATCTTGTGCGAGCCGAGGACTCCAGTGAGTGGATCACGGTGGCTTCCGGGGAGTGGTCTGCCGGACCGGACGATTATGAACCCGACCCGATTTCGGATCTGTCTGAGCTGTCTTTTACATTCGAAGAATCCGCCCCGTCAGACCCTCGAACTCCACGCGAGACTGACGGCCAGGCGAGCATTGCTGTTCCGCCCCAGTATTACAGCCGTTCGCTGGGTCAGGTGCTTGGTCCGATGTCGATGGACGATCTGATCGGCATGGCGGAAAGCGGTGCGTTGACGCATTCGGATGAAGTGCGATTCGGGGAAACCAGCGATTGGCAGGCGGCCGGCGATCTCAGCGAACTCACAATCGCCCTGTCGATGGGTGAACAGCTGACGGGCGAACCTGTTGCCAGTGCTCCTCCGTCGACTCGTCGGCTGTTTCCGACATCCGGAAAGCCGGTTGAATATTCTCCATCTCAAGCCGCTGTGACTTCGCCCCACGAAGCCGCGGCTTCCGAAAACATCGTGCCGGACACCACCGCTGCGTTGGTGCCTCCCGAGACAGCGCCGGTCCCTCCCGAGAATGAGGCATCATCATCGAAGCCGCCAGCGGTCTCAGCAGTTACCGACAACCGCGCCGTTTCCAGAAAGTCGTCATCCAAAGACGGGCCCGCGGCGAAGGGGAAAGTCAGGAAGCCAAAACAGAAGAAGGCCAATCAGGAGGAAGAAAAACTTCTTGATGACATCTTCGCCGATGTCTTCGCCGACGACCAGAAAGCCGTTCGTCCCGGCATGCCTCCCACTTCCGCAAAGACCTCCACACCGAAGCCAAACGCCACAACCGCAACCCCAGCCACATTGGAAACTGCGTCGAATTCCGACGAAGAGCCCGTCGCTGAAATCAAATCGCCTGTCGCCACGGCCGTGACTCCGCAACCACAGACGGTCGTCCCACCGTAGGCGCCCTCGCGAATAGCCGCCATGGAGGGTCCGAAATCTATGCCGGATCTCAGTGATAGAAAAGAAAATCGAATCAATATTGTGCTATCACCCATGTCTATTATGGCAGGCCTCATTTTTGGGTAGCGCTATTTTCGACGAATCCCAGCCAGGATCAGACCGAGACGGACGAAACTCTTACAAATCCATCAGTCCGAGTCTTTCGGTGTTCCGGTGTTGTTGCCTGACGCACTGGAGGATCTTCGAGCCATGCTCATTCCGACCGCCTCCATTGATGGCACAAGCGTTCGAATGTGAATATCTCGCTGGGGAAAAGCGATTTCGATATTCTGACGTTGAAATTCGTGGGCGATTTCGGTGAGAAGGCTATGCCGCATTTCAAGATAGACGTCTCGACTGGCCATATAGACTCGCAATACGAAGTTAAGCGTGCTTTCGCCAAAATCATCGAAGAGTGCATGCGGTTCCGGTTCCTCAAGAACCAGCGGATTTCGTGTTGCGATTTGCAGCAAGAGATTTCGCACGAGATCGGGATCCGTTCCATAGGCGACTTCCACCACGATGCTCATGCGCGAAATGGTGCTCGACAGCGTCCAGTTCATCACACGACTGGTAATGAATTCTTTGTTGGGGACAACCAATTCCCGCATGTCCCAGTCGGTAATCGTCGTGGCTCGCATCTGAAATCGCGTCACTTTTCCGGTAACGTCGCCGACTGTCACGATATCCCCTAATCGCACCGGCTGCTCAAAGAGCAGAATCAGCCCGGAGACGAAATTCGCAAAGATCTCCTGCAATCCAAACCCAAGCCCCACACTGATCGCCGCGACCAGCCACTGTACTTTCGACCATCCAATGCCAATTGTGCTGAACGCCGATGCGAAGCCGACTGCGGTGATAACATATTTGCAGACGGTCGTGATGGCATATCGTGCCCCAGGATCCAGCGGGAGTCGCTGGAGGACCGCGATTTCAAGCAAGCTCGGCAGATTGCGACTGGCCGTCAACGTCAGTGAGGCGACAATCATCGCCAGCAGCACATTGGCCAGAGTAATCGGCAGCAAGGTCGTTGTTGGTACGGTTCCGGTCGTGATCGTCGACTCTACCGTCCACAACTCGACATGGCGAAGTACGCCAAGAGCCGGAAGAACATCCACCCATATCAACCAGAGTCCGGCGACCAGTGCGATGGCGAATCCAAGCTGAAGAGCCTTGCGAGTCTGTTTATTGATGTCCGACAGCTTGACGAGCGGTTGAGTCTTGGCGACCGGTGCCGTTGATGCGGTGGAAGCGTTGGCCGCAGCTGCCGCGGCTTCAGCAGCGCGTCGATCCCGAGCCTGTCGCATGGCGAGGTCTCGATAGGACAGAAGTGACCATCGTATCAACGCGGCATGGACAATCAGCAAACCGACGACCATCCATAGCGTTGCCAGCAATCGCCACGCAAGCTGCAACGCCGTGTAGTAATAGCCTCCCAGCGCCAGCAGGCCGAGCGTGATTGGAGCACTCACTGCCAGCAGATGCCAGAAGCGCTTCATCTTCGTGGTCCAGGCCTGAGGAGCGATCGAGTAGATTCTGTCGAGTGCCCCACCAACAGGTCGCATCAGGCGATGCACGCATGCTGTCAATACGGCGAGCAGCCCGACGAATACAAATCGGCCCAGAGAATTCTTGATCACCTCGCTGGGTTGCGCCTCAGTCATAGTAACAACCAGCATGAGCGGCAAGCCACAGGCTATAAACCACCATCCGGTCAGGCGAGTCAGCCGCATCGTTTCTTCGTCCCAGTCAAAATGGGCTTCACCCAATCCACAATGGCGGCAGACATGTCGGAGCAGTTCCAGCGTGAAGAACACGACTGAGGTTGCTCGCAATCCACTACCGACAGCGGCGACAAACTCGGAACCGCTCTCGGAATTTAGAAGTCTCAGACCGAGATAACCCAGTAATCCGGGCCATAAGAACGCAAGCAGGCCAGTCGTCAGCATGGCTCGCAGTGTTGGAAGATAGGACGTGATGTTGCTGCGAGCTGCCTGCTCCCCGAGTTGTTTCATCGTGGCCCGCAAAGCACGCTGGCTCAGAATCAGGATTAAAAACATTAACGCAGTGATTGATGTCAGCAACGGATGATTGACGACGTCGGTCCACAATGCCGTTCGCGTTTCCTGCCAGCCGACTGGGTTCATCAGCCACAGCAAAGACGTCCAGAGCTGATGCACATCGGATGGATCGAGCACCGTAGCGCTGCGAATCCACAGAATACGTTCATCGCAGTATGCTGCGTATTCATTTGATTCGGAAATCAGCTGCCGCTCGCGAACATCAAGTTCCACCAGCTTGTCGAGCAGGCTGTTGATGTCGGTAATCAATGAGTCGTACACATCGCGCTGCGACTCCAGAACACGACGGACTTCTTCTTCCAGATAACTGCGTTCGAAATCAGTGGGCGCCGTAAAATCGATATCCTGGACAACTTTCCTGGCACGCTGGTCGAGTGTCGCCAGCTCATTTCGCTTTTCTTCGTAGTCGATCAATTCCAGGTACGTGTTGGAAATCTCTGTGGACCGTTGTTTGATTTTGCGCTGGTGCAACCACACTTCTGGCAGATCGTCGCGTTGTTTGCGGAGCAGCAATCCAATCGCTTCAGTGGCTCCCGCGGTGTCGTATCGTTTGGAAATGCTTTTGAATTGTTCGTCGATCGTGGCCACCTGAGCGTCGATCTGTTCCAACTCCCGTGCCGTGCTTTCAATGCGGCCGGCGAGCAATTGTCGCTGCGTTGCAAGTTCTGCATTGACTTCTGCAATCTTGCGGACGGCTGGGTCAGCCTGAGCGGACGTTTTACGAGCCTCCTGGGCCTGCTGCTCCGCTTCCTGCCTTCGTCGTTCATTTACCATCACTCGCAACGCTTTGACCAGACCATCGGCCTCGGCCACTCGACGCGCGGCCATGTCGCGTTGAGCGGAGAGCAATTCCCCAGTTGCCTCAAACAGCTGTAGTTCCGCCTGGCTGGCCGTGGTTTCTGCCGAGATGGCCTTCTTTCGCGATTCCAGCAGCATGCGTGATGCAGTGGTGACCTCGGTGGGTTCCTCCTGAGCTGGTTTTGAAACCAGCAATTTGTCGATTTCCTGCAGCTGCAACTTTGCAGCATCCGCCAGCTTGGGAATTTCCAGCCGGCGATCAGCCCTCCGTTTCGGTTCGTCCTGGAGACTTTTCAGCGACGTGTCCGCGCCGGTCAGATTCATTTCAGCAACGGAGAGCAGTTGTTGAACCTGAGGCAGAGTCGCGTCGACGGGGGCTGCCTGAGTTTGCTCTGCGATTGGCCTGGCCAAATCGGCCTTGAGTGTTATCAACGCGTCAGGGGATTCTCGAGTGAGTTTCCCCAACTGCTGACTGCGCATGTTCGCTTCATTGGACGCTTTGAGTTGTTCAAGTGTCCGTGTATACGTTTCAAGGATCTTCGTCTTGATCGCTGGATCCAAATCCGTGTTATCTTCGATCTTCTTTTGCCGCGACAGGACGCTTTCGATCGTCAGTTCGTCCGGCGCTGCAAGTGGAGGTGTCTCCTTTAAGGAAGACTCTTCCTGCTGGCCCAATGCCTCGCTCGCTGTACCGACGATCAGCACCATGAGGCAGATGTAGAGATATGTTTTGAAGTGTGGTTGCATTCTGCTTCTGTGGATTCAGTGAACCCTTCCTTAGAGTGGCCGTTGACAAAGTTGTCTGGAACTTTGAAGACACTTACAAGGAGACGAGTTTTTGACGTGCCGGAGAGTTCTGCCGTGCTGGAAAGTGCCAGGCACCTTTGCAACACGCTGTTAGAGAGGCCGCGTCACAGGTTGAAGCTCTGTCGCCTTGATGAAAATTGTGCAAGTAGAACAACCCCTTTCTGCTTTTCAATGGCCTGCTGGAGGCATCAGCGGATGCCGGAAGGATCTTGAACTGAAGGACGTTTATACTGTGTGTTCCTCACCATCCTCCTGGTACACAACCTTGTACAGATCACGGCGACGGTCATTCCAGTTCTGGACACTGCCCGTCTGTCGATGACGCCGCAGTAGTTCGACGTCCACATCGTGGATGATCATGGTCTCAATGTTGGCGCTGCATTCCGCCGCGACGGCATCCCGTGCGAACTCCGCGTCGGCCGGTGTGAAGATCGCAGATTGAGCGTAATGAATGTCGGAGTTTTCGACAAACGGAAGATTTCCCGTACAGCCCGCGACTGCAACGTAGATATGGTTTTCGACGCACCTTGCCAGCGCGCAATGACGGACTCGCAGATAGCCGTGGCGCGTGTCCGTGTTGAACGGTACAAAGATGATCCCCGCACCCTTTTGAGCCACGATGCGGACAAGTTCTGGAAACTCAATATCGTAACAAATCAAGATCGAGATCGGTCCGCAGTCGGTATCAAAAACGCTGACGCTGCGTCCCGGTGTGACGCCCCACCATTTTCGTTCACTGGGAGTGATATGGATTTTTTCCTGACGCTCAAGTGTTCCGTCGCGACGAAACAGGTAGGAGACGTTGTACAGACACTCATCTTCAATCACGAACAATGACCCGCCAATGATGTTGACGTCATATTTGACCGCCATTTCGGTGTAAAAATCGAGATACTGGGGCGTAAATTCTGCCAACTTGCGGGCGGCCTGGCCCGGACGATCCTTCGGCAGGAACGAAAGCAGTTGCGTGGTGTGCAGCTCCGGGAACAACACGAAATCACTCTTGTACTCACTCGCTGTGTCTATGAAGAACTCGTTCTGCTGGGCGAATTCACTGAAGTCCTTGATCGTGCGCATATGGTACTGGACGACGGCGATGCGAACTGTTTCCGCTGAGGTCCAGTAACGTCGTCGGGCGCCTTTGCGATAGTCCAGGTTGTTCCATTCCAGGAATGAGGCGTATCCGCGACTTGCCGTGTCGGATGGCAGATAATCCTGGATTAATCCTTTGAGTGCGAAGCCATTCGCCACTTGAGCGGTCAGGACCTGGTCATAAAACGTCTTATCCATCACATTTTCAACGTACTCTCGCGCGCTCATCTGGTCGGCGACTTTTTCGTAGCCTGGAATGCGGCCAGCAATCATGATCCGTGCCAGATTTCGTTCGCGACAGATTTCCTTTCTGGCTTCGTAGAGCCGGCGTGAAAGCTTCATCCCGCGAAAATCAGAATGAACCATGATCTCGATACCATAGAGCGTGTCGCCATTGTAGGTGTGATTCCGGATGTAACCGCCGTCCGCAACTTTCTTCCAGTCGTGCCAGGCCATGTTGGGGTCGAATTCAAGGATCAGACTGGAAGACGATGCCGCCAGCTTGCCATCAATTTCCACGACCAGTTGCCCTTCGGGAAATACGCTAAGCTGACTCTGAATCTGATCTCGGCCCCACGGCTTCATACCAGGAAAACAGAGCAACTGCATTTCGACGAGCGCGTCATAATCGTCCATCGTCAACTGACGAATGTGTGTTTTCCATTCGAACGACTTGAGATCAAGAGGTTCCATACGTAGCTCCTTGAGCGGTTTCTGAATGAGGTTAGTTTTGTATCCGGGCTGAGTTCATTTAACGCCAGCCAGCTGGGAAGACGTTTCGCGGATCGCTCTGGGCAACCGGGACCAATTGAGGGAGCACTCAGTGACTTCTGATGTCAAAATCATCACTTGGCACTTTGCCATTCACGAGCCACTTTTGGCGCGACAAGCCCCTGAAAAAAGGCGAGGACGTTCTTGCCCAGTGTCCGGGTGCGGTAGCCACCTTCCTGGATGACAACGGTGGGCCGACCCAGTGAATTCAACATGCGTCCGTTCTCTTCGAAGTCCTTCGCTCCCAGTGACCAGGTACCGGTCGGGTCTCCTTTGGCTGGGTCCAGTCCCAGAGCCACGATGAGAAATGCCGGAGAGAACTGTTGAACGTGCCGCATCGCCGTCGCCAGGGCGATGCGGTACTGCGATCCGTCCTGAATCTCCGGCAGGGGGATATTAATGTTGAAGCCCGTCCCGGGGCCAGTTCCAATTTCATCAGCGAATCCCGTGAAGTACGGATAAGCAAAATCCGGATCGCCGTGAACAGAAACTGTCAGCACGTCCGATCGATGGTAAAAGATATCCTGTTGACCGTTTCCGTGATGGTAGTCAATGTCCAGAATGGCGACGGTCCCGAACCGACTCAAATATTGTGCTGTCACCGCCGCGTTGTTGAAGTAACAAAATCCTCCAAACGAAGAACGCTCGGCATGATGCCCCGGCGGTCGCACGAGTGCGTAGGCCATTCGACGTCCGCGGAGGATTTCATCGGCAGCCGTCAGCGCGCAATCGACGGCTCGGATCGCCGCAGGAAACGCATGGATGTTGATGGGTGTAAACGTATCGATGCAGTAGTAGCCGGCGCGGATGGACAATTCCTTGGGTGGTCGAGCCCTGTTGCGGATCGGAAAGACATAAGGGTAAACCGACTTGCCTACTGGAGTGCTCGCACAAGCCTTCTTCAGAAACTCGACCAGATCCGGGTCGTGAGTCGCCTGAATATGCTTGATGGGATATTCCTTCGGCGGCACAGTTTCGAACAGACCGCTGGTGCTCAATTCGGACATGATCACGGAAATCCTGACCGGAGATTCCACATACCCCCGTTCCTTAATGTGATGAATGCCATGGCGGTCATGCACGATCAACGCAATGGGTTCGGGAGCATTTGGCTGGGCCTGCGGACGCTCAATCGGCTGCTTGTTGTAGCGCACGGGGCGAAGTTGGATCGGATTCTGATGGATCGACTCGACAACTTTGGCGATGTACTCCGGCGGACAAATTGTTCCGTATTTTCTTTCCAGCACAGCCTGAACAACGTCCCTGAGAAACTTGGCCTTCAGCGTTTTCTCGCGATCGAGTCCGTCAAACACCAAATGTGGAATGTTATCGCCCGAGCCACCCGGAACTGGAGTCTCGTACGCTGTACCCATAATGGGTCGCGCATCGTAGCGTTCATAGAATCTCAAGCGAGATGCGTTCTGCTTCCGCAGTGTGGCGTCACGACATTTGTCGGCGTCGTCAGGAAGGCATTCGAAGAAGAGTCCTTTTGCCCCCTGAGCGACGGCTTCGTCACGAACATATTCATACATTGCCGCACCCACGCCGCGTCCCACGGTGCCGCCGGATACGGCAAGGTAGTCCAGGTAGCAGAAGTTCAGATTGGGTTCCTGTAATACCATGGCGAATCCGGTGACGTGGGCTTTCGAATTTTCAGCCACATACAGGGTCATGCGGAACCTGAGCATGAATGGATTCCGAAGTTTCTCTTCCAGGCCCTCCATGTCCGCACTCGGAGCACCACTAAATTGCTCCGCAAAAATCACTCTGACTTCAGCAATTGCTTGCCTGTTGACTGGAAGAACATCGTCGTAAATTCTTCGAATTCGAAACATTCAGTTTCGGCTTTCTCTCATCCAATGATTCGTGTCAAACCTTCGAACAGCGGGCCATCCGTGGCGCATTTTGCCATCGCAAACAAAATTTTAGCCTGTTTGAGGAAACATTCACGCGTTGTCGTGTTGCACGGCGAGCGACTGCTCACCAGTTCACCTGCAATTGCGTCTGCTACAATGGCGTCCGACTGTTGGCGGTCGGATTTAGGCGTTGAGGCTTTTCCACAGCGAGTGCTCTCTTGTCACTTTAGGGGGAACTCTTTGGCGTCGCGTGGGCAGTTGTTATTATTAACGCCTGGGAAACCCTGGAATTGCTCCCGTGTCTTTCAGAAAATGCTTAGAAACTTACGCAAGGAGGGTGCCGGTTTCACTTTTGTCAGAGCCTCTTCAGCAAATGTTGGACCAAAGGCTACGCTGCAACGCCAAAAGTTACCGACTGATTGCCCAATTCCGAAAACAAACGAACCCAGGTTCACAGGAAAGACGAATCGCACGACGCATTCCGCGGCAAATGGAGGCCGTTGGCTGGCTGAAACATGCCAACTCCCGGGCGACCATGAGTTTTTGGTGAACAGTTGGCGTGAGGCTTGCCGGATGCCGCAGCGTTTGCCAGCATCCGGCGGCTCACCTGGCCACGCGAGTGTTGAGTTAGTTACAACCTGAGCCGCGAGGCGCTAGCTGCGGATGTTTTCGTTGTGTTTTCAGACACTCACCCGCAGCTAGCGCTTTGCGGCTCACTCGATCAACAACCCGCCAGTCTGGCCGCTCCCGCCCTCATTTAACCTTCGGAAATCTGACAATGAGTTTTGTGAAATTCTCACATGCCATCGCCTGCCTGTTCGTGTTCTCAGCCACTGTTGTACTAAATCCGCTGGCTGTGGCTGCTCAGGATGCTGCGAAGCAGATGGCAACCGGGGTGGTCTATCTGGATGCGACGTGGTCGAAGATCTGGTCGGCGTGAAGGCGGCGTTCGGAGTGACTCTGGGCGATATCCTGTTTGACGATCTGAGTCTGTTCGACAGCTTCAATCGGACGCTCGGGAAAATTGGAGTGCCGTGGTACAACGTCATCGGAAATCATGACATCAACTTTGCGTCTGAAAACGACGAACATAGTGACGAAACCTATGAACGAGTTTACGGCCCGGCGTATTACTCGTTCGACTACGGGGCCGTCCATTTTCTGGTGGTCGACAACATTCACTGGATGAAGGACGGTGAGAAAAAGTTTATCGTTCGGGGCTGAGCGAGAAGCAGCTGACGGTCATCGAAAACGATCTGAAACTTGTGCCGCAGGATCATCTTGTCGTAGCGATGATGCACATCCCGCTGGTCAAGTCAACGCCCTGGATTGCACCGCGCCGTGAAAAGCTGCTGCAGTTGCTGGAAAGCCGCGAACACTGTATTTCTCTGGCCGGACACACGCATCATCACGAGCATGTGTTGATGACGAATGCGGACGGCTGGAATGGCCAGAAGCCGCATCACCACATTATCAACGTCACGGTTTGCGGGGCGTGGTGGTCGGGGAAGCCGGATGAACACGGGGTTCCTCACACAATGTGCGCCGATGGAACTCCGAATGGTTACACGGTGATGCATTTTGATGGCACAAATTATCTGCTCGAATATCGTGCGGCACGGCGAGGTGCGGACGAGCAGCTTCGAATCACCGCGCCGGAAGTTGTGGCCTCGGCGGATTCCGGGGCTACGGAATTTCGAGCCAATATTTTCAACGTCATCCCAAGGGCTAATATTGAGTGGCGATTGGCAGATAGCGAATGGCGGCCAATGACAAAAACGGAGAAGGAAACGGACCCGTTGTTCCAGTCGCTTTTCGACGAAGAACAAACCTTTCTCCCGGGCAAGCCGGCATGGCGACCACTTGCAAAGCCAATGGTTTGTCCCCACCTGTGGAAAGCCAGCCTGACGGAAACGCTCGAGGCCGGGACATATCTGATTCAGGTGCGAGCGACGAATCCGAACGGTCAGGTCTTGAAAGGTGAGCGGATTATCCGTGTGCAGTAAGTTGGAAATCTGATAAAACCGAGCTTCGGCGGCTTGAGCATTTTCCGTTTACCTTTCGAGGTCCCCAACAAAACCAGGGCAGACATTTTCTCACAGCTTTCAGCCTGAGCATCGTCTGCTTTTTATCGAGAGCAAGTCTCGGTTTTGTCAGGTGGCCCTCAATTCTGCAAGGCAGAACGCACTGTGGCAAAAATTGTGGCGTTTGGCGAAATCATGGCTCGGATGGCGCCATCGGGAGTTCTGCGGCTGCGGCAGGTGTTGCCCGGTTCATTGGACGTCACCTTTGCCGGGGCCGAGGCCAATGTGGCGGCGTCGCTGGCGATGCTGGGCGCGGACGTTGAGTTTGTGACGGCGCTTCCCGAAAGTCCGCTTACGGATGGCTGTCTTGCCAGCCTGCGAAGTGTGGGAGTTGGGCTGAACCATTTGCAGATTTCCGATCGCGGGCGTTTTGGAATTTACTTTGTGGAAATGGGAGCCAATCAGCGGCCCAGTCGTGTCTACTACGATCGTGAGCATTCGTCGATCAGTCTGGCAAAGCCCGGCGATTTTGACTGGTCGACAATTTTGCAAAACGCATCATGGTTGCATCTGACGGGAATTACTCCGGCGTTGTCCCGATCGGCTGCAGAAGCCACATTGGAAGCCGCTCAAACCGCCCGTCGAATGGGCGTTCGGGTGTCATGTGATATCAATTTTCGTTCGAAGCTTTGGCGTTGGGATGCGACTCGTTCGCCCCAAGCTCTGGCTGGCGAAACCATGCTGCAGCTAATGCCGCTGGTCAATCTGCTGATGGCAAACGAAGAAGACGGCCGGCTGATGGGAATCACGCTGCCACCGGCTCCGACCGGGACCGTGATGGATGCGTGCTATCACATTGAACGCACGGTGACTCTGGCGAAGGAAATGCACCGGCGGTTTCCGAACATCGAACTCGTCTCAACGACCTTTCGAGAACAACTCTCGGCGTCACACAACAACTGGGGGGCGATGCTGTTTGATACGCAGACCCTGACGACAACCCTCTCACCGGTTCGCGACGGTGAGTATCGTCCGTATGAGATTCGAAATATCGTTGATCGAGTCGGCAGTGGCGATGCGTTTGACGCCGGGTTGCTGTTTGGCCTGACTCATCCGAATTTTGATCAGCAGTCAACACTCGATTTCGCCACTGCCGCCGCCTGTCTGGCTCATTCCATCGTTGGCGACTGTAATTTTGCAACAGGGCAGGAGATTGAAGAACTGATGCATGGATCCGGCAGCGGGCGTGTGGTTCGTTAACGGTCGGGGACTTCATCCAGACTCCGCTGGTCCATGGGGCAATGGCGTGGACATAAGCCGTAGCGGAAGTCGCCAGGACTTTAGGCACCCCGGTTTTTGAAGGGAAAACCGAAACTCGTGGCGAGTTCCGATACAAGAAAAACGTTTTAGTCCACGCCATTTGGTCCATGGGGCGTTTTTGGGATTCGATCACGCTGGATCCTGGTCACGGATTTCGCTGGAACAGCGTTGATGGGCAGGACAGATCTCTCCCGAGCGGCGCGGGAGTCCGCTACAATTTCTGCATGTCTGACGATCCCTTGCCATCCGCTCTTGCTAACGTGACGCTTGTTCGCGAGCAGCGTTCGCGCGTGCGCGATCTGAACGGGTTTAAGAAGAGCCATCAGGTTCCGACAGAAGTGACGGAGCATACCAACAGCTTTGTGGCGCGGATTGCAACGGACGATCTTTCGGCCGATCTGGAAGCTCGATTCGCCGATTTTCGCAAGCTGCTGAAATTCAAGCGAGTTGATCTGCAGGTGTCCGATCCGGAAGGCGGCGTTGGTTTGATCACGACGCCCTGGTTCGATTATCACGTCATCGCAACGATTGCTCCTGATGATGCTTCAGAAGTTTTGTGGCGACGGCAGGTCGCTGAATTTCGCTCACCGCCGAACTTGTTCTCATCTGCCTTTTCGTCCGTGTTCGGGAACATGTTTGACACGGTTGAACTGCTGCCTCCCGCAGCGATTGATCTGGCCGACTTCATCGATCAGATTGAGGACCGCGGTCTGGAGACGATCACCCTGGATTACGATCGCAATGTGACCTGGTGCCATGTGAATCTCAAGGGAGTTCTCGGCCAATTGCAGCTGACGGCCGATCGAGTGTCGCTGGTGGTTTCCCAGCCTCAATCGCCGACGCGACTTCTTGAGGCCTTTTTCCATGTGCGTTCCCAGTTTGCCGGGATCAATTTTTTTTAAGCTTTGTGGGCAGAGCAAGCAGAACGGGTGATGAAAAACCACGGCCCGCGAATGATCGTCCGGCCCCATGGCGTCTCAGAGTCCTGTTGGGCAAACTCTGCGGGATGGAGCAAAAACGCTTAGTCGGGCAGGAAATTTGAACCTCCAGTGAAGTCTGAAACTCGCCTGTCGCCGTTCAAAATCGGGAGCGGGAGTTGTTCGGTTTGTCGGGTGATAACGCTCGATCCGTTCGTGGCAACTGTGCAGTGACATGTCTGTTTTTGGAAGACGGCCGATGGCTCGGTCCGATACCTACGCCACCAGCAACGAAGGAATAGTCTTCCGGGTCAACCAGAAGCCTTTCATTCTTCTAATCAGAAAAGTCACCGATCACACTTTGCAAGGGCCTGTCCTGCATGTGTCAGCAAGTCGCAGCACCTCGGTTACCAGAAACGCCTGCGGAGGTAAAATCTCTGGACCATCTGAGACATTTTGTACACATCACATTGTGTCGAAAAGAGAACCTGCTCGAAAATCATTTTCAGATGAGTGAACTGGAACTGCAGCAAAACGGTCGCCGCTGTGGATATCAGTTCGTGCTGCATGGGCCAAGGTCAGTCAAACTGGCGGCCGTGTGGGCGGAGATTTCCAACGAGATCCTTCTCTACGATGCAACAGGAAAACGCTACGGACGAATCCGGCTGCCGCACAAGGTGGCCTGAACGTCTGGTATTGGTTCGGGTTGGGAGTTAGTTGGCTGCCTTTCAGCATTCAGTCGCCCCCTGAGTGCTGCCTTTGCGGAGGATCCCCGCAAAGGACGAAGACATATGCAGCATGATCAGGACTCCCAACCCGTCGGCAGCAGTGCAATCATCATTGCGATTGTGCAATGTTTCTCATCGCCGCCACAGCTGCCCCGAGCTTCAACCGAAGACTACGACCGCAGTCATCCGACATGCCCACTTCGCCATTGGCTTTGTTACCGAGTGGCCAGCACCTTTTGAATGGCAGGTGTGAGATTAAAGTTCTCCGGCATCGCGTTCCGAATCTCTTCCGTGGCATAAATGCGCACCTTTTTGACGCAGTCGTCAAACTGAGTCCTCGCCATGGAATCGACGATCGGTGACACCTCCCGCAGCGAACGATAGCGCCGCTCAGAGGCCGAGTAGATATCCACGCGAAATTCCACTTCTCTGTGCTGTGGCGGCGCGTCGATCAGAATGTCCAGACGACCGATCTTCAGTCCGGTCGCCGACGCCAGTTCGATGGCCAGCAGGGAAGAGCACTCCGCCAGCTGCGAATAAGTCTTCTGGCGCAGTGCTCGATAAAGATGCTCCTCATGAAAAATACTGAACTCGGCCAGTCGTTTATGCAAACGACGGCGCGGGCCGAACAGACCGTCCGTCAACGGTTGCACATCCGAATTTACCGCCGTCAGCTGTAACGTGCGAATCAGATCCGGCTCCGGCAACCTGAACAGTGTTTCAATAGTCAGCTTCGGCATCAATTCATAGAAGGCCCGGGCAAACATGGTCGTCGCACTTCGAACCGCGTGATGCCAATAAACTTCTGTGAACATCACATAGCGTGCAAACACCATCATCTCCGCGGCGGTTTTGCCCTTCGATGTGATGGCAAGACCGTCACCGGCTTCATTCACGACCAGCGAATTGATCAGACGATTTCGATCGAAGTGACGACCGTACGGAACACCGCAATGCTGACTGTCGCGGACAAGATAGTCCATCTTGTCGATGTCGATCGGCCCGGATAATATTGAACGCCTCAGCCGACTGCTTGGCGAATCGACGCGAGCCACCAGCACATCCAGCACTTCTTCCGGTTCGATGTTCCAAACGCTTTTCAAAATCCCGCCCAGTTCCGTGCCTTCGCCAATGAACTCGCGAGCAAAGCTTTCGTGCGGCGGCATCTGAGGCAATGCCATATCTTCAATCGGATGGCAGAACGGCCAGTGGCCGATATCGTGAAGCAGAGCGGCGACAATCAGGATTTCTGCATCCCGCACGCTGACAGTCTGAACAAACCGCGGATCACGTCCCAGCTGCCACAAATAGCGGAGCGAATTGTGATACACACCCAGAGCATGTTCGAAGCGAGTGTGGGTGGCTCCTGGATAAACCCGTGACGCGAGAGCCAGTTGAGTCACATGGGACAGTCGCTGGAACTCGGCCGAATCCACAATCGCCCGCACCCGTGGCGTGAAGGGCACATCCTGCTCCACAGGAATACGAATGACTCCGAAGGAATCTCCGGTCTGGGCAAGTTCAGGGATTTCAGAATAGGCGTGGCTCATGCGGGCATTCTGAGAAGCAGTCATCATCTCTACAAGCGCTGCAGTCTCCTTCGTCTGGCTTTCCATCGTGACGAAGCGGAAATCTCACCACACAGTCCGGAGTGGCCCTGTTGCAATAACACGAGTCGCTCATCCTGAGTTGATCGACTTCCTTTAACGGCTCAAGATGCGTACGATCAACTGCTTGAAGTTGGCTTCCCTCTATTTTTTGCAGAATCATTCATGAACGCGGTTTCGGAAGTCCTGACGCTGGGTCGGAACATCACCCTGTTTCCTGTCATCCACGGAAGCGGCGATTTTGCCGTTGAAGTGCGGCGATTGATGCTTGCGCATCGTTTTGAATGCCTGGCCGTTCCTCTGCCGCCGTCGTTTCAGGAAGATGTTGAGTCCGCAGTGGAGAGGCTGCCGTGTGTTTCTGTGGTTCTGCAGCGTGAACCGCTCACGCAGTTCTCGGGGAGTCGCACAGATTTTGAAACAGGCGGCGAAGAAGAACAGGCAGACAACGAACTGCCGGGCGCCAGCTATGTGCCCATCGATCCGTGTCAGCCCGTCATTGCCGCGCTTCGGATCGCTCGCCAGGAACGCATGGTCCGCGCGTTCATCGACATCGAGACCGACCGTTACATTCCCCGCGAGGCTTCTCTTCCGGATCCGTATGCGTTGAAACGAGTGCGGCCCGAACAGTTTGCCGCCGCCGTGCTTCCCGCTCTGCCCGCTCCCGAGGACGAAGAACAGCTGCGACGCATTCACTGGATGGCAAACGAACTGCATCGCCTGTCGACCAAACATGCGTCGGTGCTTTGCCTGTGCAATATTATGGACTGGCCCTGGCTGCGCGATGCCTTTAACAGTGCCGTGGAAAAACCACCGGAGCCGTCATGGTCTGAAACTCCCACCGAAACATTGGGTGTTTCCGCCCGCACTTTGACGTTCATGCTGGGCGAACTTCCGTTTATCACGGGCCTTTACGAGCGGGCTCGTTTTGAACTGGACGACGACGAAAACCTGTCGATTGATGGCATTAAATCGTTACTGTTGCATGCTCGTGATCGCTACAAGGAAGAGTTTAAGTCGCGTGCTCGCAGGATCACGCCGCAGCTGCTGATGCATCTTCTGAAGTACGTCCGCAATCTGTCACTGATGGAACGTCGGTTTACTCCTGATCTTTACACGCTGGTCGTGGGGGCTCAGCAAACCGGCGGTGATCAGTTCGCCATTCACGTCGCCGAGACGGCACGCGATTATCCGTTTGCCCCGAGCGCCGATCTGCCTGAAATCCGCTTCGGTGTGGATCGTACAATTTTACCTGACGGTTCCGAGCTGCGCCCCGTGTGTCGTTTGCCCGGTCATCCGGTTGTTTGGCGAAGCTGCCGCCTGAATGCACGGCCCGATCGCCGCACCAAAGTGGAATGGCAGAAGTCGTGGAATCCTTTTGGACAATGCAGCTGGCCGCCCGAAGACATTGCTATCGAACGCTTTCGGACTCATGTGAAGGATGTCGCTCTGGATCTGATCGGCAACGATTTGGCTCGCACGGAAAAATTTTCAGCCAGCTTGAAGGACGGTCTGGATATCCGTGAGACCTTGCGAAACTGGCATCTGGGCGAACTGCACGTCAAGGTTTTCCCACCGGCTCGAGGAAAGATCGACTGCGTGGTGATGCTGTTTGATTCGCCCGCTGATCCTCGCGAGTACCCGTGGCGAATCACATGGCACGCGGAGAATCATGATGAATCCACGTTGTCTCTGTTTGCAACGAACTTCGTGGAGGAAATGGTGGGGCCTGGCATCGCGCTGGCTCGATACGGCGGGTGCATGTTCCTGTTTCCACCGCGGCCGATTCAGGATATCTGGCGTGATCCACAGTTTGATTTTGTCGATACGCTGGAAGAACGATTGGTTGCAGCCGGGCTGCATTATTCCAATGAGCGGCATATAGCGCTCATGAGCTACTCGCCGCCCGGTGCAGGCTGGCGTCGTTTGGCGAGTCGCTACAAGAAGAAGATCGTTCACGTTCCGATGAATCGATTCGGTGCTGCGACTATTGAAAAGCTACGAATGTTTCATGTACTCAACGGTCACCATGTACGAACGTTTGCCGAGCATTTTATTCGAAAGCCGTAGCAAATCCGAAATGCCAGCCAATCGCCACCGAACTGACCGGCGGTGAAATAAATGCCGTTGTAGAAGGTAGCGTACTTGAGCAAGACCTTTGACGGCTCCCTTTGTCGTGTGTCGGTGGCGAGCGGCAGATGAGACTTTACCGTACGACGGACTTCCAAGTCCGTCGAAAGGCACGACGGACAAAGTTGTCCGTTGTACAGCAGGTAAATTTTTATCGGCCGCTCGGCTTACGTCGAACGAAACGCGATTCGGGCTGGCCAAGTGAAACGCGCAGAGGATTGGTGCTGGGGCTCACTGGGGCGTTGGTTGCAAAAACAGGAATCCGACCCAAACTGCTGTGACCGTGGCCGTTGCCCAGGCTTCCCGGCTGGACAGCTCGCGTCAATGAGTGTCTCCCGAAGCAGGTACTGGATGCGGTTCGCCTGTCAGCTCAGCAGGGCAAGCGGACTGTTGATTTAATCGTAACCCGACGCGTCAGCGAGGGATTTGAGACGAAGAATGCGGGCAATTCCATCCCTCGCTGACGTTTCGGGTTGAGAAAACGCACCAAATCGACAGACAGCAAGCCAGCGGGGACGAAGCTTGGGTGGAATCGATGGCGCGACAGCTCAACCTTGAATCCGCGATGCGTCCCCAAAGCCGACCACAAGTTCGTTCTTTGGGAGACATCGACGGGAACACTGGTTCGGTCTCTCAAACATACCGATCCGCAGTGGTGGATCCAATGGTCTGCGGATGGAAAACTAATCGCCTCGGGCTCGAGGACAGCCATCACGGTCTGGGATTCCGCAACGGGAGAACAGAAACGGGCGTTCAAAACACTGTTCGTACCGCTCTGGAACCCGAATGTCTCAGTGGCGGCCGATGCACCCTTCAGTTTCATGAAAGACTCGAGCCAACTGACAGTTGTTGGGAAGGACGGCACCTTTGATCTGCTCGATATCAAATCCGGGCAGATGAAATCTATGGGAGCAGTCTTAAACCCAGGCGGCGGATTTCGATTTACGGTGTTATGGTCCGCAGACTATTCAATGATGGGCTCGGCCACCAGTTACCGTGAGTTTGAACTTTTTCAACCTGGTGCAACCGATCCGAAGATCATTCGTTTTTGTGTCCATCCGCACTGGCTGGGTGACGGTCGCCGCGTGATTGCCGGAGACAATCGAGAGGGTTTTGTGATAGGCTTTGACGTCAAGGCGATGCGTCGTCTCGGCGTTCTGCTGCCTGAGCTTCCCAAGGGGGAATCCATCGCGATCGGCCCCGATGGCAATTACCGGGGTTCTCCCAACTGCAGTGAACAAGTTGTCGTTGTCGCCCTGCACACGAACGGCAGCCTTAAGACCTACAGTCTGAATGAGTTCTCTGAGACCTTCGGATGGCAGAACGATCCAACGAAAGTCCGCCTGTTAAAACTTGGGCGGTAGTCAACCTGAGGCGGAACGCATTTTTTTCTCGGCTGAAAGGCCAACGTTGTTTGTGTTCCGGCCTGAAAGGCCAATGCTATTCGGGTTCTGGGCCTGAAAGGCCAAGCCATGTCAGCCCAGAGCAACGCCCTCGTTAGCTGCAAAAAAAGAGGCTGCCCCCTGAGCTCTTCCTTTGAACTCTTCTGTATTGAGGACTGACATTCATGTTACGACTGTGCCCTGATCGGCCGCTTCCGCCGTATTCGTACGTCCCCGGACGTCTGCCTCATCCGATCAGCGACCCGGCGGGACACAGCTACGGACTGCACGTGATCTCACCGGGCGAAGTTCAGCAGGGACCCGTCGCGTCGGTCAGTCTGGTTTCCGGATGGAAGGTGTCCTCCGACTATCTCTTCGGCATCGACCTGTTCAACCATGGATTCTATTGGGAAGCTCACGAGACCTGGGAGCAACTGTGGATTGCATGCGGACGATCCGGTCGAGAGGCCGATTTTCTGAAGGGCCTGATCAAGCTGGCGGCTGCCGGTGTCAAGATGCGTGAGGGTCGCCCGATCGGCGTTCAACGACACGCTTCACGGGCACGCGAGCTATTTCAATTGGTCTCTGAGAATATGATCGACGGACACACTGGTAGCCTCGGCGGTCTTGATCTGAGTGCGCTTTGTGACGCGGCGGAAAAGATCTCTACAAACGCCAACAGCATCGTCGATGATTCCGACGATCGATTGACGGCTGCTTTAACACTGTATCTCGTTCCCAAAGACGTCGGATGAACCGACGGTATCCGCCCCGTGCCAGCTTGCCTGGCACGAGCGAACGTTTTATGGTTAGACACCGAGACTGAACACGAAGCCGCCCCGGTTGGCTCGTCCAACCGGAACGAAAAGTTTTGCACAATGAATCCTGGGGCACCGCTATGAAACTTGGCTTCCTGCCAGGCAAGCTGGGCAGGGGAGCGGTCGTATTGCGAAGGATTCTTCTAACTTCAAAACATCCGTTCCTGCTGGGCGAGCCGGCAAGGGGCGGAAGGAAAACATCCTAAATCCGCCAGTGATTTTATGTGCTACGGTCTGGAATGCACTGATGATTTCTGTGCCAGGTGAATCGCTCCGTCTTCTATCTCATAGATCGTATCAAGCACCTCCAGGAAAAGTTCCATCCCCTGTCGACCACGATGGCTGTCCAGTGCAGCCGTGGGTTCGTCAGCCAGAATCACGCGAGGATCATTAGACCTGGTAAGATTAGAGACACTGCGTTTTGTCCTTTCGACGACGTCCGACTGTTGCCGAACTCGCCGCGATCGTCACCGAGTCGTTCCAGCAGTTCGACATACAAGTTGGCCACCGCTATCTGCCCGTGCCACCGCTCAGCAGAGACGGCGCAAAGCCACGGCCGAGACCGGTCAGGTCTCGCTGAAAGATCACGCGGGGCGGCAATTTGGTGGCGTCGATCATCGCTTCCAGACGAGTTGAGGGACCGCCCTGATCGAAATGGCCAATCGCCTGAAAAGAGTACACGTCACCTCCGGTGGTTAACCACGGCCCCAGACGCTTGAACGTCGCCAGGTCTACAAGGCCCTCCGCCAGCAGCCAGACCGGGGAGATTCGATTGGCCATCATGGCTTCCGACATTCCTCCGGCTTCAATCGGCGGGCGAGCCATCAGGATGGCATCGGCAATTGTTTCCGTCATGTCGGGCATCACCAGCAGAATTTCACGCGGCGACTGATTGATGTTAATGCGGCCATCAATGAACTCATCATTTAAGACGGTCAACTTTTCTTCCAGCTCGGGCAGTGTCGAAAGCAGCGTGCCTGGATCGGACGTCCACGGGCTTGGCAACGTTGTCTGAGCCCCATTGATCTCAATCTGCACTTGCGCATCGATCAGATCGTAAATGGACCGAAACTGAGACTTCGGAGGTTCAATCAGATCAATTCCACCGCGAGTCACCTGGCCAAGTTGTCCGTCCGAAATATTCTTCGCGATCCAGTCCACTACCTGCTGCTGCTCAATCGTCAGCTTACCCTGGGCCATCGAGTCTGCGTTCTGATCGCCCGTCATGCGGTAAGCTGTAATGAACGTCGCCGTTTGCGTATCAAATTCTTCTTCAAGCAGATCAAACATCTCAGCCACAATGCCGTTGTTGATGTTGATCTTTTTGTCACCACCGGGCACTGTGTTTCGTTCGCGACTTGAGACCGTGAAATAATCGCGGAAGCCAATGTTGAGGATACCGTCCGCATTGTCGAGCGGCAGACTCTCTGCGTTATCATCTTCACCGGGATCCAGCATTCCGTTTCGATTGGCATCCTCCCCATAAAACAAAGCCGGTGTGATTCCCTGAATCTGCAGCAGTTCATCAATGGATTCCATGGGCGCGTTTCGTGCGGAATACGGCACCGCCAGCCCCTGATACGTTGTGGACTCGGCGCCTCCAATCCGCGCTTCTTCATCGCTGTCGATCCAGTCGAGGATCGCGTTGCAGATGTCTTCGGTCATGTTGGGAATGAAAGAAATCGCCAGATAGGGATCAGTGTCGTCATCCGTATCGTTTTCAAATTCCATCAGACGGTTGATGTTGAACTTCGAATTCTCCGTCATCAGTCCCGCCCGCGGCGATCCTGCGGCAATGCCCGTTCCGTTAGGCACAATGATCGAAAATCGCACCTGGCCACGCGGAGTATCGGATTCGTTCATCGGCTGATTGTGAAAGATCGCCGGGTTGTGGAAGACATCAAGCGTCGGGTCAAGTTCCTTCAACGCAATCTGTGATGCGGCATATTCAATCCCCGATTCCGCAGCAAGGCGTGCTTCGACGTCGCGGCCAAACATGGATGAGGCACGATGTTCCGTTTCCATCGTGCCCATGTATCCGTACGCGGCCAGCGACAGCAAAATAATGACGACGGTCACGACCAGAAGCACGAAGCCGCGTCGATGGTGTGACCCGGAACGGTGCCATCCGGCAGAGATTCGCTGATGTGACCGATCATGTACGCGTCTCACAGTGCAGACTCCGTCACAAAGGGTTCTGCAACGGGAATGGGAACGACCATTCGATGAGTGGTCTCGGGCAACGCGTAGATGTCCGTTTCCTCGCCAGAGGATGACTGCCCGTCTTCTTCGTCGGGATTACGCAGAGTCAACGTGATTTCAATGGCCTTTGGCATTTCATTCATCGCGTTGCTGTCCCACGATTCCTGCCAGTTGATGCCATCGAAATAGCGAAACGTCAAACCTGAAACTTCCTTTGCCAGCAGTGTGGAGGCGGTGAGCTGAGGCGATTCTTCGCTGGTTTCCATGGCGGTGCTGAGCCCATAAAGATCGCCCTGCATCCGAGCCAGACCGATCGGCCCATGATCGTTTCCGAACGACTCCCTGTCAGCGATCTTTGCGGATAACCCGCCGGCACCGCTGTCAGCCATCAGGTAGCGGATAATCATCAGGTCGCTGGTGCGTTCGGATGTGGAAGTCAAGTCCTGCGCCGCAACGTAGGAGAGAGTTCGATCGGGCCGACTGACAAATAACTGCAGGTCCGATGCACTGCCAACCAGCCCGTTCGTGTAGGTGGTCAGCACCGTCTCCGCATCAATCGAAGACTGCCCATAAGAATTTCCGTCCAGAGTTCCGGAGCTGGAACTTGTGCCGCTTGAGCTGCTCGTTCCTGACAATCCGCTGCTGGATGACGTTGAGCCTGATGAGCCCGTGCTGCTGCTCGTCGAACCGGAAGTTCCCGTGCTTGCGCCGCTTGTGCTGCCGCCTGTGCTGGTGGAAGCCGGGCTGCTTGTGCTTGTCGCAGTCCCACCTGTTTCATCATCGGTGGCCTTCTTCTTTGCGAAGACAACCGACTGAATATCGCGGGTGATCTGCCGCAGCAGAGTTCGTGAAACCTGCTGGCGAGTGATCTCTTCATGACTGTCCACCTGCAGATCAAAATAAATCTGCAGAGCCGAAAACAGAGCGATCATCAAGATAGATGTCAGCCCTACCGCGATCAGAAGTTCCAGCAGCGTAAACGCCGACCGACTTTGACGCGGGATGATGTTGGCAACGTGCCTCATTCGCCGCTCTCCTGCAGTGCCGCGTCCAGAAACATCTGCGGATCCCGCATATAGCGGACCAGCGTGAACGCCGCATTCGGCTCTTCACCGCCGGGCTTGTGCTCGACCACCACCGTCACCTGCAACAGCCCGCTCGTTGCGGATTCTGCAACCTCAGAGCTCCATTCCCAGTTACCGATTTCATCGTCGTCGAATCGACTGCCCTGAGAACTCCTGGCCTCCGCCGCGCCGCAGACAATTTCGCCTATTTTTGATTCGCAGCGGAGCACCGCTTCCGACTGCAGTCGCGCGGCCAGCTCCGATCGCTGCCCCATTGCCAGTCCCTGCATGATGGCCGTCAGTCCGCCCAGAAAAATGGCGACGGAAATAATGACTTCCAGTAAAGTCAGCCCGTGCCGTTTCGAAAGTAGCGGCGACGCAGTGACCAGAGCCCCATTTATCGAATGCCAGTGGCCGCGTGTTTTGATGGAACGGCTGATGATCCGCATCAGTTATCCTCCATCACGAAAACCGGCCCGACTCGAACGGCGCCTGTGAGCCCCCGCACGGTGACGACGGCGGCGCGGCCTTCTTCATCCATCACTCGAAAGCTGCGATCTTCTGCTGTCCCATCGAAACGAAACAGAATCGGAAGCGACCAGGTTCGTTGCGCAAGATCGGCGGCTTCTGCCAACGTGTCAAAGGCTTTGGATTCCAGCGTTTCGCCACCGGCGTTTTCATCCTTTTGGGCTCGCAAAAAAAGCCCATCATCCAGAATCAGTGCTTCCAGGACAGAACGCGTGTCTTTGGGATCCGACGTGAAATTGTTGGATGGGGAAGCCAACTGCTCGGCAGGAATCGCAACCACCGCCTGCCCATCAACCTCGAAACGAAAGTGATAGTCCAGTCCGGAATCAATCGCATACCGCCGCGCATTCGCAAGCACTTCGCGGACATTCTCCGCAGCCTCCTGAATGCGGCCATTCTGTACGCGATCCATCAGCGTCGGGGCCGCCAGCGCGGAAATCGTCAGCATCACCGCCAGAACAATCATCAACTCAAGCAACGAGAACGCTGTTCTCGGTGTACTGTGAGCGATGATGATCAGTTGACGGCGACGCATGCAGATCAGCCTTGAAGAACGGGGCTTTGGTCAGGTCGTGAGTCCAGCCCAGGGTACCCTTCTGAAATCAATAATTAGCAACCAGAGGGCAAACAATTGACAAAGTTCGTCGCGCCGTTCTACCGCACGGCCACAAGACACCTGGCCGAAATGCGAAAGATCTCAGCCTACTTATCCGTGCTGCCGCTTGCCGGAGTCCAGTTGTTCAATGGGATTCCGCCGGCATTGGTTCCGTCACCCTGTCCGTCAGGACCTGTTGACCAGATCGCTGGCTTCAGAGCATTCTGCTTTTTGCTGTGACCGTCGCCCGTCCATTCATACTGCAGAACGTTTCCCCAGGCATCGGTCGGAGCTTCTTCCATATACGGACGCAGCTTGCGGCCTTTATACGTGCCGGGGCTGATCATAGCCTGCCAGGCTTCGCTGCCTGTTCCCTTGAAATACGTTCCGTCGTGGTCAGCGGCGTATGCTCCGACGGTTCCTTCGAGACGCTTGACTGTAGCCAAAGTCGCCTTTTCATTCGCCGTCTGCTGGCTGCCGATCAGGTTGGGAACCACCATGGCCGCAATGACCAGAATGATGGCGAGCACGATCAGAAGTTCGAGCAAAGTAAAGCCCGACCGGGATGCAAACGTCCGGACTGTTGTGTTTGATTTTCGCATGATAACTAAGTTCCTGTTCTCCAATTGATGATCCAGTTTGCGTCTGCTGTGCGGCCAGGTCGCCGATTCTGAAGACACGCACTCGGTCTTTCAGCTCCGGATATTCAACCCCTGACACCGCCGGAAAGAGGGGAAGTGTCCCGCAATTCGTTTGTTTTTTCCAACCATTCTTCACATTCGGCTGCACCCGAGCAAGATGCTCAATGTTGGGATGCCACATGACCGTTAATTGGCCCTTGTCGACATGGTCATGACGGGCAACAACAACGCCATGACGATGAACACAACGACTCCCGCCATGACCAGCAGCATCATGGGTTCCAAAAGTCGCACGACCATATCAATCCTGCGACTGGTGCGTTTTTCCAGGTTATCAGCAACTCCGATCAAGACGTTTTCCAGATTATTCGCTTCCTCACCCACCGCAATCATTTCGATCAGGTCCTTCGAGAACTGGCCGCTGGCTCGCAGCGGAACGGCCAGCGACTGCCCGCTGCTAACGTTGTCTGCCGCGTTTCCAATCGCTTCCGCAAGGACCAGATTACCGCTGGCATCTTTCGCAATTCGCAGCGACTGCAGAATGGGGACGCCGTTCTTGAGCAGTGTGCCGAGCATGCGTGAGAAGCGGGCGACGGCGAGACTTTGCAGAATTCCGCCCAGACCCGGGACCTTCAGTTTCCATTCGTCCAGCCAGCGATGACCCTTCTCAGATCGAACATAAGAGACCAGTGCGGCCACACCGCCAGCGGCCGACACGGCCATCAGCAGTCCGTAGGCCTGGACCGTATCGCTGATGCTGAACAGCGTGGTTGTCGCCCACGGCAGCGTGCCTTCTTTTTTCATACTGTCGAACATGGGAGCAAAGTTTGGTACGACCCAGACCATCATCGCGGCCACGACCAGAAAGCCGACAACCAGCAGAAACACCGGGTACACCATCGCTCCGGTGACTTTTCCCTTCAGCTCTTCCTGATGGTCATTGAACGCTGCAATTCGGGCGAGCACGTCTTCGAGAAATCCGCCTTCTTCGCCGGCCTTGACCATGCTGACGGTCAGAAAGTTAAACGCTTTCGGATGACGCCGCATCGCATCGTTGAGCCGCGTTCCGTCAGCAACCTGCTCACGCACATCCTGAATTACAAACTTCAGCGACGAATGCGACGTCTGATCTTCCAGAAGCTGAAGAGATCGCAGCAGCGGAACTCCGGACTTCAGCAGATCGGCCAGCTGATTATAAAAGACGGTCAAAAACCTGGCGGGGACTCGCCGCGATCCCGTCGTAGACTGCTGCTTTGACTGATCCGTCTGAGCCACAGACACCGGAAACAGATTTCGTGACGACAAGCTGGCGAGCGCATCTTTTTCGCTGGACGCCGTAAGCGTGCCCGAGACCTTCTTGCCGGTCAGCTCGCGTGCTAGATATTTGAAGTCAGGCATGATGTTTAGAAATCAGAATCGACTCATTAGGCCACAATGTCGCCACGAGTAATTCGCAGGACTTCTTCGATACTTGTAACTCCGGCGAGGACCTGTTCCCAGCCGCTGGATCGTAAAGTGGTCATTCCAGCCTTGGTGGCGTAATCGCGGATGTCCATGCTGCTGCGGCTCTCGGAACACATCCGTTGAATGGTTGGATCCGTCCGCAACAATTCAAACACGCCAATTCGACCCGAATATCCCGTGTCCCGACATTCTCGACAACCAACCGGTTCAAACACGGTGGCGGGAATTGGCTCCGGAAAGTCGCGAGGAATTTCGAGCTTCTCCACGGGCGTCGCGACTTTGCAGTGAGGACAAAGTCGACGCACCAAACGCTGGGCCAGAATCCCTTCGACAGTACTGGCCACCAGATACGGCTCGACGCCCATATCGATCAGGCGAGTAAACGTGCCAGGCGCGTCGTTTGTGTGCAGAGTGCTGAACACCAGGTGTCCAGTGAGCGATGCCTGAATCGCCGCCTGCGCTGTTTCACCGTCACGAATTTCTCCGATGAGCACAACGTCCGGGTCGTGTCGCAGAATGCTTCGCAGCGCACCGGCGAACGTCAGACCGATGCGACTGTGAACCTGAATCTGGCTGATTCCATCCATCTGATATTCCACCGGGTCTTCCACGGTGATGATCTTGATGGTCGGGTCTTTGATTTCATTCAAAGCACTATAAAGCGTCGTGGATTTACCGCTGCCGGTGGGACCGGTGACCAGCACAATTCCGTGAGGAAGGTCAATCAGCTGTTTAAAGATTTTTGAAACTGTCGGCGGCATGCCCACCGCTTTCAGGTCAAACTTCATGCGGGCTTTGTCAAGCAGTCGCATGACCACGCCTTCGCCGTGCATCATGGGAATGATCGAAACACGAACATCCACCTCGCGACCCGAGACGCGCAGTTTGATTCGACCGTCCTGCGGCAATCGCTTTTCCGCAATGTTCAGGTGCGACATGATTTTCAGACGAGTCACAATCGCCGAATAGAACTGAGCGATCTCTGGTGGCGTCGGTTGGATTCGCAGCATTCCGTCCAGTCGATATCGAACTCGCATTCCATTTTCCTGCGGTTCAATATGCACGTCGCTGGTCTGCAGCTTGACGGCTTCCATCAGCAGCTCGTTCACCAGTTTGATGACCGACGGAGCCTGAGCACCTTCAGCCAGCTCGCCGAAGTCTTCATTAATTTCCTCAAGCAGCTCGATGCCTTCTTCACTCCGCCGGCGAACCAGTTCATTGATGGTGTCGCCACCAACACCCAGCAGTTCATGAATCCGACTGCCAAGTTCACCACTTCGCGTGAGCACCGGTTCCAGCTTGAATCCGCTGACTGTGCTGAGCTCATCCAGCCCCTCCAGGTTCAGTGGATCGGAAGTGGCGACAACCACATGTCCGTTCAGTCGGTACAGCGGCAACAGGGAATGTCGATAGATCGCCGACGTCGGAAATTTGGCCAGCAGATCGGCATCGACTTCAATATCCTTGAGGTCGATGTAATCCATCCCGAATTCGTCGGACAACGTTCGCAGAATGGCATCTTCTGTGACAACGCCCAGTTTCACGAGTGCCTGGTCAATGCGCATTCCTGAATGCGATTCGCGAGCCTGCTGCAGGTGCTCACGAGTGACAAGGCCTTCATTGAGAAGTAGCTGACCAAGATCCATTTCAGAGCTTTACGATGAAAACGAGGCGTAATCGGTTTTAAAAACTCAGTACCAGAAACTCTGGCAGCCACAAATCTTTTTTTGACGCGGCTGATTTGAGGTGGCTGAACAGTGCAGTAAATCCCGAAGGAACATAAATCAACGCTGCCAAAAATTTCACTAATCAAGACCTGTTCTAACGACCGCCTCGACCACCCCGGCCGCCTTGAGCCCCACCGCCGAACGGATTAAATCCTCCCCCGAACGGCGAATCGCCGCCACGACCGCCGATGTTCCCGCCACCCTGCTGACGCATCCGCTCCTGGATCATCTGCTGGAATTGATCTGCCTGCTGCTGTTGTTGCTGTTGTTGCTGACCGCCTCCGCGATTCTCCCCGCCTCGGTTTTCGCCACCGGGCACCGGCGGGGTGTTCGTTGTTGACGATGTCGGACGAGTCGCGCTGGAGGTGACTCGAGGAAACAGAGACTTCAGAGAATCCTGAAGCTGCGTCGCATCAGAATGTTTCAGCTGAACGACTCGAATGGTCCGGTTAGCCTTTTGAGCCGCGTCGTCGGATTCCTTCACCATGGCACTGACTTTCATGAACAGAGCTTCGCTGGAGGAGATCACAAGCGAACTTGTCTGACGGTCAACAGCAACGGTCATCTGCACTCCCTGAGGCTCATTGCCTTTTCCACCACCGCCGCCACCGCCAAACATCTGTGCCAGTGGATTCTGTTGCTGACCGCGGCCACCGGGCGGCTCCATGTATGGCTTGAAGGTTTCATTCACCATCGTGGCGATATCTTCAATCTCCGCATGCTTCACTTCGATTCGCCGCGGCTGCATTTCTCGCAGCGACTCGGGAATATTTGTCGAATCAAGGATCTCAAGAAAGCTTTCCGCTTCCTCAACCGAGGCCTGCGGCCCGGTGACGAACAGCGAATTTGAACGTGTATCGGGAATGATTCGCAATGTCTGCGGATTTGAACCGAGTCCGCTCAGTCCGGTCATATCAGAAACCGACTGTGTCAGCGGACTGAACATGGAACTCAGCCCAAAACTGCCCGACGACGATGTGCTGGAAACGCTGCTGCTGGGAATAAACTGTTCCAGGAGTGCAGCCGCTTCCGTGGCATCAGCCGCCTGAAGATAAAACACCGTCCATTTGGTTCGAAACGGAATCGACTGCTGCAGAAAATCCATGGTCTCTTCAAGTCGATCGAGCGCATTTTCGTCGCGTGAAAACAGCAGCAGTTCATCGCCATCAACAACAATCTGAATCGGCTCTTCTTCGTTACCAGCTGCCTGATTCGCGGGAGCTGCTGGCAGTGCAGCGGCCTCGTCGGTCTGGCGAGCCACCGGAACATAGCCGCTCTGCTTGCGGATTCCGGATTTCTTCGGAGATACTTTCGTCGTGGGTTCGCCGACCGCTGAATCCTGCTCAGGTTCCTGCCCGCGCGAATCCAGTTCCCGCGGAAGCAGATCGCCTGACGGAGTCTTCAGGCCTTTGATCGGACCGGATCTTTTCGGGATGACAATTCGGATCGGAGACTTCTCAGTGGCCTGCCATTCCTGCTCCAGGTAAGGAATAAATTCGGCCGGATCGCGACCACGAAGTGAATACCGACGAACCGTCCCGCCTTCCCCTTTTTTCTTCACCCCGGTACCGTCTTCGCCCAGATCCAGCAGCACCTGTTTGATCTGCTCAACCTGAATCGCGGTTCCTTTGACAATGATGCGATTGCCGTAGAGATCCGTTTCAATGGTTGGCGCGTTTGCACCTTCGGAAATAAACAGATTCCGCAACGTCGCGGCTGCTGACAGTGGATCCATTTTGGCCAGAGGAATCACGGCCACTGAACCGCCAGCGCCCGTTCCTTCACCGAATGCTCGAACCCATTCGGCAACCTGATCATGCTGCTTGGGGGTTCCAAAAATATGCACCGTGCCTGCCTGGCCGTCTTCGTTGACGACCACGCCTGGCATCATAGCTGTGATGCTTTGCGCAACCTGATCGGCACGTCCGCTGACTTTGTAGACTCGCAAAAACGGTCCGGTGTTGCCCAACCGAGTCAGCTTTTCGCCATTCGGACCTTCAGAAATATCAATCGCTTTTACGATTTCCTCGACAAGCTTCTGCTGGTCGGGAGACGCAGTGACAAAAAGGCTGTTCGTGCGAATGTCCGACATGACCTGCAGCGCCCCGCCGACTGGTGCCGCTGGCGTCGCTGGAGGACCTCCCCGACGATCTCCGCCGCCACCAGCACTGACATTGGCGACTCCCTGTCGCATACCGAACTGATTCAGCAGCATGAATTCCGCTTCTTCCGCGTCGATGTTCATGAGCGGATAAGTCTTGAAGACAAGATCGCCCTGTTTGCGAGCCATAGACGTGTCAACATAAGATCGGATGCGCCGCAGATTTGAACCCGTGTCGGCAATGATCAGCGATCCCGTTTGAGTGAACGCGGTCATCGTGCCCAGTGGCCCCAGCAGCTGCTCAACTTCCTGAGCCATGACGCCAACGTCCAACTTGTCCAGCGGAATTTCAATGCGGACAATTTCGTTGTCACCGATGATATTGACGCCATTCTCAATTTTCAGCAGATCGTCGGTCGTGACGTCTGGGATCAGATTTGGCGGGATGCCCTTGTCGACATTCAGACAGACCAGAAACCCGTCTTTCAAAACCAAGGCAAATCCCTTCCGCTGCAGGTAGCCGTTGAGAATATCCATCGTCTGCCTTGCGGTATATTCTTTGCCGTCGAGGTGGCTGAAGGTTCCAGGCGGCACCTGATTAAGATCCAGCGTGTAGCCTGCGCCCACGGCAAAATCCTGCAGCACCTGATCCCAGGCTGCGTAACGAAAATTGAAGGAGAACTTCTCCACCAGCTGCCCCGCATCGCCGACGTCTGCCGCGCCTCCAAAGCTGGACATGACTTCCGCTCCTGCCGGCGCTTCTCCATCGGCTGTCATCGCTGCGTTTTCGCTGGTGGCCGCGGCTCCTGGGGCAGCAGCCACTGCCACAGCGGCCGGGCCTGACTGCTCGGACCAGATCTTTTTCTGGTCGTCATTCAGCACCGCGAGGTACTTGGTTTCCCATTCCGTCGTAAACGCAGCCAGTTCTTCGGGAGTTGATTCGCCCGACATTTTTGACGCGGCTTCGCGCCGTTCCGCAGCGAGCGTTTCTATCTGCTTCTTTTGTTCGTCCGTCAAACCGAATTCCGCGGCAACACGGGGATCCGAAAGAGCCCGAACGCCGGCCAGTTTAATGTAAAGAGTCCGCAGTACCGTTAACTGCCGGCTGTCCAGAATCGTCAGAGCTCGCCCGCCGGCGTCTTCACCCGCTTTCTTGATGGCGTGCTGCATCTCCTCGCGAATTTTGGCCCGTTCGGCTTCGTCAGTGGTCTCTTTCATTCGCTGCAGAAACGGATCAAACACTTCCCGCCCCGGACTTCCGCCCTTGGCAGCCTCCGTCAGCTTTTCCAACTGTGCCGCAGACAGCCCCAGCTGTTGGCGAATGTCTTCGTTTCGCAATAAATCCAGTTCATTCCCCGGCCTGGAGGCCTCCTGCGCACTGGCTATAACCGAGCAAATGACGGAAATCAGCAGTGTGGCAGAGAAACAAACAGAGCTGTAATTGCGAATTTTCATGCTTCGATTCCGTTGCGCACCGCAACATCCCAGATTTAAACGCCTGCTCAAACGTGCAGATTCAACTCGTAGCACCCCAGATAGCCAGATCCGGAATTGAACGTTTTCCGTCAAACTACGACACCAATTTTATCAGGCCCTGAACGCAGCTTTCCTAACTTCTTTATGAGGGGCAAAGTTTCCCCATGCTCCGCACGGGCGTCGACGTCTTCTAAAACCTATGAGTCAATTTCGCGGAAATATGTCAATATTGGCCAGTTGAGTGGACCTTGACGGTTACATCAATTGCCTGAAAACTGAACAAATGAACCCACGTGCGACCGGCGGACGAGCCGTCGGCAGTTGGCTCAAACCCTAATAATCGCCCCGGGAGTCTGGGGAAATCCCAAAAGATGTCGATTCATCGATATCTCCACGGGGTTAAACACAACACACTGCAGGTTCAGGCTTTATCGAGCAGCGGTTGACTCCCGCGGAGTGCCGCTGCCGTCGATGCTTAAATCCGCTCCATGACCGCCAGTTCGCTCTTTGGTGAGTATTATTAGACTTCCTATTCTTCGTCAGAGATGGCATTGCGGCCGGAGAAAGCCGATGAAACGATTTTTTGTTGTGACTCTGCTTGCATTGATCGCAGGCAGAACCCTTGTTGAGTCTGCCCAGGCTCAGGATCGCGGGGACCGGGGCGACAGACGAGACCGAGGCAGTCGCGGCGATGACGACTCGGGTAGCGGCGGCCCACGAGGTGGTTTCGGCGGTGGAGGTTTTGGTGGTCCTCCTGACGGATTTAGCGGCGGCAGTTTCGGCGGTCCGCCCGGTGGTGATCCAGGCAGCGATCGCAGCAGTCGTTTTGGTTCCATGATGGACAGCAACGGGAACGGCAAGATTGATCAGGAAGAGATTGATCGGATGCCGTCGTTTGTTCGCGACATGATGAAGGCTCGCGGCGTTGAACTGAAAGCCGGGATTTCCGTTGATGATATGCGGAACAGTTTTCGTTCCAGCATGAACGGCGGCAGCAATCCTCCACCTGGTGCCCCACAACAGGCGAACACGGCGACTGCCGGTGTCAAGACGCTGACTCCTTACAAGATGAAGCCGAAGAAGCCGGTCACGTTGACACTGCCTCCGCTGTACAGCGAAATCGATACCGACTTCGACGGCCAGCTTGGCATGTACGAATGGATGATGACTCGACGAGCGGATATCGAGCAGTTCGATACAATGGACACGGATCAGGACGGATACTTGACCCCTGAAGAATTGACGGCAGCCGATGCCGCAGCGGCCAGCCAGAACGCCCTTGTCGACACAGGTCGCAAGCGGTTGCTCATCGTCAACGCAACTCCAGCAAAACGGAAACCCGCTGCTCCTGGGCAGCAGGCCGGCGATAATGGAACGACGACTCCGCCCGGAACAGGTCCAGACGCCTCCCGCGGCGCTTGGGGCGGTGGCGATCCCAACGTGATGGCGACTGAATCCTTCAGACGACTCGACAGCAACGGCGATGGTTTCGTAGACACGAACGAATGGCAGCAAAGCCGTCGAACGCGAGGCATGTTTGAACAGGCCGGGATTAAGCTCGACAAAATGAGCCTCGCGGATTTCACCCGGCACTACGGCAATCTTTCTACCGGCAACGGCGAAAGATAATCCAACCCATATCGGGTTTGAATCGCAGCGTTGGCCCACTGGCAGTCGAATTACGATTCTAGCGGCCATCACTCTCCGAATGATGAGTACCAGGGGCCGCGTTTTACAGCCTTCACAACCTCGGAGAGTGACGCCTACTTTGTCAAATCGATTACCATTGAGCGTTGGTGCCCCAGTTTTTACATGCACCATTTAACGGCGACCCGGCATCGCGCTAACGTTCGGTTGTTCGGCTTGGGTGTTCCTAATCTGCCGCTCGCCTTGCAGCATTACGAAGTTTGTAAAACCGTCGTAATCTCAAAACGAAACCGAGTCCCCTGGTCGATTCGATCGAACCGCAGGCTTCCCCCGTAGTCCTCCGCTGTCTGAGCCGCGAGTGTCAGGCCCAGCCCAACGCCTTCCGGCTTTCCGGTCACGAATGGATCAAAGATGCGTTGCCCGAGTGTCTCCGGAACGCCCGGCCCGCTATCCACGACATCGACTCGAATAACCGGCATTTCCCGCGTTCCGTTTTGCAAATTGAGACCATCAAGCAAACTCACAATCACATCGACGCGGCCTTTTGGACCACAGGCTTCGACGGCATTTTGAACCAGATTCAACAACGAAGCCTGCATCTGTTCAAAGTCGGCCACAGCGAGCTTTGAACGTTCCGTTTCCGATGGCAACCTCAGCGTCAGTCGGATTTCGGAGTGCTGGCATTGAGGCTCCAGCAGATTCACGATCGTCCGGAGAATCTCGTCGATTCGTCCGGGGACTGGCGGCTGTTGGGCATCACGAGTCATTCGCAGAAGCCCGCGGATTTGATTCTCCGTCAGCGACAACTGACGAATCGCCACGTCCAGGCTTTCGCGATCAGCGTCACGACATCGTCGCAGATGCAGCTGAACCGCCATGCGGGCTCCGGTGATTGAATTTCGCAGTTGATGAGCCAGTCCGCCCGCGACTTGAGTGATCAGCGAGGTTCGTTCGGTCTGCCGGATGCGAGCCGTCGTGGACTGCAGATCCTGAGCCATTCGATTGATCGATGTCGCCAGTTCCTGCAGCTCATCGTTACCGGTGATGGGCAGCAGCCGATCAAACTCCAGCGACGCAAGCTGTTGAACATGCTGCTGCATGCGTTTCAGCCGCCCGCCCATTCTCGCAGCCAGCCAGAAGGAAGCGGAAACCATGATCAGCAAAGTCACGGCCCCAATCATCAGCGGCGGCAGCATGACCTCCCGCCGCAGACTCTGCCATTGTTGTTCGGGCACAAGGACCAGCAGTTGGCGAAGCTCGGGTGATTTAAGAACTTCCACAGGACCCGCCAGCCAGGCCTGTTCTCCGGCAGTCAGCGGCTGAAGTCGCCCCAGCTGCCATGGTCCGACCGGTGGCGACGAAGTGCTGGCAGACTCCGGAAGGCTCAGTGACAGGATTTTGTGAGCTGCCTCGAGTGGCAGAGTTGTCGCTGTCACATTTCCGTTCGCATC
>JBDNHX010000579.1:0-10226 GCA_041688565.1 Planctomycetaceae bacterium
ACAGCCACTTCAGCCACAGCCACTTCAGCCACAGCCACCACAGCGACTTCCGCCGCGGGTTCAGACACAACGACCTCGGATTCGATCGCAATCATAGCCTGGGCATCGACTTCGATTTCCTGGGGATTGATTGCTTCAGAAATTTCACTAACGGACATGAGTTCTTGTTCCATAATTTTGATATGAATTCTCAACGCGGCGAATCGCGACTGTGCAAGTCGGTCGCCCGGCATCGGTGATGAAGGAAACGAAACAGCGAGTGGGGTTTGAGCTGGCGAGAAGCCACAGGGCTCAGACCGTAAGCCGCAGCAGGCTGCGGCTTACAATCCTGCTTATGTTCTGGGATCCGGCGTCCCGATTCTCTGTCAACTTTATGACCAGAACGGCTTTGAATGCTGCCGGAGGTGCATTCAACGCAGTTGCCTGCGGCCTGCCGTAAGAACGAACAGCGAGAAGCTAGTTCGTTCGTGTCGCTGGGCGACGACGGCGTTCCGGCCGGCGTTCGCCTTGAGCCGATGAGCTCCGCTCTTCGACTTCGATCCCATCACCAAAGCTGCTGTGGGAATCATTACGTGCTTCGCCCACATTTGGGCGACGGGCCTGAGTCCGACTGGCCAGCGGTCCCGCCGCCGGATGATTCGGAGCCGGGCGATTCGGCTGTCGACGCAGATCAGCGTTTGCCACCGGACGATCCTGACGACGTGGATCCGGACGTCGCTGACGTTCCGCATCTCGCCCCAGATCTTTTCGAGGCGGCTCGGTACGATCACCAGCACGCGGAGTTCGCGGCCGATCGTCTCGCGCCGGAGCTGCACTGCGCGGCCGATCTCCTCGATCAGGAGAACTTACCGGCTGTTCGCCACGAGCGGCCTGCAGGGGATGCAGACGAGCCGGACGTTGCCCGGGTCGCTGGCCGCCACGCTGAGACCGTTCGCCACGATGCCGTTCTTCACGAGGGGCTTCCTCAACGTGCTGGTTCATATCAAACCCGGGCACCTCGAGAACATCGATCTTCATTCCGATCAGCTTCTCGATGCTTCGCAGCATCCGACGCTCTTCGGAATCACACAGAGAAATAGCAACCCCTGTCGCACCGGCTCGACCAGAACGGCCAATTCGATGCACGTAGGTTTCTTCTTCTGTAGGCATATCGTGCAGATAAACGTGCGACACCAGATCGACGTCAATCCCGCGCGCCGCGATATCCGTGGCGACCAGAATCGGCGGACGCTGGCCCTTGAACTCTTCCAGAATTCGCTGACGCTTGTTCTGGCTTTTGTTCGCATGAATCGCTTCCGACTTAAAACCGGCGGCGACCAAATTACGAACGATCCGATCGGCCCCATGCTTGGTTCGGCTGAACACGATGGCTCGCGATGGATTGTGCTGAACAAGCAGCTCAATCAACAGGCGAGTCTTCTGCTTCTGCGGAACAAAGCAAACGCTCTGGTCAACAAGCTCAGTCGTCTTCTGCTTTGGCACGATCGCAATGCTGACCGGGTTATGAAGGATCGAGTTCGCCAGTTCACGAATCTCGGGCTTCATGGTCGCGGAAAACATCAGCGTTTGCCGCTTGCGAGGGACGTATTCAAGAATCCGACGAATGGCTGGAAAGAAGCCCATGTCCAGCATGCGGTCTGCTTCATCCAGAATCAGCGTCTGCAGCCCGTCGAGATGAACGTAACCTTGCTTGATCAGGTCCATCAATCGACCGGGAGTGGCCACCACAATGTCGACACCCTTTCGCAGGGCACTGACCTGAGGCTGCTGACCAACACCGCCGTAAATCGTTGCAACCCGAAGCGATGCAAACGCACCGTAATTCGTGAAGCTTTCATGGATCTGAACGGCCAGCTCACGAGTACTCGCAAGAACGAGCACACGAATCTGACGAGGCCCGGTTTTCTGAGCCGGAGAGGAATTCAACAGTCGCTGCAGAACTGGAAGGGCAAAAGCTGCCGTTTTTCCGGTTCCGGTTTGAGCAATTCCAATCACATCGTGCCCTTCGAGCACAGTGGGAATGGCTTGAGCCTGAATCGGAGTGGCTACGGTATAGCCTTCCTGCAATACGGCGCGCAACAAGGGCTCGGCGAGCCCGAAGTCTCTGAAATTCATTCTTTTTCCTGGGGTAAAATGAAACATTCCCAGGACCGAATGCAGGAGACCCAACTTGAAAAGGGCGGCCTCAAGAACTATTGGAACTGGCAGTCGTCCATTGAAAAGCGAGTTCAAAACCGAAGTCTTGAGAGGCTCAGCAGCCTATGGAATCGAAACTGAATGCTTCGCTGATCTGGTCTACACTGCGTGAAAAGTTTTCACATGATCAAAGTGGACCGACGTCAGATATTCGGGAACTGTATCAGGAATCGTCCAAATGGCGAGCGAAATTCTGCTCTTCCCATGAAATTCTCGCACGTCCGGGGATTTTAACGGTATTCTCGCCCGCAACGCTTTCCCTGATCGCCAGGCATTTGTGCAGCTGTTACTGACTGGGTATCACCGCGTTGGGATCACTGCTAAGAAATGGACTGTGATTCGGGTATGACAGGTTCGAGGACGCGAACGCCGGCATCCCACGCCATTTATCCCACGCCCAATGGCAGTCGATTTGCGTTTATAGTAGCCATCACTCTCCGAGTGATGAATGCCAAGGCCGCGTTTTGCGGCCTTCGTCACTCGGAGAGTGACGCCTACTTTGTTACATCGAGTGCCATTGATCCCACGTCCACGGTTTCCTCCACACCAGGATGCCTCTTGAGCCGCAGGTCGGTGTTGGCTTACACTCCCGTGACGTTTTCCAACCGCTGCGGCTGAGGTTTTTATGTCTGTCAGTGTGCTGCATCATGTCGATTTTCTTCAGCGAATGGGCCATGCTGTTCGCGAAGTCAGCGGCATCTACTGGTTCAATCCCAATCGCGGTGTCTACTGCAGTTTTCCGTATCACAGAGACATTGATGCCGACACGGTGGACATCGCCACGGTCCTTGGGACGGATGGACTTGTGGCTCGGTTTGGCTGTCCGCTCGAACAGGGTGTGAACAGTTTTCGAATTGTCTGCAGCGATCCTGATTACGATTTTCAATCGCTCCGAAGCCGCACTCGAACTCAGGTCCGCCGGGGACTCGAAGCCTGTCGAGTCGAACGTGTGGATTTTGAACTGCTGGCGAAGCATGCGATTTCCCTGAACGCAGACACGCTCATCCGTCAGGGGCGGCGAGTTCCCTCAGATCTTGCGGCCTACTGGGCTCGCTACTACCATCACGCCGCTGCCACCGAGGGCGCGGAAGCGTGGGCCGCGTTTGTCGGCGATGAACTGGCCGCCTATTTGATTTCTTTCACTGTGGAAGACGTTGCCAATCTGCTGATCGTGCGTTCTTCTCTGAAGTTTCTGGACTGCTTTCCGAACAACGCGTTGATCTATCAGTTCCTTCACGAACGATTGCGAGCTGGAGATATTCGCGCGGTGAGTTACGGCTACGAATCCATTCAGTCGGGCCTCGGATCGCTCGATCAGTTCAAGACGGGAATGGGCTTCGAAAAGGTTCCCGTGGGACAACGAATCGAAGTTGCCAGCTGGCTGCATCCCGTCTTCAATCGCTACACCGCGACCGTCGCAGAACGGCTTTTGAAATATCTCGGACACTCCGAAAGTGTGGCCAAGCTGCAGGGGATCCTGCATTGGTACCGAGAACAGCCACCTCTGACATCGCACAGCCAGGCAGCACGCGCCGCATGATGGCCTCCAACTTTTGCTTTTCAGAACTGAGGAGCCGATGACCTGCGCAGTCAGTTCATTTTTGACCAATGAAAATTCCGACATTGCTCGGCGAGGTGCGATCATTCTCTGCGGAGGCAAATCGACTCGCATGGGTCGCGACAAAGCCTCGCTGCCATTCGGGCCGGAGTTAATGCTGCAGCGTGTTGTCCGGTTAATCGGCGAAGTGGTTCATCCATCGGCGATCGTGATCGTGGCCGCGCCCGAGCAGCTTTTGCCCGAGCTTCCAGACGCGGTGATCGTGGCCCGCGATGAACATCCGGAACGAGGACCTCTGGAAGGACTGGCGGCCGGGCTGCGAGCGATGCCGTCTTTCGTCGATGCTGTTTACGCGACCAGCTGCGATGTTCCTCTGCTGGTGCGTGCGTTTGTGGAGTCCATGTTTTTGCGACTGGGCGACCATGATATTGCGGTCCCTTTCGACGGTCAGTATCACCATCCTCTGGCGGCCGTTTATCGTCCTCAGGTGCTGACGACCGTGCTGAAATTACTCACGGCCGATCGACTGCGTCCCCGATTTCTATTTGACGAACTCCGTACTCTGGAAGTTCCCACGGACGACCTTCGTACGGCAGATCCAACCCTGAAGACTCTGACCAATCTGAATCGCCCGGAAGACTACGAGGCCGCTCTGATCAGCGCAGGCTTTGCTGAAATGTGAGCCATGCCGCTCAACGATTGATCGAGCGGTGCTGACAGGACCGACATTCGACGAACAGCGCCTTTCGCCTGTTCATTCTTCAGCGACTGCTTCAAATTTGGACAGATGGATTAAGTTGTCTGCACGAACGTCCATCAGCTGCGACGCCGATTCCGTAAATGCACAGGATTTGGCTTGCAGTGCGTGCGAGAGCCGTCCGGTTGCGAACTTAAACTGAGGGCCTGTTCATTTGCTTCGCAGTTTATCGGGAGTCCAGTGCATGCATCCGCTCAAACCACTCACCGCTGCGGAAATTCAGCAGGCGGTTTCAGTGCTGTCTCAACTGGGAAAAGTGACACCAACCACGCGGTTTGTGTCGGTCAGCCTCAAAGAGCCTCACAAAGACGCGGTGCATGGGGACTGGGCTGCAAGTCTGCCGGACCGTGAAGCATTCGCGGTGCTGTTCGACAACGCAGCCAACTGCTGTTACGAAACGGCCGTCTCATTAACGAAGTCTGCGCTGCTGTCATGGAAGGCCGTGCCCAACGTTCAGCCGACGATGACAATCGATGAGCAGACCGAATGTGAACAGGCCGTTCTGACATCACCAGAATTCAAGGCGGCTTTGCTTCGCCACTGCGGTACGGACGACACCAGTCTGGTGATGGTCGACATCTGGAGCGCCGGAAATTATGGCTCGGACGAAGACAGTTCCATGCGACTGGCTCGCCCGCTTTGCTTTCTCAGAACCGATCCCACGGACAACGGCTATGCGCGGCCAATCGAAGGCCTGAGGCCGGTGGTGGATCTGAATGCGATGAAAGTGATTCGCATTGAAGAGCATGGAACCTGGCCGCTGCCACCCGAGTCCGGAAATTATTCGGCCGATCGAGTTCCCGATCAGCGGACCGATATCAAGTCAATCGACATTCTGCAGCCGGAAGGTCCGAGCTTCGCAGTCGACGGTTATCAGGTCAGCTGGCAAAAATGGAAGTTTGTGATTGGCTTCAATGCTCGGGAAGGGCTGACGCTTCACAATCTGAGATACACCGACGACGGCGAAGATCGATCGATTCTCTATCGAGCCTCCCTGACAGAAATGGTGGTTCCTTATGGCGACCCCGGACCGACTCAGCGTCGAAAAAATGCGTTCGATGTCGGCGAGTACGGCATGGGCATGTGTGCCAACAGCCTCGAACTCGGTTGCGACTGTCTCGGCCTGATCAAATATTTTGATGCCGATCTTTGCACAAGTCGCGGTGAAGCACTCAAAATCAAAAACGCCATCTGCATGCATGAAGAAGACTTCGGCATCCTCTGGAAACACACCGACCGCCGACTGACCGTTCCGGAAGTGCGTCGCTCGCGCCGTCTGGTGATTTCGTCCGTGTCGACTGTGGAAAACTATGAATATGGGTTCTTCTGGTATCTGTATCAGGATGGAAATATTCAGCTGGAAGTGAAACTGACGGGGATCCTTTCCATGGGAGCCTTCGAAGCCGGGCAGAAACCAAAATACGGAAATCTGATAGCCCCTCAGCTGTACGCTCCGAACCATCAGCACTTCTTCAATGTACGCCTCGACTTCGACCTCGACGGAGTGGCCAATACGGTTCAGCAGATTGATGCAGTGGCCGAGCCGGTTGACGAAAACAATCCGTACGAGAATGCGTTTGTGGCGAAAGCAACGCCGCTGAAGTCCGAGAAACAGGCGCGAGCCAATATGAATCTCGAGACTGCTCGTACCTGGAAAGTTGTGAACCCGTCAAAGAAGAATGCTGTCGGGGAGCCCGTCGGATACAAGTTCATGCCGGGTGATAATTGTTTTCCACTGGCCACGAAGAATGCGTGGTGGCGAAAGCGGGCAGGCTTCGTGGATCATCATGTCTGGGTGACGCCATTCAAAGAAGACGAATGCTTTGCGGCCGGCGATTATCCGAATCAAAGTCGAGGCGGTGATGGACTGATTGCCTGGACTGAGCAGGATCGTCCGCTGGAGAACACGGATGTCGTTTTCTGGTACACGTTCGGGCATACGCACATTCCTCGACCGGAAGATTATCCCGTGATGCCGACGGCTTACATCGGTTTCGTTCTGAAGCCGAATGGTTTCTTCCGCTGCAACCCCGGCAACGACGTGCCGCCATCGAAGAAAAAGTTGCTTGAGGTGAAAAGCTGCTGTCAATGACACGGACAGCGCGAGCAAACAGCAGGACTGATTCTTCGTTGATTGTCACGGCCGTTGACGAAGAAAGTTCTGTGCTGGTCTGAGTCCTTCTCTGCGTATGGGGCGGATCGATGCAACTTCAGCAGATCTCGGAAACTCGAAGACCGATAATGGCGCTGGATTGCGCTGACCGGCTTGGAATGCTGTGTTCGTGTGCCTGCGGTCTGCACTGTTCTTTCCTTCCGCTGCTGGTCGCTCTGATTCCCGGCCTGCCATTTTGGAACGGTATTGCAGACACGGACGGTACCGGCTGGCTGACCAAATTGGCTGCGGTTGCCAGTTGCGTGCTGGTGCTGCGCAGCATCGTGCCCGGGTTTCGAACTCATCAGATCCGGTCGGTGGCCTGGCTCGCAGTGGCGGGGATCACGATGGTCCTGGTGAATGCGTTCCTGCTTTCAGATCATTGCGACACCCAGTTTAACGGTCTGCATTTGCCATTGGGTCTGCATTCGCCGACATGTGTGTGCCAGGAATCCTGCGGCGTGGGCTCAGGAATGTGCCTGGCCGCTCAACCGTCTGGTCCGCCAGTTTGGACGCCTTTAATTCGAGCCGCCGAACCACCGCCGGGATTTGCTGGCCGGCCCACGATTCAGGATTGGCTGGCCCCTGCTGGAGCCATCCTTTTGATGCTCGCTCATTTCACGAATCTGCGTTTGCGAAAACGAACGAAACAAGCACTTTTGCATCCGTTAGGCCTGCCCGTGCTGACGCCGACCGATTGCTGTTCGATTCCCGGCGTAATTCAACTCGCAGGCGTCAGTTCACTCACCGGCGCGAATCAAATGAGCGGCATAACATCCACACTGACCAGCAATCGGTGCTGACCGCCACCGACAAAGACGCCGGTCAGGGGAGGCACATCGCTGTAATCGCGTCCCCAGGCCAGTGTAATGTGATCGGTTGAGCAGAAGGCGTCGTTCGTTGGATCAACATCCATCCAGACTCCATTGCCGCCATAGACAGACAGCCATGCGTGAGAAGCGTCCGCACCTACAAGCCGCGGCTGGCCTTCGGGAGGAATGGTTCGCAGATAACCGCTGATGTATTTCGCAGGAATGCCGAGCGATCGCAGCATCGCGATCTGCAGGTGAGCGAAATCCTGGCAGACACCCCGTCGAAGGCGAAACACTTCCTGAACCGGAGTGTTCACCGTGGTCGCTCGACTGTCGAACACAAAGTCCTTGTGAATGCGACGAGTCAGATCTTCCACCGCTTCCATGATCGTCCGGCCAGGCTTAAACGACTCGGCCGCATAGTCCTGCATCGGACGGGTTGATGTGATTCGATGCGAAGGGAAGGCAAACTCCATTGCTTCGCGGTCTGCGTGAGTCTCATGGAGGCGGAGTGTACCGACAACGTGTTCCCATGGCGTCGCAGCGGCGCCACGCGGAATCTCCGGGTCGCGGACCGTGACGACCGTCGTCGATGTTACGTCGAGCCTCTGATAGCCCTCGTTGAAGGAAAAGATCTGCACCGGATTCCCAAATGCATCCACGCGGCGAGTTTTAATAGAAGGCTCGGGGTCAATCGTCAGCTTAAACGATTCCACCTGCTGGCGATCGATCGAACGGAATTCCAGCCACGCCTGATTATGGCCGATGGAGACGGTTTCGTGACCATCGTAAACTGTCTTGTGAGTGACGCGGTATTTCATGTCGAGCCTCCACCGTTATCTGTGAACTGGCGTGGAATCCCGGAATGCACGAGGTACTTATTTGTCAGTGTGTCAGAAAGCTTTGTCATGGAATCATCAACTGTCTTAAGAGCGGCCACGACGTTTCTGGGTGTTGCGGCTGCGAGGTCATCCGTTGTCAGCATTCGAACGGCATGAGCAGCCTCCATCACCAGTCGCATCTCTTCGGACCTCAGCGGGCGAGCTTCATAGCCGGGCAGACGGTCGACGTGCAGCACCAGACGCTCAATCTGATAGGCCAGAGAACGCGGATTGGTTTCATCGGTAATCGCCAGATCAAGCACCGCGTTTCGCTGCAGGTTTTCACGATAACGAAAACGGTAGGTCATTCGCACATCCAGAATTTCCACCAGTGTTTTCAGCAGCGCCGGCGACACCGGGCCGCGTTTAAGTTCTGCGGAAATCAGCATACGGGCCATCGCTCCGGTTCGTTCAATGCATCGACCCAGTTCCAGAAAACGCCACGAAGGACCTCGGTTCATTCCGTCGGCAATCAGTCCGCTGACCGAGGCCAGATCGCCAATCAGAGTATTCGACGAACTGACCACATCGGCAAGATCATGACATTCTTTGGTCGGCGAGGCTCGGAAACCTTCGGCCGTCAGATTAATGCGATGCCACGTGTCCGGACTGATCCAGTCACGCACAAGCGACGCCAGACGAGTCAAATCCTTAACCGTTCGAGCCAGCCCGCCGTATTCTGTCGGATCATACACCGCGGTAGGAAGAGCCTCCGCCAGTGACGGCAGTTGCGACTCCATCCCATCAACCACAAAGCCCGGTTCCAGCTGGCCCATTTCACTCAGGGCTCGCGCAAGAAAGCGGACCTCCGTCATATCCACGTTGCCTTCGCCGACAAGTCGCTCCGCAAGAGCACGCACAAGCCGGCCGAGAAAATCGCAACGGTCGAGAGATCGGCCCAGCCAGAACAGATTGTCGGCAACTCGGCTTGGAAAAAGCGCGCTCGTTCGGCGCAGTTCGGCTGGCATATCACGCGGAGTCAGCAGTGACACCGGATCGACTTTTCGATCGGCCAGAACCCAAAGATCTTTGCTTCCATCTCCGGCGGCAACCGACAACTGCATCGGGCCAGTGTCCGGCGCAACACGAATCAATCCGCCTGGCATCAGGTGCCATGCGTTTTCATCTTCCACAAGGAACGCTCGAATCGCCGCATGACCACAGCGGATTCCACTTTCCGACCAGACCGGAATGCCGGATCGGGCGATCTTTTCCTGAGCAACCCAGGCATAAGGCTCGGAGCGAACTCGTGCCAGAGCTTTCTCGCGATTCTCCGCCGTCATGTCAGCTACGATCAGTTCTTCACCGCCGCTTTTCTGGAAGGCCGGCTTCAGAACAAGGTCTGCGGCATGGGCCAGAACATGCTGGAAGCTGACCGGATCGCCGCACCACCATGTGGAAATAGACGGCATTCGCAGCGGTTCGCCCAACAGTCGCTGACAAAGCTGAGGCAGAAAGGCCATGAAGACAGGCGCCCCGACAATGCCGCAGCCAGGAGTATTGGCGATCGTCACGTTGCCGGCACGCATTGCGTTGAGCAGCCCGGGAACTCCATGAGCCGCGTAGCCACCCAGTTCCAGGGGATCGAGCCCCGATTCGGCGCAGCGCGCCATAATGATGTCGACAGGGACAAGTCCGGAAAGAGTCTTCAGGAATACGATGTCGTTGCGAACGGCCAGGTCGCCGCCTTCGACCATGGTGTAGCCAAGATAGCGAGCCAGATAAACATCTTCGAAATAATAAGGATGAGTCGGCCCGCTGGATAACAGGACAATGCGCGGGCTTTCCGTCGGCCGCGGCACACGCCGTCGGACGGAGTTCTGAACGCGGGCAAAGAACGGAGCCAGTCGCTCCACCTGAATCTGTTTGA
>JBDNHX010000125.1:0-6212 GCA_041688565.1 Planctomycetaceae bacterium
CGTTGCAACGTGGAGATAATCAGCACACGAAAGAGGATAGGCCAAATGGCCTACCCTCTCAGTCTGACGCTGCTACGCTGCAACGTGGAGGCGATAGGCAGTCAGAAGATTTCAAAGCCTCAATTGAGGCTTCGAGTCAAGAGTCCGCCGCTACGGTGAGGAACGGCAGTTAGCAACACTAAAGAAGTTCGGCTCCACCGTGGTGGTAACATTACCACAACGGATGAAACATCAGAACTATGGGCGGCGGCGAAGGAACGGCAGTTAGTTACGCAGTTCGGTTCTACGGTGGTGGTAACATTACCACAACCGGATGAAGCAGAACGAATCTTGCTTCAGGTAATGTTACCGGAAGCGCTTCCGGCGATTCACGCGACGTTGCTGCCGCATCAGTAGGCGTCAGCGGTTCGTCTGTGGTGGTCGCGTTCACTTCCATCGCCGGTCAGGTGGTCGCACGGATGCGGCGGCCGGTGGAGTTGAGATCACGGCAACATGTGTTGAGCAGGTGTAGCTACACCCGCAACCATGTGTTTTCATGCTTTTCCTGAACTATTTCCAGACGCTAAAACAGCATAAAACACTGGAAAAGCTGCGTTTTGAATGTAGTGTGAGTCGGAGTGCGCCACCGACGCAGGTTCGAACTTCGGACCTGTGAAAAGGCATCAGTGCTGGCTGCACCGAGCGAAATTTCCTTCTGCGCTCAGGTCACGCCCACCTGAGCGCGCTGGCCGAATCGCGATTGTCATCACTTCGACTGCGTGTTGCGATGAGTTGTGGGCGACGTCGTGAATCAAATTGATGCTGCGTCGGTATGTCGGACCGACGAAGTTTCCTGGAGGCCGTTTGCCCGGGCTTGCTGATAGAGCGGGAATTGCGCCGCCTACCCGTGGAATTTAATGAGGGCCGGCTGATCGCGGTAGAACGGAGATGGCGGAATGGTTCTCGAAAGGATTCGAACCAGACGGAAAAACATGGTATTTCATAAGCCGATTTCGAAACATCCTCAAAATCGAGCCTCACATTCTGAGAGTGATCGACATGCCATATTTCGGCAGTTGCTGAAGGACTGAGGATTGAATCAATCGCAGATGCACCTAATTCAATGACGCGTTGCATGAAACAGGGTTGCAGATTCAGCCCGAAATCTGTGATGAAAATTAAGTCGCAGCGATTGGTAGTGTTTACGAATTCCATGCCCACACTGTTGATGCATCTGGGGTGCAGCGTTTCAGCCGTTGTTTGTGATCAGCGATCTGCAATTTTCTGACGAACTGCTTCGACAGACAATGACACTCGAAGACCAATATGGTAGTTCCCGTTGGTTGCCATCACGGCCTCTTTATATGATGCTGAACATAAGCCTGCGGGGGACATAAAGCAGCCACCTCGAATAATCCGCGACTGCCCCTTTGCATAGACAGACTGGAAGGACTCCTCGTCGAAGGCTGGACCTGGCGGATCGACTGCAATCGTATCGCTGAATCTGCTGTGGTATTCGGCGGCCCACGCATCCTGGCACCATTCCCAGACATTCCCACGCATGTCGTAGAGGCCAAAAGCATTTGGCTTTAGCTGTCCGACTGCGTGTGTTCGAGAACTTGAGTTCGTGTGAATCCAGCTTTCTCGGATGATCTGTTCATTTTGGTCACCGATTGAGTCTACTGTTGTGTTGCCAGCACGGCAGGAAAACTCCCAGATGGCCTCCGTCGGGAGGCGGTATCCAGTGCCGTCCAGTAATGTCACTTTTGCCGGGACTTTGTCGATACCCAGATGGTAAGCCGACGGCAGGTTCTCCTTGATGCTGAGTTGGTTGCAAAACTCGATTCCGTCATACCAGATAACGCCTGTTATCGGATGCAGCGTCGTATCGAGACCGATGACCATATCCTTTCCCGCTCCCGCAGGAGAGAAATGATTTGATGTCTTGCCCACGACATCTTCGTACTGCTGTTGCGTCACTTCATGAACGCCAAGGTAAATCGGCTTCGTTAATGCGACTCTATGGGCGGGGCCTGCGCTCTTCGCCCAGCCCACCTCAACTTCGTAGTACAAGCCCCGTGTTATCCCCTTAATAATTTTTCCAATCTCATCCTTGGTACCGCCCATGAGAAACTCTCCGGGGGGAATAAGGCGAAACTTCATGCCGATTGTGTTTGTGTATTCGACCGGCGTGCCAAGGTGCTTCGCCCACGCCTCCTGATGCTGTCTCGCGTCCGTGGCATCGAATGGAGCAATCGCAGGCGCAGGGGTCTGGGTCGACCAGCCATGCCAGCTTGGAAACGTTTCATCCGAGCGCTGGGTCACATAATCGTCTGAGGTTTCAGTATCCACGTCTTGAACCGCGAGCGGTTTGTGTTTATTGCCGTCGATACCAAATGAACGCGAATAAATTATGATCACGGCCACGGCCAACAGTGTCAGAATACTTCCCGTCACGATCCGGCGGCGGCGGCGAACATTCTCATGGTCCAGCATGTTGATGTGCTTGGTGGCTGTAATCGGTTCGCCGTTCAAATAACGTCTAAGATCGGCAGCCATGTCGTCAGCAGTTTGATAGCGTTCCTCGGGGCGCAGTGAGACTGCTTTCATGACCAGAGCTTCGAGATTTCGATCAATCGAGCGGTCCTGAAACGGGGGGTGGCGCGGCTCTTCCTCAGCGACGCGTTTCATGACCGTGAGCAACGAGCCGGTCAGGTCATGGGTATGTTGTCCTGTTAACATCCAGAACAGGATACTGCCGAGGCTGTAGCAGTCGCTTCGCACATCGGTGGCCGGTCCATCACCGCGAGCCTGTTCCGGAGACATGAAGCCCGGAGTTCCCAGCAACGTACCAGCGGCCGTCAGGACTGACTCGGAATGCGCGTCGGACTCCAACAGGCGAGCCAGTCCAAAATCGACGACAAACGGTTTCCCCTTGCTCGTTACGAGAATGTTTCCTGGCTTCAGATCGCGGTGAATGATTCCTCGGCGATGTGCGTAACCAATGGCGTCGCACACTGATGCCATTAAACTCAATTTGGCTCGCACATCCAATGATGAACTCTGCGTCCAATCCGAAAGATCGACACCTTCCACCAATTCCATCGCTAGCCACGGCATTCCGCCGGACTGACCGCTGTCATAAATCCGTGCGATGTTAGGATGTTCGAGAGATGCGGCGAGTTTAATCTCCACCAGAAACCTGCGATGAGATTCCGCCGAAGCGAATTGCCAGAACCGAATCGCCTTCAGGGCCACAGCGCGTTGCGTACTGTGCTGAATCGCGCGGTAGACGACCCCCATGCCGCCTTTGCCAACACGTGCGGTAATCGTGAATCCGTCGATCTCCGGCAAATTTTCTGTTTCGGCCTGCGAAACGGAATCTGCCGAAACGGATGACATAAGGTCTGAAATCAGTCCCTTGTCTGACTGCAGCAACTTGCCGACATCTTCGATGGGGGGAAGCTCGTCTGAATTGCGATCCTGTGCCAGCATCCGTGTCACTTGCTGCAACAAGTCATGATCGTTCTCGCAGGCGTTTTGCAGAAACTCTGCCTGTTGGTTCTCCGGAAGCTGACATGCCTCCAGAAACAGGGCGGAAGCTCTCTTGTAACGGTCGGCACTCACGATTAGTTCTCAAACTGCGTCATCAACCAAGCTCGTGCCACGCGCCAGTCACCTTTCACGGTCCAGTCAGAAACGTTCAGGGCAGCGGCCGTTTCATCAACTGTCATACCAGCAAAGTAACGGAGCTCAACAACTTTCGCGTGTCGCGGATTCATCTCCGCCAATCGATTCAGAGCATCATCCAGTTCGATCAGGTCGATGAAATCCTTATCGGAATTCGTGAACATGCCACCGTGAAGTGTGAGTCGCCGTGCGCCGCCACCGCGCTTGACAGCAGCTCGCTTACGGGCATGATCGACAAGGATCCGACGCATAGTCTGGCCGACGAGTACTCCAAAGTCCGCCCGAGTCCGTCCGTCTGGTCCCGCATCATCCGCCATCCGGAGCCATGCCTCGTGGACAAGATCCGTCGGCTGCAGCGTGTGTCCAATGCGTTCACGGGCAAGGAACAATCGAGCAATCTCCTTCAGGTCCCTGTAGGTCCGGAGAACCAGCGATTCGTCAACATTCTTGCGTGCTGAACGCGATTCGGCTGACATGGGGAACTTTTCGGAGGCTGGCATACGGTCTTCGTTTATACGCGAAATTCTATCGCACCAATGGAGTATGTTCTGCCCAAAACTTCGATTTGTTTTAAATTTCACCTCCCTCCGCACACGTTTATTACGCTAAGTTATGGGATTTGTCCATTCGCATGACCGTCTTTACAGCAAAAGGCGACCGCGGTTGGGCAGGGCTGCGTTTGAAGCCGGATTCTGGCGGCAAACCTGTCCGATCGCGAACAGCGTCAGATTTTACCGCGAGGTTGTGACAGAGGATCAGTTAGGGGGGCCGGGCAATGTTATTAAGTTCATGGTTAACTTCACTTCGGCGTTTGATGACGCAACGAGACCAACGCAAGGATCGGGGAATCAACTCCCGTCGTCGAGGCCGCTTGGTTCCAAGCCGCCGCGAGAAAGCCGCAGCGATTTCTGAAATTCTGGAGTCGCGGACGCTGCTGACGACAATTACCGGTCATGAAGATCTGTTAATGAATAACGCCACGGTCACGGTGATTGAAATCGGTGGGACTTCGCCAGGCGAAACCAGTGCCAATGCCGACGATGGTTATGATCAAATCAACGTCGCCAACACGCTGAACGTGGATGGTTCACTGCAACTGAACTTCGTGAACGGATTCGTGCCTTCAGCAGGCGATCGCTTCGACATTCTGACCAGCACGAGCAGTACTACGACCGGCACTTTTGACAGCGTGACTACGCTGTTTGGGTTCGGAGATGGTTCACTCTACTTTGACATCGAAGCCGGACCAACTGGATTTTCGGTGGTGACGAAAGAGTTGCTTGGTGGCAACGCCGGATCGTTTCTTCCGGATCTGAGCAGCAGCTCGGACAGTCTGGGAACTTTTCTGAATGCCGATTATTTCGCGACTGTAAATCCTTCTGTCACGATCTCCGGCGTGTTTGGCGTCGGTGACTTCCTGCAGATGCGCGGCACATTCCATTTTGAAAAAGCCGCTAACGTAAATGTGACGCTGACGAACGGTGCCCCCAAAGAGGTGGCTGTCATCTCGGTCGGAGCTTCAAACGTCGATGCATTCGCGGGGATTGGTCCGTACTTTGTGGACAGCGATGGCGACGGCAAGATTGACGGTGCTGATACGCCGTCGGACGACGCTGTTGGTGTCGCGCTGACGAATCTGGATCTGGGATTGGTGCTGATGGTGGGTGCGGATTTGAGCAATCCGCCTGACCCAACGAACCAGCCTGAAGCTGCCGTGAATTATGCGGCGCGCTATCTGTCTCTGCATGCGACGGCCGACAGTGCCGCCATCGTGGGAACGGGCGATACGGTTGTTGCGGAACTCCGCGACTTGTCCGTTGATGTGAATCTTGTGAAGTCGCCGATTCAGAATCCATTTTACGGCGCATCGGTTATCGATTTCAGCCAGATGACAGGCGGTGGACTTCTGGTAAACACGGGTGACACGGCCAATCCAACTGTGCTGCTGAATGCCAGCGATGAAATCGTCGCGGCACGCGCTGAACAGGTTACGTTGGGGATCAGTGATTTCGTGCAGATCCATGGCACCGGACTGGCGATCGAACGCGGGCCGGCGCAGATGGTCACTTTGGCCGATGGGTTGACGACAAAAGAAGTCAACGTGCTGACTCTGGGAGCCTCCGGGATTGATGCCTTTGCCGGTGTCGGTCCCTATTTTATTGACAGCGATGGTGACGGCGATATCGATGGGGATGACGCTCCGTCCGCCGATGCTGTCGGTCTCAAGATCACCAATCTGAATATTGCTTTGGCGTTGATGGCGGGGTCGGATATCACGGCGATTCCCGATGCGACCAGCGATCCCGATGGATACGTCAACTATTTGTCCACGTATGTCGCTGGCAGCGCAACCGCGGCACGTGCGGAGTTGGTCGGGACGGGCGATACTGTCACTGCGGAAATCCTGGGGATTTCGATTGAGTTCAATCAGGCGAAGTCTCGAGTGGCCGTGCCCGGTCACGAACCTTCGGCGATTAATCTCACCACGTTTGCTGGCGGCGGCCTGTCAGTACCGACCGGTGATCCGACTAATCCGTCGATTC
>JBDNHX010000580.1:0-9939 GCA_041688565.1 Planctomycetaceae bacterium
GCACCACCGGAAATTCCTACTTTGATGTCGCGGCCAGGAAGATCGGTGGAATCGTTGATCACTTTTTCAAGATGATCGGCCAGCTGCTGAGCGGTGTACGTTCCCGGGCTCAGGCTGACGGTCGCTGTCTTCCCGTCCAGTCTCATTTCAAGAGTACGATTGGATGAGGTGATCACCGTGGATGCGGCCAGTGCAGTCCCGGCGGTAATCGTTGCCTGCTCGGCTGCCTGACTGATATCAACGCCAATTGGGGTGGTTGAGGCCAGAGTTCGCGAACTTCCTGCGACGAACGCAATGCCGGAATTCGAAGCCGCGCCGCCAAAAGCGAACAGTTTTTTTACATCCTCGGCATTGACCCCTTCGATGTTGCCGTTCAGAGCATCCTGCAGTTTTGCCTTGTCCAGAACCAGCTTGGCGCTGTCATTGAAAGTGACGCCGACTGCGGACAGACGATTGGCCAGGGGATTGGCGCCGGGAACGACGCTTTGAATTGTGGATCGCAGTGTCTGCTGAATTCTGGCTGCGCTCTGATTGCCCAGCATCACGCCGCCCTGATTCGCGGCAGCGTCGTACCTGGAGTTGTCATCAATGTACTGCAGAACGCCGTTGAACGAATCCACGAAACTCTGAACGGCGGCCACAGCACCGGCATTGTCTTTGGATACAGTGAGCGATACAGACTGACCGGCGGTTACCTGCAGAAGATCGAAGGTGACTCCTGCGACGACATCCTTAAACTGATTGGTGTTGCTGGTCACCGAAATTGCTCCGGCACCCGATCCAATCGTCACTTTTGCGTCAGCCGCCGCCTGGACGGGATTTAGAAAATTAATGTCCGGCCGAACTGCAGAACCGGAACTTGCGGCCAGACTGTTGGTCACGGAAATTTCATTGGCGGAACCGGTTTTAGTGCTGCTCAACAGAAGGCGATAGGGCGTTCCGCCGCCGGTGGAATCCTGCACAACGCTCGCGGTGATCCCCGCATCAGAAGAGTTAATAGCGGAAGCAAGTCTGGCCAGGGTGTTGTTGTTGCCATCAATCGTAATCGATTTGGGAGAGCCGGCTCCCAGCCGGACTTCAAAGGTGCCCTGAGTGATTTCTGCATCCGCGTCAGCAAAGCCCTGAGAAGCCACCTGATGGCCTTGCGCCGTCGAGTTGACTGTCATTCGATACACGCCGGCAATTGCAGATGTTGTTGCCGTCGCGCTGATGGCATCAGTGTCGCTGGGCGTTACCGAAAGTTTTGTCAACGGATTATTTGTGTTGCGGCTCAGAACTCCAGTGTCCGCTCGCAGGCTCAGCAAACGAGTTTCCACCGTTTTGAAGGCCGCCTGTTTCTGCTGAATTTCATTCTTTCGCAGCGCCATGCGATCGAGCTGCTGCTGCTGGATGTTGAGCAGACCCTTTACAATGTTGTCCGTATCCAGTCCGGACACGACGCCGTTAATACTAAGCATGGCTACGCCCTGATGTTTCGATCGTGAATGGTTCCCAAAGAATCATGCGGGCGTATGGCGAGGAAGTGCCGTGGCCCTGTCTGTGGAATCGCGAAACGGTCCGTCCGAATTCTGGGTAACCAGTTTCGGCCGGACCGTTCCAATTTCATTTTGCTCAGCGGAAAGATTATCGCAGCAGTGACAGCACTGTCTGCGGAATCTGGTTCGCGTTGCTCAACATGGCAGTACCAGCCTGAACGAGAACCTGGCCCTTGGTAAAGTTCGCAATTTCTTCTGCAAAGTCGGTGTCACGAATGACGGACTCGGCATTGATTGTATTTTCCAGCGTTGCACGCAGATTGTTCGCAGTGGATTCCAAAGTGTTGCTCTGGAAGGCACCCAACGCACCTCGAAGATTAGTAACGTCGTTGATTGCGGCGTCGATCACTTCCAGAGCGTCCTGAGCCTTGCTGGCCGAGGTAACTTCAATATCATTCAGCGTGCTGAACTGATTTCCGGTGATACCCAGACCCAGACCATTTGGATTCACTTTGCCAATTGCGATCTTGGCTGTCTGATCCTTGTTGGCGCCGATCTGGAATACCAGAGCGTTGTCGGTGATAGTCACGTTGCCCTGAACACCTGTGACGGTCAGAGTGGCATCCGCAGAGTCAGCAGCAAAGGAGATTGACACGCCTTTGGCAGATCCGGAATTAGCCGTCAGAACGTTGCCTGTCCCGGTGTAGCTGGTCCCATCGATTGTGCCGATGACGTCCACACCGGACGCGGTGACTTCGGTCGTACCGAAACCACTGCTGTCTACCGCTCCGGCAATATTGGAGACTACGGAAATCGATGAGTTTGATCCGAAAGCTTCTGTGTACAGACGTGTTGTTGTGCCGTCGACTTCAGCGGTAACACCTGTCTGAGAGCTGAATTCGTTGATGCGGTTGACGACCTGAGCTTGGCTCATGCCAGACGACAGAGAAATGCTGACGTCGTTGACAGTCAGGATTTCGTCAGCTGCAAGGGCTGCAGTTTGATCGGTACCGGCGGCCGCGGCCGCTCGTTCGCCTTCAGTGGTGATTGCAACTGCATAGGTTCCAGCGGCGGTGTTTGACGTTCCCTTCAGGAAAGTCACATCGGTATCAGTGACAGTGCCTTTGACACCGGCTGAGCCGTCCAGCAACTTCTTGGTACCGAACTGTGTGTTGTTCGCAATACGGTTGATGGAGTCCAGGGCGTTAGAGATTTCCGCCTGGTTGGCCGCGAGTGCGTCATCATCGTTGACGCCGGCGTTTGCACTGTCGATGGCCAAAGTTCTGACCTTAACCAGCAAGGAGTTGATTTCGTTCAGAGCACCTTCTGCAGTCTGAACGACTGAGGCGGCCTTTTCTGTGTTGTCGATAGCCTGCTTGAGGCCGGCGATCTGAGCACGCTGCTTTTCAGAAATCACAAGTGCCGCGGGGCCATCGGCACCACGATTAATTTTCAGTCCGGATGAAAGTTTTTCGACGGACCTTGCTACGCCCATAGACGCTTTGCTCAGATTGTGCTGAGCATTGATGGACGAGACGTTGTTTGCGACTGACAAACCCATGATAATTCCCTCTTCTGAAGTGCTGTGGGTTGTAGTCCGCGTCGTGGCGGTGAAGACCCACACCAAGGATGTAAGAAACCAGCTGTGCTTTCAGCAAGAAGAGCCACATGCTGCCCGGCCTGAACAGGCCTGGAAGACCGAAGCAACACATAGTCCTTCAGTGTCACTTCAAGACAGAAAGCTTCTCTAAGCATCCTTGCCCAGAATTGCTGCCGCTGATTTTTCAGCCGCAACGCGAGTCAGGTAATCGCCTCGCTGCACTCTCACTTTAGCCGCCGCGACAACGTCGGGCCGGACTTCACTGATCTCGTCAAGTTTGCGAGACAGTGCCTCCAGCTCATCGCCGCCGTCAACCCCCTCGGCTTCATTTTCTCGAGACGCCGCTCCCTGCAGTAAATCCTTTGAACCAAGGCCAGTTGTTCGTGCCGGACGTGGTGTGGCCGAACCGCTGACATTATCAAATCGTTGTATCTGCATTGCCTTGTCTCCCGGTGAGAAACCTGAGTCAGAACGTGTTATCGAACCGTCGTGGAAAAACTTGCAAAGATATTTTCCCTCAATATGAGCCAAACCTCAGACGATGAGGATGAAACAGTTGTAACGATTGTTCCGGATTCAGGTTCCGCGCAAGAGGTCACTGACGTGTCCGATCAGGCAAAATCGAAGGCTTTACCCGCGTTTCTGCGGCTTGCGATCATGGCTCTCGTCATGGCCGGAGCCGCCGGACTGGGGGCTGCCGGAACGCTTTACCTGCAGTCCGGAAAAACCCGCATAACAGAAGAAAATCCCGCATCCGCCCGGGAAGACTCGCATGAAGGTCCCGCCAGGTCGGCCTCCGTGGCAGAGGCCGAAAAACATTCCCCTGAAGTTCATGCCGAACAAATTCCGTCGGATGATCCCTTCAGTGCCGAACCTCTGGATCTCGAAGCCACAGCCGCTTTACCTGCGAACCTACTCACATCAGCTGATCACACTGGCTACGCGTCTGACAATCAAGGCCCGATCGGAAATCACGAGGCCAGTCGTTCTGACCACGCAGCGAATCAAAACGATGTGGCGGAATCGGCAGACTCGTCTGTTTTGCCAGAGGCTCACCCGGGGAGCGATTCTCACTCGGTGAGCGATTCGCATGCGGAGCGATCTGCGAGTACGCAGCGACGAACACAAAAGCCGACCGCCCAAAGCAAGGCAAAACCTGGATCAAACGTTTCCCTTCAGGAACGAGTGACGCAGCAGGCGGTCAATCTGATGGCCATTGCGGATGAGGATCTGGCGGGCGGAAATTACGTTCAGGCGATGCAGGCGTATCAGTCTCTGCGACAAAAATCGGACGGTGTGCCGGGCACGGCAATTCTGTTTCGCCTTGCTTTATGCGCAGAGGCTGCTGGTCGGCACGCGGCGGCGATTGAAGCCTATCGAAAGATCTCCGGGACTCAGGCGGACCCGGCATGGGCCGGAGTTGCTCGCTACGGTGAAGCCCGCTGTCTGTCCGCAATGAAGCGTCATGAAGGTCTGCAGACAGATATTCTCCGCCGGGCGATTCTGGATGAAACCGAATTTCTACCGACCGTTCGTGGCGAAGTCGTGCATCTGCTGGGCCGCGATCTGTGGCGGGAGCAGACAGCGCATACGGGGACAAATCTGCTGGACGATGCAACTCTGATTGTTCCCGAATGGTCGGCCGATCCGGCTCGTCTGCTGGATGAACTGCCGATGCTGATTCACGAGACGCCTTCCAAAACAGTTCCGCCCGAGTTTCAGGTTTTGAATCTGAACGATGCAGATCCCGAGGATATTGTTCTGCGGCTTCACTGCGGCATGACTCGAGTGGAATCTCTTCTTCGAAACGTGATCACCGGCTGCCGGATGAGCTGCGATGTTTCCGCTGCGGCGATGGAAACGCTTCAGGGACGAACTCAGAGAGTTCACGTTTCTGAACAGAGTCTCGCGCTGCTGCTGGATGCGATCACGATTTCCAGCGGCGTCGCATGGCAGCTGAAGGACTCTGTCGTTCAAATTGTTGCTCCTGAGGAAATGACGGCCGAGGAACTCCGCCAAAGCCGACTGAATGCGGCCGAACGCCTGCTGCGACTGGCTGTGATGGAGGACCCGGGATCTCCGCAGGCAGGCCACAGCCGACTGGCTCTGAGCACCTTGTTGTTTGAACAAAAGCGTGCGGCCGACGCATTGCAGTTTCTTCAGGTTCAGGTCGAATCCTCACCGAGGTCCGTCGTTGAATCCGAGGCCGCGTTTAACCTGGGCAAATGTCTGATGATTCTAAATCAGCGGGATGAGGCGGTGCAGGCTTTTCTGCGCAGTATTGATTCGTCAGGCGGATTGATTGACGTCCGAATTGCCTCGTACATTTTTCACAGCCGCATCCTGCTGGAAGACAACAACGGAAAGATGGCCGTTCAGTCCATGATGCGAGGACTTTCATTGAGTAAAGGTTCAGAGCTTGAACCGTTTGCCGCCCTTCAGCTGGCCAGCGCCTATTTGATGCTGAACAATCCCCAGGGAGCGAACGCCGTTTTAATGGAACGACGGGAAGAGTTGGCCGATGGGCCGGGACGAAAAGGAGCCGCGTTTTTGTCAGCCCTCGCCAGGTTTCGTGCCGCTGTGCTGGCCGATCGTCGTGAGCGTGAAGGCGCGGCGGTTGTGTCGGCTCTGACCGAATTTGATGCGTCCGGCTATTGCGGCGGACATTGGGCGGTGCTTGTTGCCGGGGCCTGTGAAGAACTGGGTCTCTCCCGAGAATCCACCGATGCCTATGTTCTGGCTCTGAAAAAGCTGCCTTCCTCCGACTTGCGAAATAAGACCATTCTGCGACTGGCATCGCGATATCAGGCAGAGAACGAGTACGAAGAGGCCAGACTTTTGCTGGCAACGCTGACATCCGCAGAATCCAGCCAGCTGTCACTTCAGGCTCGCCTCAGTTCAGCCGAAGTGGCTCTGAACCAGAATCGTCCGCAGGAGGCGATTGCCGCCTGTCGGCTTCTGATTGACTCAACAGAAGAAACGCAGATTGAGCGGGCTGCTTTGAAAATCATGGGCCAGGCATTTGAACGCATGAAAAATCATCAGGCGGCCATTTACTGTTTTGCCGGTCTGCTGCCGGACAAGGAGGCGGGTGAAGATCTGATGAATCAACCGATCAGTCAACCGGCCAGTCCGCCGATTAGTCAACCGAAACCTGCTTCTGCAGGAGGGCACAATTAATGAGTGCCTTCATTTCTCGACCCGTCACGCTGCGGCTGGCGATGTTGCTTGTGATGAGTCTGGCGGCCAGCGCGAGTCTCCAAATTTCGCAGCAGGCATCGGCCCAGGAAGTCCGTCCGCCTCGCCGTGCCGATGACCGTTCAAAGGCCACTTGTGCTTCGGGCAGTACTTCCTCGCCGGCATCCACAAAAAGCGACAGCCAATCATCGGCCTGGAAATCGTCTGCTCAGCGAAAATGGGCGGCTTCGCCACGAAACACAGCCCCAGGATCCATTCAGTTTGTGTCGGCAACTGACAGCGACGCAGCAATTGACAGCGAAGAAGACGTCGCCCGTCCAGGCGAGCAATCGGAACCGCGCGTCGTGTCATCGCCGGCAAAGAAGAAGCTGGCCACTTCCCCTCGAGCTCCCGCCACTCAGCCTCATAGCAAGGCCGTTGCGTTAGCTGACGATGCCCCGTCGCCTCCTGAAACCAGACGGCTGACGGCCACTGAGCGATTTAAGCAGGCTCTGGCAGCACAGCGTCGCGCTCTGGAACAACAGTCTCCACTTTCAACTAATGAAACGGCGAACACAGAAACAGCAAACACCAGCACGGAACCGGGAACGATGGCGTCCTCAGGGACACGCAAATCGACGGGCAGGCTGGGGCTGTCTGAATCACCGCAGTCGGATCTGGAAAGTGACGATCCGCTGAAGCGCGAACGGGCCGAGCGATTTTTGCAGCTCAAGTCGCAGCTCATGCAGTTAAAATCTCGTCTTCAGCAGGCTGAAACTCCTGCCGACTTTCATCCGACGCCTGACAATCCACACGCTCCCGATGCACACGCTGCAGGGACCGGTGAGGCTGGCGTCGATACAGAGACACCGGGCACTTCGACGAATGCCTCCACGTCTGTTGATGACATGCATGAGGAACACGCAACGCAGGCGGAGTCGCATGGGCCTGATCTGCACGAGCCATATCCATCCGGTCCGGAGTCGCCAGGCCACGCCCCGGTTCCCGAGACCGAAAGCCCGGAATTGCCATCTGAGTCCGGTGGTCAACAGGCATCCCCGGCCGATGCAAACGACCGCTCGACGAATCCGGAGCATGCAGAGCCGCACAGCGGTCCACTGACGGACCGTCCTTACAGTTCAACGGCTCCGGATAAGACTGTTGTTGAAGGGCCGATTGATCGCATTGGCCTGGCTAACAATCTGTATGCCGTCGGCGAGTATCGGCTGGCGATGGACATGTATGAAAACGCCACGGCCGGAGACCTGTCGGCGCAGCAGCAGATCTGGGCCGAATATCAGACTGCCAACTGTCTGCGTCGGCTCGGCAAAAACAGTGAAGCGTCCAATCGTTATCGCAAACTGGGTGGCAAGCCCGAAGCTGGCTGGCTCAGTGAACAGTCCAACTGGTGGGTCGAAGTTCTGGAACAGGTTCGGCAGCTCGAGAAATCTTTAGAGAGCGATCGCCCAGCACCCGTGGAGACAGCGGCTCATCCCGGAGATCATCGCGTCCCCGCCAAAACGCCTGCCGTGACTCCGCAGGCTGTTCTGTACTTCTCTGGTCAGCCTGAGCCCGTGAGATCCATTGAGCTCACTGAACCAGGCGAGTCCCCTGAGTCCACGGTTCTTCAGGAATCAATTCAGCCGACTGCAGAATCTCCTCCTCTTTTAAAGGAGCTTACTGATGGTGAACATTCCGAATAGACACACGCCGCTGAACACGACATCGGCGACGGCACCGGGTTCTGAGATTGAGCTTAAGGCCTGCATTCAGGAACAGACTGCTGTTTTTGAAGACGCAGTGCGAACAATCGAACGGCTTGAAAATGCGGCGACGCAGAGAGAGCTCGGAAGTCCGGACTCGGTGGCTCAGCTGCAGAAATCTCTGGAGGCTGTGGTCACGGCTCAGCAAAAAGTTTCCGCCGCTCACGGCCGATTCAGTCAGACCAGCGCCACTCTGACGCCGGAGCTGCGAAAAACGTTGTCCAGGCATGAAGAGCTTCTAAAGGTAATGATCGTTCGCATCGATCATCTGCAGAAGACCTTCGAAGACGTGCGCGCCGAATTGATCCCGCAACTGGACGTTGAATCACGACGAAGAAATATGCACTCCGCTTATCAAAAGTCCCTGAAAACAGTTTAAGCCACCTAAGCGTTCCCCTTACTGCACCATCGGGACAGACGAACCTTGCGGGCCATTGGACGCATCTTCAGTATCGAATCTCACGCCACAAACTCCAGCCTGTAAACAGCCTCATGCTTATCTTCGAATCTTCCGCAATGCATGACATCCTTTCCAGAGCCAAGCGATTTGCCCGCTCCTCCGGCACCGTGCTGATTACCGGAGAAAGTGGAACAGGCAAAGAGCTGCTGGCTCAGTATCTCCACGATCACAGTCCGCGGGTCGGCAAGCCGTGCGTGCGCGTGAACTGCGCCGCGTTTCATGACGGGCTTGCAGAAAGCGAACTGTTCGGTCATGAGCAGGGAGCCTTCACCGGCGCGTCCCGACGTCATGATGGTTTCTTACACGCCGCTGGTGATGGCACTTTGTTTCTTGATGAAATCGGTGAGCTTCCCCTGCCGACGCAGGCAAAGCTGTTGCGTGTTCTGGAAGCGCACGAGTACCTTCGTGTGGGAAGTACAGAAGTGCAGCAAATGAATGCTCGCATCGTCGCGGCCACGAACCGCGATCTTCAGAAGGAAGTGGCGGCCGGTCGATTCCGTGAAGATCTGTTTCATCGCCTTGATGTATTGTCGCTGCGACTGGCTCCGCTGCGCGAACGGCCTCAGGATATTCCCGCACTTGTGAATCACTTCCTGAGTCTGTTCCGCGACGAAAATGAAATCCCGGTGACGGCTGTCAGTGAAGAGCTGATGCCACGCCTGCTGGAATTCCCCTGGCCGGGGAATGTTCGCCAGCTTCGCAATGTGATTCACCGCGCCTGTGTGGATGCGGAGTCCCCGACGATTCATCATCTCGATCTCGGAAGCGTTGTCAGCGTGCGGATTGCCGCAATCAGCAATTCAGTCGACGATCTTCCCGAAGGATTTCATAATCTGCCGCTTGAGGATATTGAACGAGCCGTGATTCTTTCACGCATCGAACGCTGCCGAGGAAACAAGACGGAGGCCGCGGCAGAACTGGGCGTGACGCCGCGAACTCTTCGCAACAAACTCGCGCGCTGGAACGAACTGAAGAAGGCCGGCTGAGAACTTAAGCGGGCTTCAATCATTCTCATGACGACGGACCACTCAGGCGTCTGCTTCCGTGGACGCGATTTTGTCTGAGTCACGGCTGCGCGACATGCCCGTGATCAAGCCGACAGCCGTCAGGCTCACCAGCAGGTTAGTGCCGCCGTAGCTGATAAACGGATGGGGCACGCCTTTGGGCGGAACAAGAGCGGTGACAACCGCAATGTTGGCCATGGCCTGCAGAACAAGTTGCAGTAGCAGAGTTGTGCCAAAGATCCATTCGAAGGACGTGCGCGGCAGATGGCGCAGCGAGGCGCGGCCCGTCAGAAATACGGCGATCCAGACAAAGCAGACAGTCATGGTTCCCAGCAGGCCCAGTTCCTCACCGATCACAGCAAAAACAAAGTCCGTGTTGGCTTCGGGCAGATAACTCAGCTTCTGCCAGCCACCGCCGATGCCGGTTCCCTTCAGTCCTCCCGAGCCGATGGAAAGCAGA
>JBDNHX010000581.1:0-3382 GCA_041688565.1 Planctomycetaceae bacterium
GCTCCCCATCGCCCCGCCTCCCTGCGGATTTCCTTCTTCACAGTGTTACGCACAATCAGAAGGATATACGATGACTCAATTCATGACCTCATCAGTCCATTTGCCCCAGTTTCACACGCAATTCGGAATTGCACCCCACAAAACTGCTGCTCAAAAAGACGGGCAGCCCATACGCCGTATACAGAAACCGCTGCTGGACGGTGCCGGAAGTGTTGATCAATCCTGTCACATTCCAGTTGGCGTCCTGCAAACTGTAAAGCCGCTCGTCCAGCGTGCCGTTGCCTTCGGTGTCGCGGTCTCTGAGAACAAGGTCGTCAATGTACCGCAGTCCCCACACAAACTGCCGGTTTGCGCTGGTCGATGTCCCGACGCGTTCTTCCACCACCTGCCATCTGCTCGGTTCGGTGTAGTACAGATGCCGCGTTTCGTTCAATGTGCCAGAGACGAAGGACTTCTGGACAATGCGCCGTTTTGCTGCGTCATAGGCAAACTCAGACACCGTGTTCGCGCCGTCGGCGATCTCTACCAGCCGATTCCATGCATCGTACGTCGCCGAGTAACTGCTGGCCGGTGACGCGGGCTGTGGCATCGTTGTCATGTTGCCCGCCCGGCTGTAGATCGGGGTCACCCAGGACGCTCCGACCGTCTCTGTGATGTCGGTAATTTCATTCACCGTGTTGGATGTACGAGTCTGGTTCAGATCCCAGCTTCCAGATCCGTCGTCGTCTTCCCGAAAATTGCTCCAGTTGCCGGTTTCATCCAGGCCCCAGCATTGGGAGAATTGAAGATTTGAGATTGCCGATGGCAGATTGTTGAGTTCTCCTCGCTGCATGTCTTTCAGTCGATGGATCTCGTCGTAGAGGTACTTTTCGTCAAAGTACTTTCCCAGCGACCGGGCGACCGTGTTTTCCCGCCACAGGCGGCTGCCCGATCGATCGTAACCGTACTTGATGCGATCCGCATCGGTCGATGTTCCGTAGTTGTACCAGTAGCTGTCCTTGACTCGTCCGAACCGATCAAGTCCACGGTAGATGTCACCCGTGTCCGGATCATCGCCACCGGCTGTTCCCACCAGTGTATACCGCACATCGGGCTGTGTGTAATCGGTTTCAACAATCCCCTCACCCCGGCCCTCTCCCCAGCGGGGCGAGGGAGAACCGGAACCAAGATACGAATAATCGGCCAGATGCGTGGCTCCGCCGTCATCATCGATCACCGCCGCCACACGCGACAGGGCATCCGCCATCGAATTGCTGCTGTCGTATCCATACGTCACCACGCGACCATTCGGATACGTGACCGTCGTGGGACGAATCGTGTTGGCCGAGCCGCTGGCATAGGCATACTGTACTTTCGGGCTGCTGCCAGAATTCACAGCACCCGAATGCGACTGATAATCGGCCGTGAGTTGTCCGAAACCGTTGTATGCAAACTTCGTATCGTTCACGATACTGCCGGAACCGACGGTGGCGTTGTCATACGACGTGACCGATTCGCGCATGCCCCGCACTTCATACGTCGAACTGATGCGTCGGACGGCTCCATCGACGCCACTGCCGAGCGTGGTGATCCGATCGTGCGTCTGTCGCCCCAATTTGTCGAAGTCGAATTGATGGACGGTTCCGCCCTGATCCGTGATCTTTTTGGTTTCTCTCTGCCGGTTGTACTCAAAAAAGATCCTGTCCGAGCCGTCCACGGAGTCCGGATAGATCTCCGCCCGCTTCAGCAGGCTGGAGGCGATCTGCGAATCACTCAGCGTCGTGCCGTAGAAGAAATCTGGCGTTTGGCATCCAATCAATGAAGCAGAATGTTCCACTATTCGTCCCCGATGCGAAAAAGCAGCATCTTACATTATATTCCCCGTGGATCACTTGCTTAGGTCTTCTGCTCTCCAATAATCTGGCTACCGCTTGCGGCAGGAAATCATTTTCCAAGTGCCTCGAACTGGCTTTGACCATCCGGGTGTACTACCTGCACAATGGCGGGTTCTCCACCAAGTCCCGAGATAACAATGCCATGTCTTGGGACTCCATATGCGAACACTTCGATAAGGTTTCCTCCGTCACGATCCATGATACGGATGGTCGTTTGTCCGCGATCATCAACTGACAGCTGCAAACGCCCCAAACCCGCGTCGTCGTACATCTCTAAGCTAGTGTTCGATGACGATTCGTCATAACCCAATGATGCGCGAATTCCGCCATTGGAATCTACAATATTGATTTCCCTGGCAGTGATCTTGTCAAACATTGATAATCTCCTTTTACTGACTTCTCATTTTATGTAGCAGGCCCCAAGAGCTGTAGATGCTTTAATCAAGCCGTTTCAGCGCCTGAACCCATCTGACTAATAAGTATAGCAAGCACTGCTGCGCTAGCTCCAGCCGCCGCTGCTGCCGCGCATGGGCCAGTTGCGAAGCAGGCAACTACTGCTGCAGCGCCGAGCAATGCGATCAACATCTCAATTAAACGCGGGTTGGGGCGCCTGACACAAATTGGGTCCGGCTGCCATTCCCAAACTAGACAGCGAGGGCTCGGTGGATGGTCACACGGCCGTTTATACGTATAACTGACCGTCGAGTCCGTTGAGCTGCCAGCCGGGCACAGGCACGAGAACATGCAGCGCCCACCTCCGATTTCCTTTCCCACGCAAATCGCGAGCACTGTACCAACTACCTTCCATCCCATGCCGCTGGCATCGACTATGTTAAGGGGATCGCCAGCCCCATACTCGTACAGTCCAAGACCCATGCTGTACCCGAGTGGGTCCCGTTGCACCCAGCATCCGAGCGCCGCATTCAGCACCCTGTGCCGGACATGCGTGAGACTGGTCGCCGTCTCAAATCGATATCCTGCGTAGAGTACTTCCCAGGCTGCGGTATTGCTGCCAGCCGTAAAGCTGCTGTTCAAAAAGACCGGCAGTCCATAAGCCGTGTACACAAATCGCTGCTGGATCACGCCGGAGGTGTTCACCAGTCCCGTCACGTTCCAGTTGGCATCCTGCAGACTGTAGAGCCGTTTGTCGAGGGTGCCGTTACCGTGGGTATCTCTGTCCCTGAGGATCAGGTCGTCGATGTACCGCAGCCCCCAGACGAATTGGCGATTGGCACTGGTCGAGGTCCCGATGCGTTCTTCCACCACCTGCCATCTGCTGGGTTCAGTGTAGTACAGGTGCCGCGTCTCATTCAGGGTGCCAGACACGTACGACTTCTGCACGACTCGCCGTTTGGCTCCATCATACACATACTCCGACACCGTGTTCGCCCCGTCCGCGATTTTCACCAACCTGTTCCAGGCATCGTACGTCGCCGTGTAGCTGCTGGCTGCAGACGCCGGTTGTGGCATCGTGGTCATGTTGCCCGCGCGGCTGTAAACCGGCGTCA
>JBDNHX010000126.1:0-22499 GCA_041688565.1 Planctomycetaceae bacterium
AGGCACTGGAAGCGGATCATTGGAAGATCCTTGTTGGTCGGGAACCGTTCGATCAGTCCATCAACCAGCTTCACGGCGGTCTCAAAATCGCCCGAGCTGACGGCTTCGTCAACTTTCGGACCGACCTTATTCAACGCCTCACGAACTTCTTTGGCTTCATTGGCAGTAACCTTTGCCTTTTCGGAATCCCAGTTGCCTTCCACAATCTGCTTCAGTGGTTCGTCGATTTCCATCGGGTGGCCGATCCATTCGATCTGCCCGGTCTTGCCCACGATGAAGGCACAAGGAATACCGTTCTGACCGGCCGCTTCCATGAAAGCGGCATTGGTCTTGCCATTGTCATCCAGAGCAATTCGGTAAGTGAGAACTTCGGACCACTTCTTTTCACCGTCGCCAGACGTCTGCTTCATGAAGGCTGAAACAGTTTCATCGTCTTCAGCGGTAACTCCTACAACGGCCAGTTTGTCGCCGTATTCTTCCTGCAGAGTCGCGATATGTGGCATACTGGAAAGACAAGGTCCGCACCAGGTGGCCCAGAATTCGACGACATGCACTTTATCCGGAGTGTAAGCGGAAAACGGCTCACCATTGATCCATTTGGAAATCGCAATTGGCGGTGCTGGATCACCAATGACCAGTTCAGCGGGAGGTTCGGTGGCTTCCGCAAGTTCCGATGGTTCATCCAGAGTCATCTCAGGAGCCGCGGGGTCCGCTGGCCGGGCGTCGGCAGGAACCGTGTCTGCAGCCGCTGCGGTGTCACCGGTGGAGCTGGCCGCTTCGCCGGATGCTTCTGTGGAAGGCTCAACCTTCGCCGGCGGTTCCTGTGAATTGACAGCTCGGTTGTCGCCCTCAGCACAGCCAACGAAAGTTGCTGAGCCAAGAAGCATCAACGAGAACAAACCGGTAAGATTGAGCTTACGCATTTCACAATGTCCAAAAGGATCAAAAATGACAGAGACACAATTGCTGTTATATCGTATCCAACTGGAGAAATTCAGCCACTCCAAAGCCACTCTCCCCGTTTGTTGACAATATTTTGCAATGGTTCTGATGCGGCAAATGTTACGTCACGGGGTTCATTTTCGCTTGCCAGTCCGCGACTGTGCAGGCACCCAGGTGTTGGCGCTTGTGACCTTGATTTCATGCACTTCTTCCGCAGAAATCGGCCGATTTGTTCCCGTCGGCCCCTGGCGTTCAGAAACTGCTTTGCGAGGCTGATAGTCGGCAGCGCCGTCATCACGCCGTTGTTTTAATGAGGTGAGCAGGAAGCTCAGATCCGTGCTGGGCAGCTTCCCGAAACGCTGAAGAATGACAAGTAGAGTGAAGGAACCTGCAATCCCGCCAACCGTCCAGCCGGCAGCCGGCAGAGACCCGGGAGACAGCGCAGCAACGGTAAACAGACAGCATCCGCTTCCCAGCGCAAGGATAAAAACGGAAGCAAACAGGCTGCCGGAATCGTTTCTGTTGCTCTGCCAGCGTCGTCCCATGATGCTTCTCTCGTCATACGCGGTTTCGAACGCACTCGAATCTGTCTCGGGAGTTGGAACAGTTCTTTCGTCCGCCAGAGAGTCCCGATTTTGTGAACCGTTCCTGGAACGCCTAACAAAACCGGGACTGGCTCCCGGACTGCGCTGAAAATGTTCGGGAGCATAGCCGTGGGAGGTTACCTGTCCCGCTTTTCTTCTTAGTCTACCTGTGCCGTATTATGAAGTCGATCGGTGTTGTCTGTAAACACTTCAGCGAGATGCGTCCGTTTGCTGCCGGTCAATCGCAATTCGCTACGGGAGAGCGACGTTGCCGACTGAGCACATCACATCGAATTGTTGTGACAGAGTTCCTGTGAACCGGATTTTGTCTACGGAAGATCTCAGCATCAGATTTCAGCATCCTCGAATCACCGGGCACGCTTCGCTTGAACCCAAAGAATGGCTGATCAATACTCCCACCCTCAGACGCTTGCCGCTGGTCGAGCTCGCGTATTCAGATTCTCAAGTGTGCGGAACGGACAGCCCATGTGGCACAAGGCAATTTTGCTGCTGGCTGTTGCCGCGACCATCGTTGTGCTGGCGCTCCCACGGATTCCGCTTGGCGTCCCCAGCGAATGGGAATGGCCAAGGCAGCAACTGCCAGGCTCCTTTTCGGAAGTGCTGGATCGTCTGCTTTGGCCGCTGCTGGTCGGGGCCGCTTTGACTGGATACTGCCGATCTGTGGATCAACGGATCTCGCATTTCGGCCGCGTCGCGCGAATTGCCAGCCTTGGCCTGCTGGTGATGATCTCCGTGTTCTGGCTGGGAAGTGTTCGTCAGGCCGCGGCCTCACCGCATCGAGAAATCCGCTCGCTGTGGGTGCTTTACGACAAATACGCATCAGGATATTTCTTCGAAGCCGCGTTTCACATCAGGTCTCAGCATGAGCTGCTTTCCACCTATGAAGCTCGAATGGCGAAAGGCGATGTTCTTCACGAAGGAACGCATCCGCCTGGCCTGTTTCTGCTGAACTGGTGGGCCTTGCAGGCGACGGGCGGTTCCCCGTTCCTTGCCGAGGTTTCGGAATGGACGCAGAGCACAAACTCAATCAGCATTTTTCGGACCGTCGAAGCAGATGCTGCGTTGGCACGTCCGCTGACTCGCGAGGAACTGGCCGCCCTGTGCCTGGTCTCATTCGTTTCAACGGTGTTGTCGGCGATGTGCCTGCTGCCGGTTTATGGAATCGTAAAATTATTGTCGGACCAAAGAACTGCATGGCGAGCCGCCTGCCTGGCGACGACAATTCCCTCCATCGCTGTTTTTGCACCCCGTTCGGACATAGTCTATGCGTTCTCTGGCACGTTGATTCTGTGGTTGATTCTGAAAGCTCTAATGAGCAATTCCGGGACCTCTCGAGTTGTGTTTGCGGTTCTTGCCGGACTGGTGATTTTCGTCAGTCTCACCATCAGTCTTGCTCATCTTCCTGTGCTGGTTATGGTGGCCGTGTTTTCGGGGCTGATGCTTTTTCAGCCTGACCTGATTTCAAGGGGAACGATTCTTGTCGTCGGCGCGGTCATATTGACCACACTTGTTGCGGCGATTGTCTTTTGGAGCCTTGCGACTCACTGTCCTCTGCCCAGGATCTGGCAGCTGAATCTGACGAACCATGCAGGATTTTACAGCCAGTCGCAGCGCACGTGGTGGAAGTGGTTTCTGATAAATCCCCTGGAACTGGCATTTTCGCTGGGACTGCCGCTGGCCCTCGCCAGCGTCTACGGCACCATGAAGTCCTTTCGGTCTCCGCCACCCATGAGACCTTCCGCGCCGCGAAAGGCTGTCTTTCGGTCTTTGATCTGGGCCATGATTTTTACCTGGGCCGCTTTGTGGCTTTCTGGAAAAAACATGGGAGAAGCGGCCCGCCTGTGGTGCTTTCTGTTTCCATGGTTCGTAATCGTCGCGGCCAGTGCATACCCCGTGAACTGTCAGGTTGATGGGAACTCGGAACATTCGCTTCAACGAAGGACCCGGCATTCCTATGATTCGGCCGAGTGGTTATGGCTGCTCATCGCGCAGCTGGTGGTCTGCACGTTAACGGCAGGAGCCGTCAGCGGTTATTCCGTACTGAATGCTCCGCTGTGATTCGCCTTGCGGAACGCTGGCCGTAACCAATTGCCGGAAGCGTCGCCCGCAGATCATCAGGGCCAGATGCGGGTGCCCACGTAACATAATGAATCCAGTTTCATCCTTGAGGAAGCCGTCTGTTGAACACATCCAGTGCCCCTTTCATTGTTCGTGAAGCCTGTCGTGACGATATTCCGGGACTTGAAGAACTGGTCGACCGATTTGTTCAGGCGAATCGCCTTTTGCCGCGGACGACGGATGAGTTGTGCGATCTGATTCCGTTTGGATTCGTCGCCGTTTCGGGAAATGAACTCGTCGGCTTTGCCGCACTGGAAATTTATTCCGCCAAGCTGGCCGAAATTCGCAGTCTGGCCGTGCATGACAGTTTTCAAGGCCGTGGGATTGGCAAATCGCTCGTCCAGAAATGCGTGGATCTCGCCATTCGCCGAAACATTCTGGAAGTAATGGCCATCACGTCATCGGAAGGGTTCTTTCAGGCCTGCGGCTTTGACTTCACGCTGCCCGGCGAGAAAAAAGCACTGTTCATGCAGACTCGCGACGAATACTAAAAGGTCCTGTGTTTTCGCAGCCGGCCGATCTTCTGCACAGGCTTCGTGACAGGCCTGAAACTGTGGCAATAATTCAGACAGGCTTCTGCTGTCATCCCTGTAAGAACTCGACCGACGAACATCTATGTTTAAAACTGCGTTTGATCGAGCGATGGTCTGGACCGTCGACCATCGAAAAATCACCACTCTGTTTGTGGCCTTTATTACGCTTCTGGCTGTCATCGGATACGTTCGACCACAGCTTGTGCGGGCGTTGATTGTGTCGGGCGACCGACCGGTAACTGGCGTCGCCGCAGACATTGGTGAAGAGTTTCAGCCGGTTCCCAATATCGACCCAGTCAGCCTGTCGCAGTCCGATGCGGTGATCGTTGCGGAGTCTGCTTCGTTCTTCACGCCCGAAGGCGCAAGGGCGATGCGGCATGTGGTGAAGACTCTGGAAGATCTGGATTATGTCGACCGGATCCTGTGGATGGACCGCGTTCCGATGTTGAATATTTTTGGTTTATCGGAACCGTTGTTTCCACGATCGGAAGCGTCTGCAGAACGTTTTGCCGCGGCCAAAGAAAAGGCGATGAATCATCCGCTGGTCGGCGGGCATCTGGTGTCCGAAGACGGCCAGACAATGCTGCTGCTGGTCACTTTCGACTGGGACTATATTCGCAGCGATGAACAGTGTACGTCCGAACTCCGAACGGCAGCGGAGGATGCCGCACGTGCGTTTCCCGGGGTGCAGTTCAGCTTTCTGGTCACCGGAGACACTCCCGCGCGGATCACCTACCTGAAGGCTCATGAAGCAAATCAGGTCAAGTATCAGGTGATTGGCTACGGCGTGATTGCAGTGATGGCGTTGGTGCTGTTTCGTGGCATTCGAGCCGTCCTGATTGTTTCACTCGCGCCGGCAATTGGTGTGTTCTGGACTCTGGGTTTTCTGCGCTTCTTTCAACTTCCGGACAACCCTTTTAACGATGTCATTCTGCCGGTGCTGATCAGTCTCGTCGGACTGACGGACGGCGTTCACCTGACGGTCCAGATTCGCAAGTTTCGAGCCGCCGGACTTTCCGAACTACTCGCAGCACGAACTGCACTGCATGAAGTTGGTTACGCATGTTTGCTCACGTCACTCACGACAGCCATTGGTTTCGGCTCCCTGTCGCTTGCTGACAACCGCTGGGTAAAGGACTTTGGCTGGTGCAGTGTGATCGGAGTGGCTCTGACGTTCATCGCTGTCGTTGGCATCGTGCCGCTGGTCTGCTCAACTCGACTGGGACGGAATATTCATCTGGGGCATGAAAAAAGCCTGATCGACCGCAACCTGACTCGTATCAGCGGCCTGATTGAAAGTGTTCTGCGAATCCCGCGTTTAATGAGTGCCATTGCTGTCATAAGCACCATTGTGCTGCTTGTGATCTCGTTTCAACTTCGTCCAGATCAGCGACGTTCCAATACATTGCCCGAGACCAGCGAGACGTATGTGGCGATGCAGAAGATGGATCAGGCTCTGGGAGGACTTGAGTTTTCTGAAGTCCGCCTGAACTGGTCGAAGAACGTCGATTCGAATTCTCCGGAGGTTCTGCAGACGATTGCGGAAGTCGATGATCTGCTGAAGTCGGAACCCATGATTGGCTATCCGCTGTCTGTGCGCAATCTTGTCGATGCGTTGCCTGGGGAAGGCCCGACGGAAGAGCGAGTCTCCATGCTTGAGCTGCTGCCGCCGCCACTGAAGCGCGCCTTCTTTACTCCGGAACGCCGAACGGCCGCGGTGACGTTTCGAGTCAAGGACCTGGGCATTGCAAAATTCGATCCGGTGTTCCGCAGGATCGATGCAGGGCTGGCGGAGATTATGACTCGCCATCCGGAGTTTCAGCTAAAACTTGATGGGGATGCCGTCTGGCGCTGGAAAAATCTGTATCAGATTGTGATTGATCTCGCTACCAGTCTGGGTTCAGCCGCGTTCATCATCTTTGTTGTGCTGTCGCTGGCCTACAAATCGCTTCGGATCGGATTGATTTCCATCATTCCCAACACTTTTCCGCTGGCGGTGACCGGTGCATGGCTGGTTTGGCGAAATGAATCGCTCGAACTCGTCAGCGTATGCGCGTTTACGGTTTGTCTGGGCATCGTGGTCGACGACACGATTCACTTTCTCAGCCGCTTTGAAGAAGAGCGTAAAACAGCCGCCAGCCGAAATGAAGCCATACGAAAGGCATTTGGCAATGTGGGCATCGCAATGGTCATGACCACGTCGGTGCTTGTTGCCGGCTTCGGTACGGTGGCTTTTAGCGATTCCCGCGATCATTATATTTTCGCGTCCATGGGCGCCATCACAATCGGTGCAGCGCTTTTTGCAGATCTGGTCCTGCTGCCAGCGCTTCTGGCCTGCTTCGCTGACGACCCCGCTATTGGAAAACCCGAGGAAAGCCGACGGAATGCTGCGGCCGCAGTGACGGGTCCGCTCAATCCGCCAGATTCGCCATAGCGAAAAACGTTTTCGTCGATGACGAGCAATTCGAAACTGACAAAGAAGTGCGGTCGGCTGATCGTTCGCGCCGTCTGTTTAACAGAGTAAACTTCGACGCATCTTCCATCGGCCGAGCTCACGTAGTTCGTTGTGTCACTCTCACACAGTCTTGGAGCCCACTGATGCTCAATGTCAGATTCTTGATTTCTGTGCTGTTGCCGCTGATTGGAATGTGCGGGGCCAATGCGGTTTCTGCGGTGCGGGCCGACACGCCCAACGCAGACGCACCCAACATCGTTCTGATCATTACCGACGATCAGGGTTATGCGCCCGTGGGACGACACGGGCATCCGTGGCTGAAGACCCCGAATCTGGATGCTTTGTACGACACCAGTACTCGATTCAGTCGCTTTCTCGTTTCGCCGACCTGCAGCCCGACTCGATCCGCAATGATGACCGGTCGACATTCCATGCGCAACGGGGTGACTCATACGATCCTTGAACGGGAACGTCTGACACTTGAGGCCGTGACGCTTCCTCAAGTGTTGCAGCAGGTAGGGTATTCGACAGGGATTTTTGGCAAGTGGCATCTGGGGGATGAAGAGCCGTATCAGCCTCACCACCGGGGATTTGACGAAGCGTTTATTCACGGAGGTGGCGGCATCGGGCAGGCTTATGACTGCAGCTGCGCAGACGCTCCGAACAATTCTTACTTCGATCCCGTGATTCGTCATAACGGTCAGTTTGTGAAAACGCATGGCTTCTGCACGGACGTGTTTTTCTCCGCCGCCACACGCTGGATCGGGAAGGCTCGCGGTGAGAAAAAGCCGTTCTTCGCCTATATCTCCACAAACGCGCCGCATGGTCCGTTCATTGCCCCGGATGCTGCAAAGCGGCGATTTATGGACTGTGGATTCGGCGATGAACAGGCCGCGTTCTATGGTATGATCGAAAACATCGACGAAAACACCGGACGCCTGATGAAGCAGCTGACGGATTGGTCGCTGCTGGAAAGTACAGTGATCATTTTTATGTCCGACAATGGCATGACCGGCGGTGGTTCGGGAAAACCAGGTGTCGCGATGGGCAAATTGCCGGACGGGACAGAAATGCGTCCGTACAACGCCGGCATGCGGGGACTGAAAGGATCAACGGATGAAGGTGGTGTGCGAGTTCCGTTTTTTGTCCGCTGGGACGGTCACTGGCCTGCCGACCGCGACGTCGATCGTATTGCCGGCGACATCGACATTTTTCCAACGTTGGCGGCCATCGCAGGTGCCTCATTGCCGAACAGACAGGTTGAAGGTCGCAACCTGGTTCCTCTGCTGGACGATCCGTCAGCAACCTGGCCTGACCGTTTTCTGTTCACGCATGTGGGACGATGGCCGACCGGGGAGGAGCCTGATCAGTATCAGTGGAAAAACTTCAGCGTGCGGAACCAGCGGTTTCGTCTGGTCAACAATCATGAACTCTTCGATATGGAAGCCGATCCCGGACAGACTCGGAATGTCCTCGAGCACCATTCGGATATTGTGGCCGAAATGCGACTGGCGTACGAAGCCTGGTGGAAAGAAACGCGGCCCATGATGATCAACGAAACCGCACCGATGTCAAAGACTCGCCCGTTTCACGAACTGTATGAGGCTCAGTTAAAACAGACCGGCATTCCCGAATGGAACATGGACTGAAGCATCCAGCGAAGGAGCCAACGCGACCGATTGGCCCTCTGCTGGCTTGCCCAGCAGGAACTGACGTTCTGCAAGTTGGATGGCCCCGATGGTGGCCCATGGGATGGCTCCGTTGGTACTTTCACTCAGGAGCCACTGGCTTCTTGAGATCGTCCAGTTCGCCCGCCCGCACCGCAGGGCTGATTCTCCACCGCATGTCAGGCCGAGCTGACAAGATTTGTGTAAACCGCAAATCGTGTCATGCGGGACTTGCCCGAATGTGTTCGGGATTCCAGAATCTCTGCGACGAGACGTCGGTTCAAGTTGAAGAATTGAGATTGTTCAAGCCGGATCGACACACACTCATGAAGTTGGCAATTGTCGATTTGAACCCATCCGGCGCGGTCGATGTTCAGCGACCGACAGGCTAGTGGTCTGTCACAGCTAAATTTTAGGGTACGACGGACTTCCAGTCCGGCGACAAAGGTTACCGCCGACGGACTGGAAGTCCGTCGTACAAGCAATGCTCAACCCTAAATTTAACGCGTGACAGACCACTAGCGCTATTCACGTTCGATACATCAATACGCATGAGTTATGGCAAAAATAACCTGTCCACTTTGTAGTCAGATCATCACGATCAAAGCCCTGAAGCCGGGGCGATACACACCCTCGTGCTCGGCCTGCAACGAACCATTTCGTCTGATCGTCGATGATCTTCGAGCCTTTGTGGCGGAACATTCTGGCAAGGATTGGCAGGAACTCTACGAAGGACTGTTTGGATATGATGCAATGCGATCAGCTCGAGAAGGACTCCTGAAGAAAGGGCTATTGCAGGGACGTAATCAGAGCGGAAAGATGCGCGACGCTTTGGTTGATATGCTCGAAGCCAAAGTGGCCGCCAAGTGAAGCGGAAAGGCCGAGCGGATGCTGGAGACAGTGGAAATGCAAAGCCTCGTCGCCGGTGGCATGAGCGATGCAGCCGCTCGACAGGAGGCGCGCGAACGCGCGGCGACGATGCTGGACGTGGCCTCAGAAATCAGGTCGGTCAGACCGGATGAATCGCCAGCAGCCAGACGAGATCGCATTCGATTGATGATGGCGGCGACTCGTGCAAATGCCCGTTCCAATCGTCGCTCACCGGGCGGACGTGCCAGCCAGCGTCTGCTTGCGATGGCCCTGGGTGGCAAACTTCGATTTGCGATCGGATGCAGTATGGTTGTCCTGTGCGTATTGTGGGCGCGCCAGAATGGTCTTCTGGACGCCGAAACGATCAGCAAGGCTCGCGAAGCCGCCACGCAACTGACTCAGGCCGCCAGCGAAGCTGTGAAGTCGGGTGTCGAATCCACTAGTGACGTCGGTCCGGCCGAAAACGTCGCCACTGCGGCAAATGACACCACAGCGGTAGATAATGCCGCCACTGCGGATCTCAAACCAGCCGATGGGCTTGAACACAATTTGGCTCTGACTAAAGGATCAACAAAGCCGCTGGACCTTCCTGCGACAGGCGGATTGTTCGATTCGCTGGCACCGGGTTTCATCGGACTGCTGATTCTTGGAAGCGGTCTGATTTTTGGCTGGAAGTACAGCCTGTTCGCTATCCCAGCCGCGGCTGTCGTGTTGCTTGGACCGTCATTCGGCGTGCCATCACTGGGCTTCAGCCAGGGCGCACCGTGGCTCAGCGCCGGGATATCCGTCGCCATTCTGGGTGTTGGCCTCATCCTCGGCCGCACAAAGAGACCAGCTTGACCTGGTCCAGTTCGCTTTGCAGCCGCTGGTTTTCTGCAGACAGCCGTTCGTTCCGTTCTCGCTCAGTGCCAATGGTTGCATACAACGCCAGACGAGTCAGCTCCGGCTCATTTTGGTATCAACACCATCGTCCCCAACGCTGCTCCACGCCGATGCGGGCAGTGGCTGACATTCAAGCATTTGTGTTCAAGCCTGGAGTAAAAACTGAAAGGCAGCGGCAGCCTTCCCGAATGCCGAAACTCTACACTCTGACGAGACTCCGCCAGGATCAGACCGAGACGGACTAAACTGATGCATCGCTGCGTCTGCAGCCGTAAGCCTTCGGCGAATGTTTACGTCCGTGACTGCCGCGCGCCTCAGAACCGGAACACACTTCTCCCATCAAGAATACCGGCAGGAACTGCCGCAGCAAAGGTCTGCTTCACCGGGAATCACAGAGTCCTTAATCTCTGGAGTGAGCTCACGTCAGGGATATCCCCCGGGAGCGTGGCGCCAGGGCAAAATAGAGCCGAAGTCAATGGCGTCCCGTCGCCGATGAAAAGCAGGTGGTATCGTGCAATGTACTTGCGCCCCTGATGGTGGCTCTGCTGGAGATTCTGCTCATGATGCTCAAATGGACTCGCGCTCGACTTGCTCGCTGGCTGGCATTGAGCTCACTTGCGGCCGGAACCGCGCAGAATTTGAGCGCCGCTGATTTCATTATTAATACAACCAACAACGCAGGCGCGGGGTCTTTTCGGCAGGCCATACTGGACGCTTCGCCGTCTGGTGATACCGCTTCGTTCGCCGCTGGCCTGGCAGGTTTATCACTGACGAATGGCGGGCCGATCGGCTTCACAAAATCGCTTCAGCTGAACGCTGAGAATGTTAACGGAATGGTCGTCACGCATGACATTGGTCTGCAGCAGTTGATGACTTTCAATTCCGTGACTGCCGGGGAGTACCAGACATTCAGCGGCCAGTTAAGCGGAACGAGTGGGATCACAAAGACCGGCGAAGGTACATTGATCCTGAGCGGCAACAACTCCTATTCCGGCGGCACGCTGCTGGAAATTGGTGAGCTGCGAATGACTCACAATAACGCAATCGGAACCAGTACTTTGACGGTCAACAACCTTGGATCCACGTTTCTGACATTCTCCGATGGCGTAACGATCGGCAACGACATCAATCTGGCTACGTCCACGATTGTGGCTCCGGATATCGGCACGACAGCAACGCTGGCTGGAAACATTACCGAGACGGGAGGTCCCTGGGGAATAACGAAAGACAATGTCAGTACTCTGGTCCTCAGTGCGGCGAATACGTTTTCCGGCGGTGTCTATGTGATCGATGGCACCGTGCGAGTTGAGAATGACAGCGCGCTGGGAACCGGTACACTGACTCTGCCTGGAGCAGTGACTCTGGATCTCGCTGAAGACGTCAGTATTGGCAATCAGGTCCTGCTTCAGAACAATGTGTTCTTCAACGTAGACTCTGGCACGGCCACGATCAGCGGTACGGTGGAACAGGGCGGAGGCTTCGATAAGACCGGGAATGGTCGTCTGATTCTGAGTGGAATGAATTCCCATACGGGCGGCACGACGGTGTCGGGAGGAATCCTGCAGGGAAGTACAGATAGCCTGCAGGGCGATATCGTGAACAACGCGATCGTCGTCTTCGATCAGGAAGGCGTTGGCGCGTACGCTGGAATTATGAGCGGCACTGGCTCGATGACCAAAATCGGTGCAAACATGCTGGCCATCACCGGAAACAACACCTATGCCGGCCCGACCAGCGTAGACATTGGCGAACTGCGAGTCCAGGGAAGTTTGGTGAGTGACGTGACCATCGGCATGGCTGGCTTGCTGTCCGGAACCGGAACAACTGGCAGTGTGACTAACGAGGGACTGCTGCAGCCAGGTGATGGTGGTATTGGAGAACTGCATATCGACGGCGCCTATGCTCAAAATGCTTCGGGCACGCTTGATATTGATATCAACGACGCAGGAGTCGTCCCCGGGATGAACAACGACCATCTTGATGTTTCCGGTCCGGCCGCCGTCACCGGCACCTTGAATGTGACGGCCACCGCGGGCTCTTATATCACAGGCACACAGTACACAATTCTTTCAGCCGGCGGCGGAGTCACAGGAGTTTTCACCTCGATCACCGACAACCTGTCCCTCTTTGATATGAATGCGATCTACAATGTGAACGACATTACAATTGAGCTTCAGAGAATTCTGGCACTCCGAGACGTCGGTGTTACTCAGAATCAGCAGGCCGTTGGCGGAGCGCTGGACTCGATTGCACTGACGGCAACCGGTGATCTTCAAACAATGATCAACGATCTGGGCGCCGCATCGCCTGCTGATCAGCAGCGAGCTCTGTCGCAACTGAGTGGAGAAGGCTACGGGACGACTCAAACGATTGGCATTCAGTCGGGAATCCAGTTTCAGAATTCCGTCAATGATCGACTGACCAATAACGGAAACTTCCTGGTAACAGACGGTGGCTCTTTGGCGTCCGCTTCCCTTGCTGAGGACGACGTCTGGCTGGTGAGCTCTGACAGCAACGATGTTGAGCGACGTGGCTGGATCCAGGGTTTCGGAACTTCAGCACAAATTAGTAACAATGGAAACGCCGCCGCATCTGATTATCGTCAGGGTGGCGTTGCTGTTGGGCTGGATCTCGGGGGCGATGAGACAGGTGTGGTTGGTGTCTCCAACGGTAACTCATTCCTCAGTTTTGGTCAGGAGAATGGTTCGTTCGGAAACATGAATTCGCACCAGTTCGGGATCTATGGTTTGCGTCGCATGGATTCGCTGTACGTCCTTGGATCAACCAACTACGGTTACAGCGACATCGATATGACACGCAGTGTTCCCGGCGGAACGGTCCACGGCTCCCCGGTTGCTCATCAGATCGGCGCTTATACTGAAGCGGGATTGTCACTTGATGGAAGTCTGGTGCGTCTCCAGCCGTTAGTGGCCCTGCAATATCAGTTGTTTTCTCAACAAAGCTTCTCCGAAACGGGCGGCCCGGGAGCATTGAATGTTGCTGGCTCGCAGGCGAACTCATTAAGGACACATTTGGGAGCTCGACTGAGTTTTAGCGAGCTTCAGGATCCAAGCGGACGAATCTGGACCCCATACGTGCATGCCCGCTGGGTTGCTGAACTGCTGGATTCCGACCGGCTTGTGAATGCGTCCATTATCGGGGCTCCAGCCGGAGGCAGTTTTGTGGCAGCAGGCAACGGGCTCGGACGGCATTTCGCAGTTGTTGGCACCGGTGTTGGAGTGGAACTGACCAATCATTGGTCACTGTTTTCAAACTATGATCTCCAGGCTGGTGGCGGGCTCACAGCTCACACGGGAAGTGGCGGGCTTAAGTACGAATGGTAGAACAAGGGCGACGTCGACAATCGTGACGCTCAGCAGTGATCCAACGTAATCTTGCGAAGGACGGCCAAAAGCAGCAAAGCGCGTTAGAGGCTTGCTCTGCTTCTGGCTCGCAAGGTGCTCGCCTGATTTCTGCAAGCGAACAACGGGGGCGACCTATTTGGTATCCGGCTGGCAGGCAAATTGGCTCATTTGCAATCCAACACTAACGTCCCCAACTTCGTATTACTCGTTGTGCTTGCGCTCGGAGAGTTTCTGAAAGAGCCAGGCTCGAGAAAACGTCCACCATCGCGAAGCCGTCGCGCGGGAAATGCCGAGCGTCTCTGCGGCTGTCTCTTCATCCAGTCCCACGAAATAGCGAAGCTTGACCAGTTCAGCCTTGTTTGGCATCAGGCGTTCGAACTCGTCGAGAACTTCGTGCACTGCGACGACTTCAGAAAGATCAATTGAAGGACTGATGGCAATCTCCACCAGCGGTTCGTGAGGAATCTCGCCACCGCGTTTGAGTCTATGCCGGCTGCGAGCATGTTCGATGAGGATTCTTCGCATCGCCTCCGCCGCGGCTGAGAAAAAATGCCGCCGGTTCTCCCACGTTTGAGGCTCGCTGCGGAGAAGACGCAGGTAGGCTTCGTGCAGAAGTGCCGTCGGCTGCAGTGTGTGATCCAGCGATTCACGCTGCATTCTGGCAGCTGCCAGCCTCCGTAATTCATTATAGACCAGCGGCAATAACTCCTCCGCCGCGCGGACTTCGCCCTCAGCCACGCGCTTCAGAATGCGTGAGACAGGAAGATCGGAGGGTGATTCGTCGTTGCCCAATATTGCCCTTTGATTAGTGTTGTCGCGGTATTCTTGCGAACATCGAGCCTGACCGGAAGGCATTTCAATTCGTCGATATTCAGAGCATCCTCCATGTATGTCCCGCCTGCCGGGCGGGACTTCGCGGCTTGCCGCGACCTTGTGTGCATGTGTTTTCATAACATCGGTCTGCTTTCATAACACAGCATCGCACAAAGGTTCGCCTGACGGCGAAAGTCCTTTCCGCCAGAAAGGACCAACTTTGACAACCATCCGCAACTACGCCCCGTGCCGGCTCGACCGGCGGGAACGCAAGTTTTGAAATTAGGAGCCATCATCAACACGACCGCTCCCCAGCACAGCTTGCCTGGCAGGAAGCAAAGTTTCGCAGCGTTGCCCATGTCTCATCGTGCAAAACTTTCCGTTCCGGTTGGACAAGCCAACCGGGGCGGCCTCGTGTTCTTTCACTTTGGCTAATTACAAATCTTCCGCTCGTGCCAGGCAAGCTGGCACGGGGCGAGATCACTGTTTCAGAACTGGGCTGTCACCCAATGGAACTCACTTTGAAATGAGATCAATGTAGCGGAAGCCGCCAAGGCTTTCGGAATGCCGCGATTTCCAGACACAAACCGAAACGCTTGGCGCGTTCCGCTACAAAGTTCAGCGGCATTGGGCTATCGCCCTTCGGCTAATACTAATTCGGAGTCAATGCCCCTTCCGGTGGTTCCTTGATTCGCCACGTGCCAGGTGTACTGCCTGGAACGAGAGAGGCGGGCGGGACGAACTCGGGCTTCCGTTTCTCAGTCTTCGGCTCCACAGTTTTGCCCGCTGAAAGATCAATGTAGGAAACAGGTGGCGGTGTGAAAGGAGCAGGCCGCTTCCAGAGTTCGTCCATCGAGGTCGCTCCGCCGAGTTGCAGAAGCTCGGCCTCAGGCACATCCGGCTGACCATCCGCCCACGCCGTGATGAGTCCAACGATAGCCGGGGATGATTTAAGAGGCAGATCATCTTCTGCTCCGAACCAATAGAAGAAGACGTTGACTGCCGGACTCTCCGCTGGCTCAGTCTCAGCAAATTTCTTGATCAACGCGCGGTCGCGGCGAGCGATCTGCGGAGTCGTAAGTGGGTCATCCTTGTCAATCGATTGATTGTCATACCAGTTGGGGGAATTCCATCCGATCAGTTCGTCCTTGACGAACCGACGCAACTCGAACCTTGGGACGAAGACTCCCTCGGACGATCGGCGAGCTCCTTTCCATGCGATGCGTCCGAGTGGCGACATGAACCCCGCTGTCATGTCGGCGGACTGAATGTCGAACTGGGCCAGAGTACGTTCGCGTTTGAGAGAGTGCCCGCCACCCTGCGGATCGACATGGACCGCCTCCAAAAAGAGCGAATGGGATCGAAAGGTCTCCGGCGTCACGTACGATGGTTTTTCAGTCGTGTGATCCGTCGTGGCTGCCAGCAGGGCGTTGACGACCTGGACCTCGTCCGGGGTGGTGATCTGGTAGGTCTTTCCGGCCCAACGAAACGAGAGCGGAAACTTATCGGTGCCAGAACTCGGCAGTTGGTGTGCCAAGAACGAACGCTTGACGTGAACGCACAGCGGGCCATTGCCAATTGTAATTTTCCCCCGCCGATCCAGCGGCCAGCCATAGTCGAGATCCTGAACGAGGACCTGATAACGTCCGGCGGGAAAATCATGGGGATACTCTCCACGTTCGTTTGTCGCCATAAATGGGCCGGTTCCCCAGGCGACGTTTGAGTAGTATTCCAGATCGGCTCCTTCGCTTCCTTCAAAGCCCATACGTTTCATCCGTATTAGGAGCCCCGGTTCGTCGATCCAGACGGCTTGGGTCATCTCGAATTCCGACGCTGTCCCAAATCCGCCGGGCAGCATGCCAGTGGCTGGGGCCGGCATCTGGGTCGGGTCGGTGAGCACCTCGACCGCATCGCCCAGCGGGATCGAATTGTTCGCGGTGATATTGTCCTCGGGAGCGTTGCTGGCGTTGGCCGAAGTGGCGTTGCCCGAAGTGCCAGCGGGCCTTGTCATGTCGCCACTGGGGTTGTCCGTCCCGTCACCAGACGCACCCAGAGTTGGGGGAATCGCCTGAACGCTGCCCTGGATCACAGGCCGATATACCGGCACCGCTTCAATCTCTATGGCCTCCATCATTCTGCCATCCACTTTGGTGGAGTAGGATCGCTCGTAGTTTTTCGGGTCTGAGCTTTCGAAGGCCACGACAATCGCATGCGGGCCGGGTTGTACCTGCAGTTGGCACATACCTGCCCCGAGCGATGTCACGAATGCGGGCGTCCCATCGACAGTCACACCGGTGATTTTTTCCCCCAACGAAGACCGAATGGTGAGGTACACGGGATGAGGACCTGAGTGTGGTTGAGCTGGCCGCAGGTCGTTGGGATTGGGCAGATGAGGCATGATTAGCGCAGTGAGCAACCCCAGGCCCGAGAACATTCCCAAACCAAGAACCGCCACGAACATCCACGCTAGAACGCTCCACGGAGAGCGGGGTTGAGTAGGCGCGAGTGGTATTCCAGAAGCTGCTGGTCTTTGCGTGAAGATGAACAGCCACGGCGTCAGCCTGGTCAGCAACCAGAAGATGCCGATCGCCAGCGGAAAGACGAACAATCCGGCATAATTCTGGAGGAAGATCTCGATATTTGAGCGCGGACTGCCCGCCATCATCCACACTCGAAGATTGGCACCGGCGAAAAGGGTGATCACACTCGCGATAAAAGACTTCCAATTGATCCAGGTCCAGTTCCGCTTGAGCCCCGACTTGGCCCATGATAATGCTCCCCACGTGAGAACCGTCCAAACTGGCAACCACATCATGTATGTGTAACGATTCCGCCCCAGCGCGAATCCGATCACAGCGGACACCAGTATCACAACTGGCAACCATTGCTGCCACAGAGCCAGTTGCGTGAGGCGAGGCCGTGTCGATGCAGGTTGCGGAGCGTCGGCTGGCCTCCATGCCGCCGCTTCTCGGGCGCGGACTTCTCCGGATGACGATTGGGATTCGAGGACCGAGACCACATCTCCCGCCGTCTGCACTCGCCGTTCCGGTTCCTTCTCCAGCAACCGATGCACCAGTTCGCACAGCCATTCGGGGATGTTCGGATTCATCTGAGCCACCGGGCGAGGATTGACCTCGCAGACCTTCTTCATCACGGCCAGCATGTTGTCCGCTCGGAACGGGCTGACTCCGGTATACATCGTATACATGACGCAGCCGAGGCTGAACAAGTCGCTGCGTTGGTCGACGATTTCACCACGAGCCTGCTCGGGAGACATGCACTGCGGCGTGCCAAGAATCTCACCGGTGTGAGTAATTCCGCCGTCCGATGTCGTCCGCGCCAAACCGAAGTCCGTGATCTTGACTCGTTCGACGCCGTTCTCCAGAAGGATATTCGCCGGCTTGATATCGCGATGAATCAAGCCACGCTTATGAGCCGCCGTCAGACCTTCCGCAATCTGCCGTGAGATGCGAACGATCTCTTCAACCTTCAATGCGCCGACTCGCTTGATCTTGTCATGCAGCGTCTGGCCGACGATGCATTCCATCACCAGAAATGGCAACGTGGTTCGTTCGGTTCCCAAAGATGCTTCTTCCGTACCTTCGACGGCAAAGATCGTCACGACATGCGGATGACTGATCGCCGCTGCCGCTCGAGCCTCACGCAGGAATCGTTGCCGCGCGGAAGGAAGCCGAGCCAACTCCGGAGCCAGCGCTTTCACGGCGACGATTCTCTGCAGCTTTGGATCATGAGCCCGGAAGACAACCCCCATGCCGCCGCGGCCAATCTCTTCCAGAATCTCATAGGACCCCAGTCTGCCGAGTGTTCCCGGCAATTCGCACGGGGCCAAATATTGCCCAATCGGAGTTGGCGCCGCCGACACTGCGGGCTTTTGCAGGAAGTTCCCAGCCTGCTCATAGGCCACGAGGAGAGCGTGAACGCGCTGCCGTTGATCCTGATCTACACATTGAGCGTTGAGAAATGCGTCGCGTTCTGTACCGATCTTGCTTAAAGCGACCAGAAAGATGCCCTCGACCGACAGCGGATCGACACTTCCCAGATTGGCAGGGTCGATGGTCATGGAATCGGGCTCCGCAGCGTTGGGTTCGTGCGCTAACGGCATTGGTGATCTCCTGAAAAGGTAAGCTTCTCAGAGAGATGCGTCAAAACGCTTCGCAGCGCCTCGTGGAATTTGCGAATATTTTCAACGGCCACCAGCAACCGTCGCCGATCAGATCTCAGACTGCAGATCTTTCGACTGGTTGAGTTCCGAGCATGGACTTCAATTCCCGGAGATCACGCCGAGCGTCGTCTCGGAATCGTCATTGTTGCTCATCAGATTTTGCGAGCCACACGGAAGTTTTTTTCCGACACCGCCCACAACGAAGCGGTTGCGTTTGAACTACCAGACGTTGTACCAAGCCCAGCCGACGATGCCAAACAGGGAAGGAACGCCCGCAAGGGCCTCTGCATAAAATCCATGGTATCCGCCCGATGACCTACGATTTCAGGTATGGCGAATCAAAAGATTCAACAAATAGCCCAGTCTCAGTTGCGTGTTTGGAAAGTGGCGAAAGGGTCCGATAATGTTCGGCACGGCATTTGACCTGCTCGTACCTGAATCTCTCAAAAATTTGAGACAGCTCTTGCGCGCCATCCATGAAGCTGTCAGGCTTTGCGCATGGCATGGGATTTCAGGAAACAATCGAAGCTAACCGAAAAGGACATTACAGGGCTGAACTACTTCGATCAGATTGCACCGTTACTTCAGCGGCTGCACGACGATGCATGTGATCAGGATATGGCAGGAAATCGCACACTGCACAAGAATCAATTTGAAACCAATATAGTGAGACAAATTGCCTGAAAAATCATGAAAAAAACAGCGATTTATCGACGAATTGGGGAAGCCATGTTAGAGCAATTCCTTCAAGTGGAAGTGATGTTTCCCAAGTTTGCCGCCGTAGTTTCCGGCTGTGATGCGAACGATGTTGGGCGACGCAGCGGCGGCATGGAGACCGCGTTTCATGGCCTGCTGCACGGCTTCAAATGATAGTCCGTCGATCACAATCTCGTACACCGCCTGACAGTTTGCGGGCAATTCGGTCGTCGTGAGTCCTCGCAGAGTCGGGCAGTAGGCATCGTTGGTGCTGGCCTTAAGTTTGGGATAGCGGGATCCCACTTTGCTGCCGGAGCGAACGATGCCGCCAGGAAATGGAAGAGCCACGTCCACTCCGGTACCGATGGCTTCCACCGCTGCTTCGGCCGCGACAAGTGCGGTTGCTGAGTTCGTGCCGCAGAACAGTAGGTTGCCCCCGGCGACGCCTGTGATGGTACCGAAATAGTCTTCGCAGACAAATTCGCCATCCATTGTGGGGATTCGCCAATAACGCCGGTTATCAAACTTCTTGGCGACCTGAAAACCATCACCGAAATAACGAATCCCGCCTCCAATGCGAATCTGTTTTTCCTTCGGACAGTCCAAAATCCCGTTATAACAAGCCGTCGTGGGACAGGTCAGAATGCACTGACCGACTCGACTCTGCAGCGCTTTTCCGAGAGCGTCCACGCTGAAGCCAAACACCAGCACCGAAACGCCTGGCCGACCGTCGGGTGTTTCGTTTTCGGGAACGATTCGTTCAATCGCCGCTTCCACATCACAAGCGATCACGCTGGTCGCGTTTCCGCAGAGCACCGTCGCGCCGGTCGTGGCCCATTTGAGACTGTCGGCCGTAATGATCAGTCGCGCGGCCTTAATCGGAAATGCCTCAGCAAACGTATCGATGATCTCAACGCCGTGAAGTTGAAGTGATGTTGCTTGAGGCTCAGTCATCAGGATACTCATTGAAAGTTGTTGGATCAGCCAAAAGGCGCTCAAATCATCACTGCGGTTTCGTCGGGATCACACAGGATTCCGTCAGGTAACTCAGATCCACCGGATAATTTCGCCAGCGGATCGAATAGTACTTTTCAAACCACTCCTTAATATCGGGCTCCACTTCGTGATCATAAACAGGATCGACATGCAGCGTCTTGCCGATCAGTGTCTCACGGATTTCGCCTTGTTCAACGAGCACCCGTCCTGACTTCATCACGATTCGAGGCATCTCGAACATGATTTCTTTGTTCTCATGCGCCGTGTAGATCGTGATGTCGGCATCAGCTCCGGCACCCAAATGGCCTTTGTCCTTCAGGCCGAGAATCTTTGCGGGGCCCGCGCGAGTGATGATCGCAATTTCGTTAAGCGTATATTCTCGGGTAATCTCCCACAGCGTCGAGCGTTGGCGAATTTCCGGCGGACAGGTTTTCAGAACGTCCTGTCGATATGTTCGATCCATCAGGAAACGAATAATCTGCGGGTACGCCAGAAACGATGCGCCGTTCGGATGATCGGTGCTCATGACGACTCGCCACGGGTCAGTCACCAGCAGATACCACTCAAGACCAATCGCCCACTGCAGCGAATGAACAAGGGACTTGTTACGATATTTGATCGGCGTGACTCCACAGCCCGATTCCATTTCCGTATCGCTACTGAACCATTTCCCGCCGTAGACCTTCGACAGAAAATAACCCAGTGGCCCATCACCCGTCATGCTGGTGGTTTCACCAAACATAACCTGTCCGACGTCGACGGTGATATTGTCGTGCGAATTCACATAGTCGACAAGCGGCATGACCTTACTGTTGAAAGTATTTTCATCGCCGTTGCCGCCGCCATAACTATTGAACTGAATGTGAGTAATGTGGCCTCGATGTCCTTCGAGGGCCTTCATGGTCTCCAGTGTTGTTTCCCAGTTGCCCGGCATTCCTAGGTTGTTGCAGTGAATGTGAACGGGATGAGGCAGGCCGAGTTCCGCGGCGGCTCTGGCAACACCACCGATGATCTGTCGGGGTGTGACATTAAAGTGGTCCACAAGCGAATCCAGTCCGCTGACGTTGCCAGCCTGCTTGGACTTCCAGACTTCGACTCCGCCTGGATTCACCAGCTTTGGAGCGAACCCTTTGGTGGAAGCCAGCAGCCATGCAATAAATGCCTTTAGCTTCTGCGGCTCATTTTTCTTGAGCGACTGCATCACATAGTGATTGTTCCCCATGAGCACATAGATGCCTTTGTCGAGACACGGAGTGTCTTCAAATTCTTCATGTGCGTGGCGAGCTCCCAGTGGCGGAATCGCCGCATCGAACGCCGTCGTGTAACCCAAAGCCGCGTATTTGTAGCCGGTGGCAAATGTGCTGGGCACGCTCCCCATTGTGCCGCTGTGAGTCACGCTGGTGCGAGAAAGAGTTTCGCCACGGCGTTTTTCTTCTGGGCGCATCTTTCGGGCGACGTTGACCTTGGGCCCAGCAATGTGACAGTGCATATCGATACCGCCGGGCATCACCACCAGCCCACTGGCATCAATGGTACGCGTTGGTCGAATGCATGCATCGGTCGGCGCACTGACAATTCGACCGTCCAGAACCCAGATGTCCCGGACTTCGCCGTCAATGCCATTCAGCGGATCGTAAACGATGCCCTGGGAAATCTTTATGTAGTCGGGTGAACTCATGTTGAATCGCAGATTTCGGTAGTGAGTGAGTTTGAAATCAGTTGTGTTCAGGTTCGTGAACGGCTCCGCCAATCTTATCAAAGCCGGTTTGGCGAAAAACGCATCAGTGGAATATTTGGTCTATTCGATGAACAAACTTCTTCCGTTATCGGCAAGCGGCTGGCAACAGTTTGCATTTTGGCCAACGCCATTGCAGGCTGCGGGAAAAGAAGGATGAGTTTTTTGATAATTTGATCACAATAGGGCTTTAGTTTTGGAGGCCGTGTCGGACTCGGAAAGGACTCCGATGAATTCAAAGTGCATCCATCTCAATTGGGACAGAAACTCCTCCCTTTTCGGCATTTTTCAGATTTCCGGGCTTGGCTTTGATGACAGTCCCGCATTTCTAAGCCGTTGCACAAGAATAAACGACCGAGCAGAAAGCCGAAAGGACATGACTAAGGACGCCGATTTTCATCTGACAACCGACGCGAGTGCCAAAGTCCCGATGATGCACAAGAATGCTGACGAGCGGCAACGTGAGCAGCATCGCTCCCATTCGGGGCGACCGACGTGATTGCTCCGAAACCGCCGCAATGATGATCGCGGGGATTATGACTCGAAGAATCAGAGACATGATGTTCTGCTCGCGGTGAAGAGTGAGGGCTTTGTTCCGAGGCTCGAGCCTCGGAACGCAATGCCCCGGACGCTTCCGCC
>JBDNHX010000127.1:0-7373 GCA_041688565.1 Planctomycetaceae bacterium
GGGTCACGCCATCGACGTCATGCCTGCACGCGGAAAAGAAACTTAAAATTTATGAACGCGACGGATCGCGTTCGTCAATGCTGCGCGGTCGTGGCAATTTACGGTCGCAAAAACGCTAAATTCCCGTGGACAACGCCATTCAGACCTGACCCCTTTTTGCTTTTTGTCTTCTTCGTGTCTTCTTCGGATTGCCGTAAGTCCCTTCGCAGAAAACAACCGAAGTACAAGTTTCAGTGCCAAATCATCCTGCACGGCGTCGAAGCCGCGCGAGCGCAGAAATCCGGTGATATAGGCAGTGGACGGATACGGCGTGTTCAATTGTGTCATTGGCGGAATCAATGACAACACGCGGCATTTCTTTTGCGGAGTGGAATTCAAGGGAAATGTGTTGTCAGAGAGATTTTTGACCAAGGGGGGCAACGGACGCGAATCTCCATGGTACGCAGCTTCACTCTCTGAGTCGAATGTGGCGTACGGGAATCTTGTCAACTATCATGCCGCAATCGCTAATGACGGTTCAAGAAATAACTGAACGCATCCTGCCTGCAAAGGTAAGAAGGGTTCAACGACAAATCGTGTGCGCGAGTGCTGTCGGCGGCCACCGGCTAATTTCTGCCATCCTGTCAGGATGAATCGCATTCATGGCGATCAATGTTGGCACGTGATCTTCATTTGTCATTGAACCGAAATGGACGGCTACCATACGGCCGCTTCCACTTCTGCCTTCTTTGCATAACTCGCCACCAATTCAATCAACTTCCTGCGATCAATCGGTTTGGTCGTGTAATCATCGCAACCGGTATCGAGGCATTTCTGTCGGTCAGATGCCATCGCATGGGCGGTCAGGGCGATAATAGGCAGCGTGTATCCATCTTCTCGCAGACGCCGTGTGGCCTCGTAACCATCAAGCACAGGCATCTGCATGTCCATCAGGATGACATCGAAAGGATGACCTTCTGAATTTGCGGTGGTCGCTAAGTCAAACCCAATCTGTCCGTTGTCAGCAAGTACAACCGCTGCTCCTGCCTTCTTCAAAACAAAGCTAATGAGCCGTTGGTTGTCTGGGCCATCTTCGGCAAGCAGGATGCGGTAGTTGTGAAGTGAGGATTCTGCGGCATCAGCAATTTCGGCGACGGCGTTATTGGCAACCGCTTCGACTGCACCATGAATCAGATTCACATTGTCCAATGAGCCTGTGGAAACCGTGATTGAAAATGTGCTTCCCTTACCAAGCGTGCTGGAAACGGAAAACTCGCCACCAAGAAAATTGACCAGTCGTTTGCTGATCGAGAGTCCAAGACCCGTACCACCGAATTTCCGAGTTGTCGTTCCATCGGCTTGAGTGAACGGATCGAATATCTGTTCGATCCTGCCTGAGGGAATTCCGATGCCCGTGTCGATCACGTCGATGTGCAGTTTCGGTTCCTCACCCATTTTGTTCCACAATCGAGTGACGATCCGAACTGATCCCGTCTCCGTGAACTTGATCGCATTTCCCACGACATTGATAAGAATCTGACGCAACCGGGTGGGATCGCTCTGCATCGTCTCGGGAATCGGGCCTTCATACTGCACATTCAAAGCCAAGCCTTTTGCCGTTGCCCGCACTCTCATCAAAGAAGCAACGTCAGCAATGATCCCCTGGGGACAACATTCCATCTGTTCTAATTCAAACTTCCCAGCTTCGATTTTCGACAAGTCAAGAATGTCATTGATAATTTCCAGCAGATACTCGCCGTTCGCCTTGACAGTTCGTATCGCGTCGATATTTTCTGGTCTTTCCACGTTATTGAGGAGAATGTCCGTGAATCCCAAGATGGCGGTCATCGGCGTGCGAATCTCATGGCTCATGTTGGCGAGGAATTCGGATTTTGAGCGGTCGGCGGCAACCGCACGTTCTCTCGACACTCGAAGTTCTGTTTCAATTCTCTGACGCTCAGTGATGTCGAGTACCATGGCAACAAAGACGAATCGTTCGCCAAGAACCGACCTCTCAAGATGTATTTGGACAGGATAGTCAGAACCATCCTTACGGCGATGAACGGTCGTGATCTCCAGGACGCTCTGCGTTCCATCGAGCAACGGTGCAACCAGTTTCGCAAAAGATGCTGCTGTCTGGGTCGGTTTGATGTCAACGGGCGTCATCCGTCGAAGTTCTTCCATCGAGTATCCGATATTCTCCTTTGCACCCTGATTCACATGCACGAAGTAAAGTGACTCAGCGTCGAAGATGAAGATTTCGTTAAGAGACTGATCCAGAATATCTCCGAAGGCACTTAATTGCTCGGCTGTTTGTTTCGCCTTTAGTAATTCCCTGGCCTGTTGTTCCAGTTCATGAGTACGGGCTTTGACTACGGACTCCACTGTCTTGTTTGTCTGTTCCAGTGACGCACGATGCTGAGCCACCAATCGCATTTCATTCACACTTTGCCGAATCGTGATGAACAAGATGATGTCTTCAAGCACGACCCAGGCGGAATGTTCGAATACACGCCAAGAGCTTGACGTGAGAACACCAAAGACAGATTGCGGATTAAAAAAACCACGAATGAAATGGTCTGCCGCCACCACGATTGTGGCCGTCACCAGAACACGCCAGTCTCGATAAGATGCGAGGAAAGCCAATGAAGCGAAGATGTGAAAATGCGTCTCGATGCGTCCACCGCTCAAATGGATCAACAAAGCAGAGGTCAACATTTGGCTGATTGCAATCACATGTCGAGTGATCGTCGTGCCGGGACGTGTTAGGGCCAGACACACAGGAAACCCCGTAATGACGCCACCAAGAATCACCGCTGCCCAGACATGAAAATGAGTCTCACTGTAGGCACCGGCCCACGTTTTGGGAGAAATCCAGACCGCTGTGATGATTCCGGCAATCCACTGCAAGACCATCAGCCTGGCGAACAGTCGGTCGGTTCGTTGATAGATGCTGGAACGACTCGACTGGAGCAGATCATCCGACCGTTTTGACAAGTCGTTGTTGAGTGCCCCCGATCGTGTGATTGTTGAATTCATCGTTGACACTCCGTTCCACAAGCAACCTCTTTTTCCAACAAGGCGCATCCGAAAACGAAAGTTTGTTGCTGCTGATTTGATTGACCGTTCATCACGAACGACTCGATGGCACTTCTTCCGGCATTGTCACCGGAATGACCGCGTGATCCCGTAATTCCACCACTGAAGAGCAATTGGCCATCCTGATGGTAGAGTAACGAATGCCCAGACGTGGTGGCACGAAATCTCTTCGCTTCGGTGCCATTCACATCACAGACAACCTTGGCGCCGGGGATTGCCCCCGCGGAAGACCAGATGTCAGTTTTCTCCCATCCGGCCGAGAAGCCCGGTGGCTTAAAAAACAGAACACGAACAGCAACACGTTCGGGGCAGTGGTCCACGACCATGGCCAATTCACCGATGGTCGCACGAGTACAAGGACAGTGAGGATGTGCAAACACCACGAGTGTCGGGCAATCTGGATTGCGTTCAATTTGGCTGTCGTCAGGCCACTGCATCTGAGCCGCAGTGACTACTCCCGGTGTCGCCTCATACTTCCACATCCATGACAATCCGATTCCGACCATGCCAAGCCAGACCAGGGTTAGAGTTGGCAAGACAAGCCACCGGGTCTTCAGGTGATGTAGTAGTTTCATTTGTTCATCGCCACTTGATGCGGTCTTTTGTGCGAAAAACGTACACATGGGTTTTGTGTTGCCGTTCGTCCAAAAGAGTAGGTTGCGATTTCGCAACGTGGAGAAAGTGAATGATTTGATAAAAAATAATATTACAAAAACCGGTGGCCGGAAGATTTCAATCCCGACAACCCTCAACGCATGATCAGATTTCCCCTGCCACTAAATTCCGAGAAGAACGATTAAATCAAAGCTGTTTCGATCCTGTTGAAGATTCTTTGAATAGCGATCTTAGCGACAGCCCAACTGGTGATTTCGCGCAGGATCACACCTTGATCGCAAACAATGGCGGAAGATACGTGCTATGCTTGAATTCGCCTCCAAACCAATCGGTCGTGATACGTTAATCGAGACGGTGCGGCGAAATCTCTGCGGCGAAAGAGTACTGCGGTGCTGGTCAACCCGACCCGTACACCGTTGTCTATCGTCGGGCACTTCAATTTGATCGTTAAGCTCTGTCAATTCTCACCGTCTGCTGGAGGACAACCAGATGCTACAGGAACAACTCATTTATTCGTCGTTGGGTGATGATCCCGATTTGGGCGAACTTGTCTCTATCTATATCGAGGAAATTCCGGGCAAAATTGCGGATTTCGAAAGTATCAGGGATGCCGGTGATTGGGAGTCGCTCCGGCGTGCTGCACATCAAATGAAAGGCGCGGCAGGGAGCTACGGATTTCCTCAGATTACGCCTGTGGCCGCAAAGTTGGAACGGGTCGTCAACGAAAATGTTTCCATCGAAGTCATCGAAGATGCTGTTCGTCAGCTCGTGGAGATGTGCCGCTGCCTACGCGCAGGAAGTCCGCGATGACTCCCGTGAAAGCAGCCCCCGAAAAAATACTGTCGGGCAAAACGGTGCCGTCTACTCTGCACGATCATTGTTAGCCGCCAAAGTGGATTGAAGCTCCGTAGGAAGACAGATCGGGGAGAAACGCTCATGACAGTCACATGCAATGCGGACCATCGCTATCGGATTCTGTTCGTCGATGACGATCCGAATATCCAGAAGTTAGTCAGCCGCATCCTTAGATCGCACAACATTGATGTGATATCCGTGGTGGACGAATCGCAAGCAGTCGCAGTTGCACGGCGTGAAAAGCCCGATTTGATCTTATTGGACTACGAAATGCCCACTGCGAATGGGATCGAGGTCTTAGAGCGATTCCGCTCTGACGGCATTCTGCGTACTGTGCCGGTAGTCTTTGTTACGGGTAATGACAGCCACGCAATCCTAACGGCGTGCTTTCAAGCCGGGGCGGCGGATTACCTCCGCAAGCCGTTCTGCGCGCCGGAACTACTCGCTCGAATCAAGGCGCTGCTGGATCGCAGACAACTTCAGGGGCAACTGGAACGCCTGGCCTTACATGATGCGCTCACCGATTTGGCCAATCGAACGTCGATTCGCGACGAAATTCAAACAGTGCTCGATTGTCAACAGGGCGGCCGTTACGCCGTTCTGTTTCTGGACTTCGATCGCTTCAAGTTGGTGAACGATAGCCTCGGACACGATGTCGGCGATCAGTTGCTCCGGCAAATCGCCGATCGATTGCGCGCATCGTTGCGCAGTGGAGATAGTATCAGCCATTTGTCGGAGACGACAATGGTCGCGCGTCTGGGCGGTGATGAATTTGTGGTTCTGCTGAAAGATCTGACCGATCCCAACGATGCCGTGCTGGTGGCAAATCGTCTACTCGCGGTACTCGCGGATTCCTATTTGTTGGCGGGGCATCAGGTGTACTGCACGGCGAGCATTGGCCTGGTAAATGGAAAGCAGGCATACAGTAGTCCCGAAGAAGTGCTGCGCGATGCCGATATTGCGATGTACGAAGCGAAGGCTGCCGGCAAAGGCTGCTGCGTCATATTTCATCCGGAGATGCACAACAAAGCCGCGAAGCGGCTGAAGATTGAGAACGACCTGCGTCGTGCCATTGCCAACAATGAATTGTTTCTGGTGTATCAACCTATCGTGTCGTTGGAGTCGGGACGCGCGACCGGCTTTGAGGCCCTGGTGCGTTGGCGACATCCCGAGCAAGGCCTGGTCATGCCGGCGGACTTTTTGCCGATTGCTGCGGAATCAGGCTTGATTGTACCCATGGGGAATTGGGTGATTCGCCAAGCCTGCCAACAATTTGCAGACTGGCAGCGTTCGCTGGGACCAGCGGCTCCGTCGAACATTCACGTCAATGTCGCTCGTCAGCAACTATTGGGCGGGGACCTGGTGTCCGTCGTTCAGGAGAACCTGAAAAGATACGATGTGGCCCCTGGGTGTTTACATTTGGAAATTACCGAAAATGAAATCATGCACAACCCAACTGCGGCAAAAACCGTACTGACAGAACTGCGACAAAGTGGAGTCAAGATTGACATGGATGACTTTGGAACGGGGCATTCCTCACTGGCCTGTCTGCAGGAGTTGCCCATCGATGTACTGAAAATCGACCGTTCGTTTGTCGCGAACATGGAACGCAGTCGCAGTTTTTCCGCATTGGTACACGCCGTGACCACGCTTGCGCAAAACCTGGGGCTCACTGCGGTCGCCGAGGGCATTGAAACGGCAGATCAGCTGGCGATGCTGCAAGCGATGGATTGCGAATTCGGGCAAGGTTACTACTTTGCCAAGCCGTTACACGTTGACGAAGTCAGTACCTACTTGAGCCCGACAAAGTCCAGACCATCGACTATTCCGGCCTATCAGCCCAAGAATTCTTTTACCCCGTTCGCTTTGCATGTTAATTAGGACCCGTCCAGAAACATGTCCGTGATTTGGAGCCGCGCCCGTCAGGAAGTTGCACCAGCCGTTAACCACCTCTCGCAGGTTGTCAGTAGCGAAACCCTATCGATGGGCTTACGGGCGTAGTCATTGCAGCCGGCATCGAGGCAGCTCTGTCGATCTTCGACCATCGCATGCGCAGTCAAGGCGACGATCGGGATTTCGTTGGCTGCGGCACGCAGCGTGCGGGTTAGCGTGAGCCCATCCATGTTGGGCATTTGAACGTCTGTCACCAGCAAATCGAACGGTAGTCCCGCCGCCTCGGCGGCTACGATTTTGTCCAACGCGATTCGACCGTCTTCGGCGATTTCCACAGACGCTCCCGCTTTGCGAAGGACAAGCGAGATCAATCGTTGATTGTCCAAACCGTCCTCGGCCAGCAGGATTCGCCCCGTCAGTCGGACATCGATCCTGCGCGGCACTTCGACAATTTGCAGTACAAGGACTCGCAAATCGTTGATCCATGAACATTGCGGGGCTTCGACCATCGGAATGACCACTTCGAAGCAAGTTCCGCGTCCGGGTTCAGAATACTCAAGCCGCACATCGCCCCCCATAATGCTCGCCAGACGTAAGCGTACACCAGTTCCATAATTGACAGATGGTCTACCGTGATGGGTTTCGAGTTTCGAAATCCTGACCGAGTAGACCAGTTCGATGAGTCGATTGAAGGGCGTGGAGTTACTGGAATTATGGCGAGCACGGCTGCGGCGATTTGAGAGTTTGGACCAGACCGTTGCCGAATTCTGTCAGTGGGGAAAGCATCAAAGGGGTCAGGCCCAATAGTGTTCGGCACGGTATTTGACCTGTTAGCAGTTTACACTTCGCAGCGAAATTCGGGAAACATTTGTGTGCGCTATTGCGCGCCTTCCTTGAAGTTGCCAGGCTTCGCGCATGGAGGAAGATGGCAA
>JBDNHX010000582.1:0-4669 GCA_041688565.1 Planctomycetaceae bacterium
AAAAGCATGGTGAGTTCCGCCAGCAAGATTTGCTGAGACGCCTTCCACCAACGCACATCGCGAAGCAGCCACCGTGGCTCCCGTTGAACGTCGGCATCGCTCAACCATTTGCAGGGTCCAAGGAAATCCAATTCGCCGCAGTTCATCCGATGACAAACTTCCATCGGTGACTCGCTGAATCCAGTCTTCCGTGTGAACTCGTAGCAACTGTTCGTCCGTCGCAGCGGCAGGAACACAGAAGTCATCCGATCCAAACAAGCCGCTGGGTTCCAGACGCTCGCGCAGCCATCGATATCGCAGCATTGGAAAACGATGACCTTCCGGCAGCGGCAACACAAACAAGTCGGTGTGAAAAAGTTTCATAGATCGCCACCCAGTGTTTCCTGGAAGGGGGAGAAGGACGAAAACATCGCTGCTTAAACTGAACCCTGTTCAAGTCTGATCATGGAATTCCCTGCCTGTACCACCACATCTCAATCTTTTTCTCGGTATTGCACGTTCGTCCCCACTTGTCCCTGTTCATGAGACGATTCAGTCACGCGTTGACATTTGTAGCGGCGCTGGCCACGCTGTCGCTACTTTCCAGATCATCGCGGGCGTCCGATCAGCGTATGACGGAAACTTTCCGCTACACTGTACACCCCGAGAGTTCGGGTGCGACCCGCGCAAGCTTAGTGTCCGGTTTTTTTCCTAGGCCTGTCCATCTTCAGGAATTCTGGGAGGCTAAGCCGAGTGGGGCAGGGCACTTTCAAATTGCCCGTGTTTCTATCCGTGCTGTTTATTCTTCGTTGACGCTTTGTTTCTTCAACCCGCATCCTTCTTCCACAGTTCTGTTTTCTCATGCTGCTGCGAATCACTAATCTTCGGACTCCCGTTGAACTGCCGGAAGAGGATCTTTTCCCCGAGGTCGCTCAGCGTCTGGACGTGCCCGTTTCTGAACTCGGCTCCCTGAAGATTTTGCGGAAAAGCATGGATGCGCGAAACCGCTACAGACTCGAGTATGTCTACTCACTGACCCTGTCTGTTCCCGACGCGGAGTTTGATCGTTTCCGCCACGGTTACGGGATCGAAGTTGAAGAATGGGCTCCTCCAGTTGTTGAACCGCCCGAACCGGGGACGGAGCCACTTCCTGAGCGTCCAGTGATCGTTGGCTCAGGTCCGGCCGGGCTGCTGGCCGGATACTTTCTCGCTCTGCAGGGCTATCGGCCTCTGATTATCGAGCGTGGTCAGGCCGTGAAGGAACGCGTCCCCGCTATTCGCGAATTTGATACGGGCGGAGAGCACGACAACGAGAACAATTATCTGTTTGGTGAAGGCGGTGCTGGCTGCTTCAGCGACGGTAAACTCACGTGCAGAATTACGGGACCGGATGTCGACTGGGTCCTGCAGAGTTTCGTGGATTGCGGCGGTCGGCCATCGCTGGTTTATGAACATCGGCCCCATCTGGGAAGTAATAAGCTTCCCCTGATTTGTCGCAACTTCCGTCGCAAGATTGAGGCGCTCGGTGGCGAGTACCGTTTCGGCTGCCGACTTGAGGGGCTTAACTTTCAGGACGGCATTCTGCAGGGAATCGAAACGTCTTCCGGCTTCATTCGCACGTCGGTCTGTGTGCTGGCTGTCGGCCACAGTGCTCGCGACACTTATGAAATGCTGCTGGAAACCGGACTTCCTCTTCAGCAAAAGGCCTTTCAGCTAGGCCTGCGAATCGAACAGCCGCAGGAAATTGTGAACCAGCGAAAATATGGCCGCGATGAATACCTGACTCTGCTTGGGGCCGCTGATTACTCACTGATCGCAAAAGGCCAGAAGGATATGTTTTCGTTCTGCATGTGCGCAGGCGGGGTTGTGATTCCCAGCGTGTCCGAACCGAACATGTTTTGTTCCAACGGAATGAGCAACTCACGCCGCGATTCCTCATTCGCCAACAGCGGACTTGTGGTGACGCTGGAGCCACATGAGTTCGGCAGTGATCATCCGCTGGCCGGAGTTCATGTGCAGCGCCAATATGAGTCCATCGCGTTTCAACTGACCGGTGGAAACTATCAGGCGCCCGTTCAAAGAGCGAAAGACTTTCTTGCCGATCGAACTCCCTCACCGACTGAACAACTGCCCTCGTCTTACGAACGAGGCACACGTTCAAAGAATCTTTCCGCCGTGTTGCCGCCGCCAATTCTGAAGGCCATGAAGGCCGGACTGCCGATTATGGATCATCAGTGGAAGGGCAAGTACCTGCAGGATGCTGTGCTCGTCGGACCAGAGATGCGAGGCAGTTCGCCCGTGCGTATCGAGCGTGATTACCGAACTCTCGAAATCCCGAACATGCCGGGTGTTTATCCCGTAGGCGAAGGGGCCGGATATGCAGGCGGCATCGTGACGGCTGCCGTCGACGGTCTTCGAGCCGCCCGGAAGATCGTGGCCAAATATCGCTCACCCGATGCCAGTTGAGGTCGCCGATTCGCTCTCGACAAATTCGATGCTGGGGATCTCGTGATAATCGCGCAAACCCGAACGTTCCGAGGAAGGATTTGACAGCACCTGCTACTCGGCAATGCTTATCTGCGTTGCATCAAAGAAAAGATGGCCTGCAACAGATTGTGGTCCTTCATTGGTTTGTCGAGATACATCACCTGCAGAATCGGAGCATCAAACCCCGTCAGCAGTTTGCTGGTGACGATCACAAATTTCAGCGGATCAGCCGGATTACGAAATCGGTCCAGCAGCTTTTCCTCCGCATCCTTGTCACGCATATGCTTCTTCCATTCCGGCGGATCATTCTGAGCATCGCTCATCACGATCGCACTGGCATCAGAGCCGATCAATTCATCCATCACAGCCTTGTACACACAGCATTCGCGATCGAAGACAACCACTTGCGCCTTGAATGCGTTCGGTTCAATCTTCGTCTGAAAATGCGTGACGATGTGATTCACCACGGCGCGGACGCGTTCCGGGTTCTTTACCAGCACGGCCATCTTTGCCGCACGTTTGGCCAGATCATCGCGATCCTGTTCGCTGAGTCTGCTGGTGATCTGCCTGTACGCTTCGTCAATCGCTGCCTTGTCAATTTTCAGCTTCGGATGCAGCCACAGTTTCTGAGCCGCGAAGACCATCAGGAATGACTTACCGCTGCCCTGAAAATGCCAGATCAGGCCCTTCTTCGGATAACCGGCAATCACGCGATCGACCAATTGGTTCGTCGTGAAATACTGCTGATAACGGCAGATGATTTTGATCCGCCGGTGCTTTTTGTCCGTCGCGAACACGGTGAAGTTCTGCAGAATATCCAGCACCACGTCTGGCCTAAGCATGCTCTCGACAGTGCGACGCACGTCCGCCAGTGATCCCTCCGGATCGTTTTCCGCCGTTCGCCACGGCCCCCAGATATCGATGGGCATGCGAATGGAACCGTTCCGGAACATCTTGCCTTCGGTGGCGAAGGAAAAGACGTTTGGCACGAACATCGCGGGAACTTGTTTCTCGTAGATTTCGTGAATCTGATACGCCGCATCGAACCACGTGACGGCGTTGCGAGTCGGCGTTTTGGCTTCCCCGATGATCAGTGGCAGACCATTCACCAGAAACACCACGTCGAACCGTTTCTCCACCGCACCAGCTCGGAATGTCCACTGGTTGGTAACGACGAACTGGTTCTGAGTCAGATCAACGCCATCGACCATTCGCACGGTGACATGTTCGCCGTTGGGGCCGAACGGCATGGTCTTTTCACCCCGCAGCCACGTCATGAAATTTTCGTTGGCCCGCACCAGCCCATCGGCCTGAACAGAAAGCAGGACGGCCCGCAGAGCATAGATCACTTCGTCCGCTCGATCTGGCTGAGCGGCAATTTCCGGATTCAGCCGCAAAAGCGCCGCCCGCAGCCACGATTCCACCATCACATCGCCCGGCTGACGCGGAAAACTGGTACACGGGACGTAGCTCCATTTTCCAGGCATCGTCGCCGCACTGGACATCTCGTTGCCCAGCGAGCGAACCGACCGAAATCTCCACGGCGCGGTTCATGAAGCGGTCGCTCATCATGAGGAACGGCAGGAACTCCGGCAGCACTTTTTCCCGCCTGGCCCGCACAACCATGGCATGCGCCGAGCAGATGCCCTCCATCTCCGCCACGGCCAGCTTTCGCTGATACGCACGACGGCGGCCAAAAATGATGTCGCCCTTGCGAAACCGTAGTTTCGTGCCGATCACATCACTGCCTTTACCCATCGACGGATCTGCAGACAACCGGGGTCAAGATCATCCAGTCCCACATAAATCTCATCCGCCGCGTTCGCTGGCTCAACACGCTCGTTCACGCTTTGGGCAAACTCCCCAAACGGCAGTCGCGTCCAGACCGTGCGATCAAACAACGGCAGTGAAGCCCAGTCGGCGTTGGGAACAAGGTCTTGCAGGGCGTGCAATTTCGCGGTCATGATTTGGCCCTTGACTGGGCCGATTTTCCAAGAGCGGTGAGGCGGTAACGCTGTTTGCTGCTTTTGGGTTTATCCGGAATCGTCATCTCGATCACACCGGCTGTCAATGCGGGAACCAGATAGGCTTCCCGGAAGTGATCTTCGTGTTTCAGGTCGAGCTGTTCCTGAATCTCCTGCCGTTTCATGTCTCCTTCAAGCACTGCAATCAGCCGCAAGACTTCCCCGGTGACTTCCCCGGT
>JBDNHX010000583.1:0-9785 GCA_041688565.1 Planctomycetaceae bacterium
ATGATACTGGCTTCCATCCAACCCGTCCGGTTCCGGCCGTTGACGAATAAAGATGCGTCCGGACTCATCCGATTTTTCCTGCTTAAAACGCGTCGACAGAACGATCGGTGCTGGCATCGCTGTCTTTGCAGATGTCGCTTCCGTCGGTGGATCGGCATCAGTGATAAGGTCGGCCGGCGCATCATCGCCTGGGGCACCGTCAGCAGTGGGTTCCGTTGTCTTGGGTGGCTGGCCTGTGACGGGAAATCGCAGCAAAGATTCGATATTCAGTGGCACGCGAGAAAAGCGAATTCGCAGTTCTCCGGGCGAACGAACGGAAATCTCCTTTACGAACGACGCCAGTCGGGAACTGAAGAACGGGCTCGACGGATCAATGCGATGCCCAAGAGCTTCTGCCACATTGTTGGCGGTCAGAATTGGCTGGGACTGCCAGTGAGGTCTCGTTTCACGCAGAGAAAAAAGAACCTCGCGGCCCAGGTCGGCCGGATCCCAGACTTCAAAATAACTGGAGCGGAAGTACGTCAGTTCATCCGCAGCCGATGGCTCAAACAGCGGAACCTCCAGCAGTTCGGTCAGCCGTTCTCGAGACTCCTGAGGCACCGGATACACCTGCGGTTGTCCGTCCATGTCCTCAACGCCAACTCGCAGTACCTGATAGCGCGACGTAAAACGTGAGAACGCTGCGCGTTGATTTCCGGACAACGGCCAGACAGTGCTGGCCTTCCATGCCAGTTCGGAAGCTTTGGCGAAAGCCCTCTGCTGTGACTGCTGGTCGGCCTCTGACAGCAGGGCCGTGACAATCTGCTGCAGCTTGCCTTTCGAGTGTGGCACCAGCTCGTGATCAGAAATCACTTTTTCCACACGGGAAATCAGATAGCGAACTTTTCTGAAATCTTCCTGAGCCAGAGCCTCGTTAATCATCGGACCGACGATCTGTCCGAAGCGAGGACGCAGCTCAGCGTTCTGAAGGTTCCGAGCCGCCGCTTCATCCAGCAGAGCCAGGGCCGCATAGGTGTCGCCCGCCTGTGCGCGAAGCGTGGACTCCGCAAGCAGCAGCTGTTCAAATCGTGGCTGCGATTTTTCCCAGTTTGGAATCTCGTTCTCGACTCGCAACAGAAGCTCATACGCTTTCCGAATGTTGCCTTCCCTGATCAGTTCATCCACGCGCATCAGCATCAGGTCTTCGAACAGCAGAATATCGTCCACTGTGGACACTGGCAGACTGTACTCTTTCAGCTGGTCACCCTTCAGAGTCACAACAAGCCTTTGCAGCTGCTTCATCCGCTCAATTCGCTGCTCTCGTTCCTTTTGATTCTGCGGCTTGGTGGCTTCCACCTGCTTATATTCGTCCGCCATTTTCTTCAAAGTGTCGGGGCGGGGAAACAGCGGGTTCACAATGATGACCGTGCGGTCTTCGGGCAGCGTGGCGGGCAGGACAACCCAGTCAAATTCCTGATCCTCTTCGTCGGCTTTCAGGATTTCGTCCGCCGATGGAATGGGCATATCCTTCAGCTTCGGTAACTCGTTCCTCACCACCTTCTCGTCCGCAATGACCGTTGCGCACATCAGCATCAGCATTGTCATGATCAGGCTGATCAGTGGGCGCGGTGATGCTGACCTGGCGGACCTGATGGAATAAGAGAAGTGTGTTAAATGCTGGCTCATGTGGCCTCTGCTGAACCGAAGACGCCGTTGAATTCGATGCCGAAAAAAGATGACGGTCACAGGGCACCCGGATCAATCGAATACAAACTGCCATCCAGGCCAACGGCAATCGTCTGGCCATGAATTTCCACCGGTCCCTGCTGAAGAGCCTGACCGAGCGATTTATTCTTGTCGGTCATCGCCCCATTGCTGTCGAGCAGCATCAGAAGGCCGTCCGTCCGTGCGGCAAGAAAGCCATTGCTGACCGGCAGCGGAGCCCCGGCAAGTGGGTGGCCGTCAAGTCGAATGATTCCTGTCTGTGGCAGAGTATTGTCAATGTGGAAGACTCTGGCTTCCTGATTGGCAACTTCCACAAAAACATATTCTCCGGCGATCTTCGGGGAAGCACTGGGCACTCCGCCGAGATCCGCTTCGGCCAGAATCTCAAGGCTGGAAGCCTGCATTAGAATCAGTTTCCCTTCGAGGGTGGCGATGAACAGAAACCCGTTTGCAGACGCTGGCGGAACCTCAATTATCTGCGGGATTTTCGTGACGCTCACCTCTGTCAACTGAGGCCTCGGCGACACGCGATATTCGACTCGAACGAATGAATTATCACCGGTGACGGCCAGAACCTGATTTTCGGAAATCGCCGTCAGCGATTTCCATGGCTGCTGAGCGTCTGCGGTCTGAGACGATCGATAATCTTCTGCCTGCTTGCCGCCGGCAGTAGCCGAAATGTGCAGACGACCGGGCATAGCAAAAACGACACCACCCTCGATGGCCACAGGGGCAACCTGCGGTGCGTCCGGAAGAGTCCATTTTCTTTCAAGCTGCCCGGTATTGGTGAACGTCCACATGGATGGCTCTGTCGCACCGCACCACGCGGCCGTTCGGCCATCTTTCAGCACCAGACCCTCGACGGACGAAGTCAGCTTGTCAGGCAATCGAAAACGACTGACGGATTCCATCAGGAATCCACCTTTTTGAACGTCGGTCATCTGAGCTCGATAAGTTTCACCGTAGTCGGCGACGGCCAGCAGCGACTGGCCACCTGTCGAAGGTGCCAGCGCCACGATGCGTGAGCCAAGAACGGTTCGCCAGGTTCCCTTCATCTGTTCACGATCAGCACGCGTCAGGAAGACAGAACTGGAAGTCGCATTTCGAGATGTCAGAAAGACAGATTCATCCACAAACTGAATGGGCTGAACATGGACGCCTTCGGCAGTCACCCCTGAATCCAGCAGGACCGTGTTTGTCCGTGTCTGAAACTTTCTGAGGTCACGGCCACCCAGCCAAAGCTGGCCACCCGGACCGGCCAGAAGAAACATCTTTGTCTGCAGTCCCTCTTCCAGCTGGTTAGCCCCGACCTTTGCAAGCGGAGGCTGTCCAGCTTCATCGGTGACACGAAAAGCGGTGACTCGTTGCGGAGTCGACGGAACAAAGAGTTCGTACCCGCGCAACAGGCACGGATCATTGACCTGCCCATCCACGGTATCGGCGGCCACGACGGCAAGTTGTCCGGCGTTATCCATCTGGAGCGTCTGCACCCGCGCCCGGTCTGCAGAAAAATTATCGCACAGCAGGTAATAGCGACCCGCGGCAATCATCGGAGCTTTCACACTGCCTGTGCCGTGTGGGATATACGAAACCGCTTCGCAACTAAAGGGATTGGTCCCAATTGTATAAATCAGAGTCTGATCACCGGGAATGACCAGGCGTTGGGAATCGCTGGAGACTGCGGGAGGCCCAACCACGGGCTGGGAAAACTTCAGCTTTGCCACCGCTCTTCCACTAATCGCCGCCACCTGCCACAGCTCACCCGCCTGCGTCGTCACAAAAATGTTGTCGGCGATCAGCACAGGAGCGCCTGTTGGGCGACTGCCAAGTGTCTGGTGCCAGACCATCTGGCCATCCTTCTGAGACAGCAACTGCAGTTCTTCGGTCAGAGTGCTGTAAACCAAAACACCGGCTGGTTCCGTGGCTTTGACCATGATGGGTGCAAAAGGTGCATTTGCGCCGATTGGCCGACGCCAGACCGGAGTTCCGGTATCAGCATCGACGGCCACGCAACTGTCCATTCCCATAGAAAAAACGGATCGTCCCTGAGATGATAAATCTGTGGTGGCCTGTGTTCGCAGCGTCAAAGCCAGTGAAGGGAAGACACCGGCATCCACAGCCGGACCCAGTCCGTCTTTTCCGACATCCGTTCGGACGACGAACTCCTTTTCCCGAGTCAGAATGTCCTGAAGAATTTTGGTGACATCCTTATCATCTTTCAGCTGGGGATACTTGCTGATGAGATCGTTTCGGGCCGTGATCGCACTCATCGTGTCGCCCACTTCCAGAAGCTGCTTCACATTTATAAGCGTGGCGAGAAAATCGACTTTCCTGGCGACGGAGGCCGACGCAATTCTCTGGCGGTTCTGCAAATCTTTCTTACGATTGGATGATATTCCTTCGTCCCCGGAATATTTCTCCAGCAATGCAAGAGCTTCAAGACTGACATCCAGAGCTTCCTGCGACTGGGCAATTTCGGCCACACGAGCACCGGCAAACGTAAGACGATCGGCATATCGCTTCAGGTTATCCTTCTGCGCAGCAAACCCTTCGAGTTCTCGGCATTCCTGATCGAACAGCTTCAGCTCCGCCAGCCCCTTGATCACGTCGGGCGTTTCGGTCAGGATGAATTTTTCCACTCGAGCGCGATGCAGCCCGATTTTAGCCGTGCCGGTAGTCTTCGTTTTGGGGTAGATCGAAATGAATTTTTCGAACTGGCCTTCTGCGTCCAGATACTTCTGCTGATCAAGTGACGCGACGGCTTCCTTCAGCAGGCGGTCTTCCTGATTCTGTGCGTTAATGAACCAGAAGATCGCCGCCAGAATCGACCCACCGACCGTACTTCCCACCAGAAGCAGGACAACCGGCGAACGGGCGATTTTTTGCTGACCCGGTCTTTCAGGACCTCCTGTAAGCTTTTCCGACAGCTGTGTGAGTCGGCCGCGACTTAATTGGCGCCGTGCTTTCCCGGCGAGCACCTCGCGAGACTGCTCACGATCGTCATCGACTTCCACCGCTTCAACCACATCTTCATCGTATTCTTCAGATGCCACTTTGGGTTCCACTCTTCACTTGATCGAGATGTCAGGAGGATGGCCGAAATACCAAATCGCTAAAACTCAACAATCTTGTTTCGAACGCGGGTGAATCCCGCCTGAGTTGCCGCATCGATCACAATGATGCGCATTTCATGGATGGACTCGGGATCCAGCTCCAGTTCCAGGTCCGTGACTCCTGAAGCGGAGTTCTTTTCCGCGGTCAGCAGGTCCAGAATCTCCTGATAGGTCGTTGCTTTTTTGGTATCCACATACATGACGTTGTCCGGCCCGACCTGGACCTTGATTCCCACCGGAGCATCCAGCGGTACAACGACATTTGTGGACACGCCTTCTGAGTTCTTCGCAGGCGGAACATCAAACGCCTTTTGCATACTGAAAGACGCTGTCACCATGAAGAAAATCAGCAACTGAAACGTCACATCCACGGCCGGTGTCAGGTCAATGGAGCCCATCTCGGACGAGGCCCGCTTACTGCGGTAAGGAACGTCATCGTCATCAACAACTATCGGCGTCAGCATTGGAGTGCTGACGACGACCGGCGTTTCTTTGACAAAGTTTTCTTCGGCCCATCGACTGGGCATCACGGCCGTCTGAGAAACAGGAGCCGACGAGGTGAGTTCAAGCCCGACATCATCAAAGCCACCGGTCGGAATCGCCCCGCCATTTTTCAGATGACGTTCGCGTTCTTCCTCAGCCAGCTTTTCCAGTTCCTCAAGGCGAGGTAGCCGAACAAGGTCCAGCGATCGTCCCTGTTTATGGGCAATGATCAACTTTTTCAGATCTTCCAGAACCTCGTCGGCGGACTGATATCGCAGCGTTCTTCGCTTCGCCATCATTCGATGGACGATCCGGCAAAGCACATCCGGCAGAGCAGGGTTCTTTTCCTTCAGCGGCGGCGGCGGGTTTTTTAAATGCTGCATTGCAATCGCAACAGCAGTCGATCCCTTGAAAGGAGTGTCGCCGCACAGCAACTGATAACAGGTCACACCAAACGAATAAACATCGGACCGGGCATCCAGTTCCCGACCACTGACCTGCTCGGGGCTCATATAAAGGGGCGTGCCCATCGTGACGCCCTGCCGTTCGCCATCCGAACTGTCGCCCAGCTGAGCCAGACCGAAGTCAGCAACCTTCACTTCACCTTTTTTTGTAACAAGAATGTTTTCGGGTTTAATGTCCCGATGAACAATGCCCGCCTGGCCAGACGCTTTCAACGCAGCGGCCACCTGTCGCATCACATGCAGAGCGGATGAGATGTCGGGCTTGCCGCGATCTCTGATGATCGACGCCAGATCTTTTCCCTGAACGTACTCCTGAGCGATGTAGTGCAGATCACCTTCCTGACCAATCGTGTAGACCTGCACAATGTTCGGATGATTCAGGCCGGCAGCCATCATCGCTTCCTGCTTGAAGCGAGCCAGCATGTCCTGACCAGAGTGAGCCATCAGCGCTGGCTTCATCACCTTTACGGCGACGTAACGCTGCAGAGACGTCTGTTCGGCCAGAAAGACGTCAGCCATACCGCCACTGCCAAGGCGTCGCAGCAGGTGAAATTCACCCAGTTGTTTGTCGGTCAGATCAGTCATGTTCGATGTAGTCTGTAGGACGCCTTGAAAGGCAGTGAGTTCTTCTGATGGGGGACCGCACGTTTGCCAGCGTCTTATCTGCGGTCCTGCACGGCAAAGTGGTAGGTGATCCCTTCAATGTCTCCGATCAACGATTCAATTTCTCCCGTGAATCTGTTGGGTACCGAACGGTCGGCCATCAGCATCACATCAATTCCCTTTAGGTTGGAACTGGCCGCATCGCTCAGGCGAGCCCGCAGTTCGTCGAGTGTGATCGGCGTTTTGTCAATTTCGACGATGGGATCCGTTTTGTCGTTGATCGGCGCTCGAATAACCACATTGAGCACCTTGGCCGTTTCAATGGATCCGCCGGACAGAGATTTTGGAATCTCGGCCGGAGGATTTCCCTGCATCGTGGAAGTCACCATGAAGAAGATCAGCAGCTGAAACGTCATGTCGATCATGGGCGTGATGTCGACCTCCACGTCTCCAACCGGCCGCTTCTTTCGCTGGTAGGGTGCATCATCGTCTTCAACGGGCATAACTGGTTCGCTGTTCTGGTTCAGTCAGATCGTAAAGAACTTCAGGAGTGGAAGAAGCCAATCGCGGGATTGAAGCTCGGGTGGATGTTTGGCGTTTGGTGAATGGCGTTTATTGCCCGGCTCGTATTTTTGCAGCGGCCAGATCGTCCAGGAAAATGCCTGTTCCTTCATCAATCTTTTCCTGCAGCTTCTTGATCCCATTCCCGGCGGCACCCTGAATCACGATCAGCGGAATCGAAATGGCCATTCCGGCGGCGGTGGTCCAGAGGGCAAAGCTGATGTCCTGCGACAGTTCTTTTGGGTCGACACCGGACGCAGCTGCTCCAGCGATCTTGGAGAACGCATTGATCATCCCCAAAACAGTCCCCAGCAGTCCCAGCTGAGGACTAGTTTTAATGGCAGTGCCGACCCAGGAATTCATCACTTCCAGGCTGGCAAGAATGTCACGTTCAAATCGTTCGCCGACAATCTGGCGAATCTTCTTCATCGGCAGAGTCCGATTTTGAAGGGCCAGTGTCGCCAGTTGTGCCAGCGCTCGGTTCCATACGGCCGGATCGTCGCAGATCTGAGCAGCGCCGTCGAAGTCCTGCTTCTCCAGTCGTTCGCCCAGGTCGTCGAGGAATGCCTGCTCTGCTTCCGCTCCAGGAAATTGCTTCTGCTTGACTCGACGCATCAGCAGAATTCCGCTGTACATTCCCACGAGGGCACACACTCCGATGCCGAGCCAGATGGAATTCTCCACGACTTTCATGAAGGTCGAGGCTTCGGCGGCTGCAAATGTCGAAGGCAGAAGAAAGGCATCAGAAAAACGGATCATTGGACATCCCAAAAAATCAACACATCAAACTGTAATATGGGGAATTTTCGGCTGCGAACGAGCCACCCAGTGCTCGTCCGCGTTTTCTTATCTTAACTGCTGACGAGTCACCACGAACTCGTAGCCGCTTCCCGCCTTTCGCACCTGGAAATAGGTCCTGCGAATTTCTGCGGCTGACTTCTTGCCGTACTCGTATTCCACTTTAGCCAGCAGCTCTTCTGTCTCCGATGGATAAAAATGCATAACCACCGAAGGCCCTGCATCAATGTCCGCCTTCTTGAAGATCTCAATATCTGCCGCGCGCCGCTCTTCGCTGCCATCCTGCCAGCTCATGAACAAGCGTTTTTCGGAATCTCCGGTTTTGACTTCACGCGACGTGGGTTTTTGCTGACTTAAATTGTTCAGATAAACCAGCCGACTGTCATCCTGAAACATGGCACCCAGTTCAATCCCAAAGAAGTCCAGCTGAGCAGCGTAACTTTTAAGATCGCCTTTGTCGCCGAATTCAACAAACCACCGCTGTTCGCGTTTTGCTCCACCGCGTCCCGGGCCACCACTTCCCAGAGGCCGCCCGCCGGTCCCGTCGGCGCTTCCCGGAACCCCCGTCGTTTTCTGGTCGTTGGCCTCATTCGGGGCGACCATCGTCGCTGCGTTGTCGGCCACCTCCATGACCTGCTCAACCACTTCCTCCAGCTGTGTCACGTCCGTTTCTTCGTTTGCCATGGACGGATCCAGAGACGCATCCTCGGGCGATTCCACATTCGGCGTCGCGTTCGGATCGCCATCTTCCCAGCCTCCATCACCTGCCGACAGCATGGTCACCTGTTTCGAGATCGGGGAAGGCAGCAGATTGGACAGCCAGATAAAGACCATCACGACAAATGCGAGCCCGGCACATGTGGCAGTGGTGATCAACGTGGAGACCACGATGTCGTATTTTGTCAGCTTAATGTGCGGCGCAGGTGCTCTGCGGCCCTGCGGACGGGTGGAGTTGACTACCGACATGACTCGCCTTTCGGTCCCTGGCTGAACGCACGGATTGAGGAACGGGGTTGTACCGGATCGGTAACCTTTTGACAAAGAACTTGCGGAATCCAGCAGGCAGAAGGCAGGGCCAAATTATTCTGACAGGCACCTCGCGAAAGCTTAAGCTTCAGTCCTGAGCCTCGCAAAGTAGGCAGATGCTATCGAGCGGCAATCCGCACTGTCAACGAGTGAGTGTGCAAACGGTTCCATCCTAAAGAGAGATGTCCGAGTGATGAATGCCAAGGGCCGCGTTTTGCGGCCTGCCTCACTCGGAGAGGCTGTGAATTTATGTAGGGTGGGACCAGCGCAGCGCCGGCCCACCATCGTGAACGCCGCAAAACGGTGGGCCGGCGCTCGCGATGCTCGCTGGTCCCACCCTGCGAAATCAATAAATTCACAACCTCGGAGAGTGACGCCTACTTTGTCAAATCGAGTGCCATCGGCCGGAATCCCGGCCGAATTTTTTAAAGCAGTTGGGTCAGTTAGTGTGGGTCGCGGCTATACTGTTTCGGGGTCCAATGGGAGAATTCGAAGGCTGTTGAGGCGGGGCCGAGTGACAAACACTTTTCCTGTGGTCGGTAAATTGGGTCGTCAAGGACAAGGCCGAAGCCGTCGGTATCTCGGCAGATTTTTTCGGCCGGGTGGCTGACACAGCAGCCGCAGCCATTGTTTCAGCTGATTCAGGTTTTGCAGATTGAAGGTGCATAAACGTGGAAGCTTCTAAAAATCTGCTGCAGAGAATGCTTCTTGTCTGTTCTTTCGGGCTGAGCCTTTTGACGGCGACGCCGTTGATCGCGGAGGTGCGATTTTCGACGGCTGCGATCCATCAGGCTGCAGAACCAACTCCGCAGGGTCAGAACTCAAGTCGAGTCGATGTGGCGTTCGTGCGGATGCCGCCGGATCAGGTCCAGGCTCGACTTCTGCAATGGCTGGCTCTCGCCAAAACTGAAGACGCAATCGCCCGCCAGGTGACTGCTCTTTGGGCGGACAAGGCGGAGATCCAGGCGTTGTCAGCCGAAGAGACTCTGGATCGACTGATTCAGTCGCTGGCCCTCGCTGACCAATCCGTTCG
>JBDNHX010000017.1:0-67471 GCA_041688565.1 Planctomycetaceae bacterium
AGGATTTTGTTGTCAGCGGAAGACTTCGTTTGACCCGACTCGGAGAGGAGGACGGCTGCACAAAGTGCAGCCGTGAGAAAGCCTCCTCTCCGAGTCGGGTCAAACGATGCGTTCCCCTTCCGGAATAGAACTCACCTAAAAATTTTTGAGCCAGATTCCTATTTGTCGCGCACCCCAGGCAGGACCTACCGAAATCCACGACTGCAGCCCCTGACGATGCCCGTCTTTCCAGATGTTGCTTTTGAGTGGGCATCGTCGTGGAGGAAGCCGCCAGAACTTTCGGAATGCTGGCTTTTCATGCAAAATACCGAAACGCTGGGCGCGTTCCGCGACGAAATGAGTCACAATCCGGGCTGTTGCGGAGCGGCGCAGATCAGCCATGTCCACAGGTTCGAGTACCCCGCCCGCGTTTCAGAACTCACGAAAAAGAGATCCGACATTTTTTCTTCACTGATCACTGAGCTCGAAGACCATCCGGAGCTGCACCAGCGAGTCCTGGCGGTGCTGCATGTGATTCCGGACCACGTGCAGCGCGACTTTATCGAAGATCCTCGGTTCCGCGTCACCATCGACAACTACGTCCCCGGCCAGGGCTGGACGTTGTATATGCCGACACCCGGGCCGATCGGCAGTGGTACTCGCTGCGTGGTTCTGCGACTGAAGTTGTCCCACTGTTCCGAAGCGTTTGCTCATTATGTGATCGCCCATGAGTTCGCTCATGCGTTTTTGCGCAACGGCCCGTGGGGCGAAATTCTGGACGTCGAAGAAGCAGCCGATGCGCTCGCCGCCACCTGGGGCTTTCGACGACCGGAAAATTCCATCGCCTGAACACCGCTCCCACCACCGGGCCCGAGTCAAATGCCGTGGACTTATACGTCACTCAGGGTGACAATAATGACTCAGTCGCGATCGCTTCCGTTTAACCCGACTCGAAGAGGAGGCGGTGGTCCGGGAAGCCTCCTCTTCGATCGGGTTAAACGATGTTAATAGTAATGGCATTGGGACACGCCCCCATCGCCCAACGGCCTCTGCACCGCGCCAGCTACGGCAGCTTGAACTCAACACGGATGTCGGTTTGCGAAACCATGGGCCACTGAGCATCCTGCAGCGCAGTCGCTGTGAGTGTCAGAGTCCACTCACCGGCCAGCTTGTTATCCGCCTGAGACTCGATCCGCAGGATGCCAGTGGACTGGTCGGCGGCAATGGTGACAGGTTCGGACCTGAGAATTCCCTGAGCTTCCCCCGGAATATCAAGTGTCACAGTCACGGGTAGAGTAAGTTTCGGTGACCGTGAAACCGTCACTGGGATCTCCACGACAGAACCAATCGGACTGACGGAATCGTTATTGGCCGCCGTGAGCTTCAAAAGTGCGCCTTCCATAATCATGGTGATGCGAGCGTTGCCAGGCTTTGTCAGATAACGGATTGTGCCTTTGGGATCCGGCACTGCGACAACTCCATGCACGATGATGCGACGAGTCAAATCCATGGGCAGCCATTCCGGAAGAAAGACCGGATACCACGCCTTCGTTTGATCCGGAGGCACCAGCAGAATCGGGCCGCGAGTTCCCATACGCTGACGATCCTGTTTGGCTGTCATCTCAATCTGGATTTCTCCGGTAAAGCCATCCTTTCGTACCAGGTCCAGCTCCGCAAGATAGGTCGTGCCACGATGGACATCGCGCTGACGTTCCTTATCGACAACGAGCACTTCGATCGGCGCGGGCATCGTCATGGCGAGCAGGATGTGAGGAATGTCGCGGTCGGCTGCGTTGAGCGGATTCAGAACTCCGGACGCTGCGGCCGCTGCGGCCGTGGCAGTTCGCGAAATCGGAGTGCCATCAATGGCGGCCGTGCCGGAAATTCGAATCACCGCTGCGACGACAGCCGCATCTTTCGCAGACTCAAGGCTGACTTTGGCGTCTGCTTTGCCAGCCGGAATGATCCAGTCACCCGACGCACTCACGCCTTCCGGCAGGGCTTCCGGCTTCAAGGAAATCTCACCGTCAAAACCGCCCGTTCGAATGGCCTTCACGGTGATCTCTGCCTTGCCCCCAAGCGGAAGATTGACGATCTGCGGAGCTGACAGTGAAAAGTCGGCGGACTCCCGAGCCAGCTGTAAACGATACGTCGTGTTGACCGCATCTTCAGAGACAGAGATCGCTCGCACAATCGCCGTAAACGTGCCCGAGGTTGCGGCCTGAAATTGGAGTGAGGCATCACTGTTGACTGAGCCATCGTCGTTATCGGCAACCGGCTTTCCTTCGCCGTCAAGAACTTCCAGAGCCACATCCAGATCGGACAGAAGAGCGCGTGCCTGCACATCCAGAGACCAGCGTTCGCCCATCGTCACGGGCCACGAGTACCGGTGAATCTTTGCAGGACCGATAAATCGTCCGGTGACGGCTGCTGGCGCGGACACCGGCTGAGACTGGGCCACATTGCCTGGATCCTGAACCGTCTGCACAGCCTCGGGAAGATTCGACAGAGGAATCTGCACTGGGATTTCACCGGCAGGCGTTTTCAAAATGTAGTTTTGTAATGACTGGTTGATGTCACTGGAAATGGCCACTTCGGCTCGCACAGATTCGATGATGTTGGTGCCCGAATTCAGGCCGGGGCCAAAGAATTCCAGCGTGGTCGATGTTCCGCGTTGCGCCATAGCCGGCAGCATTCCCAGAACTCGGGGGCCGGTCGCAAGAGTCAGTCGATAAACGTACGCGCGATCACCTCGAAAATCGAGATCATTAACACTGACGGTGTAGAGCGTTCCGGCAATTGCGGCAAATGTGATCCGCCCATCAAGGCCTGCCGTGTCAACGAAATCGGCGATCAGAGTACCGGCCGCATCACGAACCTGAAGCACGCCATTGAAATCCGAACCCAGTCGCCGGGCCATCAGCTCCACGGTGATCAGCTGGTCCTTTTCTGTTTGCAATTCATAGCGATCGACTTCGGTGAGTCGGCTCAGGCGGCCGGAAACTGCAACCGGCAATGTTTCGAGTCGCTGTGGGAGATCGCGGGATCTGCTTTCGGTAATTTCATGACCGCGGCTCACATAAAACATCGCGGTCTCCGACGCACCGTTGGCGTTCGCAACCTGCCAGCGGACGAGACCATCAGGCATGTCGGCGGGTATCAGGATCTTTCCGGCGACCTCGCGCGGGATCGGCATCGCAGGAAGACTGGTGCGTGGTCCGAACCAGAAGGGTGGCGGTGGAACCACATAGTCGCCAGGCTGGCCCGCTGGCTGAAGCTGAACTCGGCCATCATGCACAAACCACTGCAGGTCAATCGTGAAGTCATAGCCGCCCAGATCGACCGTCGCGGTCTCACCGGCTCGCACAACGGGAGGATAAACATATCCCAGGCTCGGCGGCTTCTGCGCGATTGCGGAGGACAGCGTTGCTGTCGTTGCCAGAATAACGATCAGGAACTGACACAGGCAGGCAGAGGTTCGAAAAGGCATCAGAGATGGCTCGCTCATACGGACGGCAGGCAATGCGGGGATGCGTATCCTACTCGCATTGCGAGCGGCGAACAAAACGTTTCGGCCAGTGTGGAGCAAAGGATCGGCGAAACTCGCAAGGCGCCGGGCCATCTGCTCAGTGGCGATTCCAGGGCATCCGGGCGAAAATTTTGTACCATCCGCAGAAGCGGGTCACTCCAGAAAAAATGAGTCCAAGGCCCATAAAGATTCCCAGCCCAATTCCCAGCAGCCGAGTGGCTTCAAACACCCCCAGCGCGCTGCTGACAACTACCAGTATCCCATTGCCAATGCTGGCCTGTCGTTCAAGGGAAATGGACATTCGAAGTGGCTCGCCTGTGAGATCGGATAACCAACAGCTACCTCTGATGAATCTCGCAGGATGATGCGCCTGGTTCATGATCAAGGTCAAGTGCATTTAGTCGCAACTTCCCCGGAACTTAATCTCGCAGGGTTTTGTGATCCCAGTAGGAAAAATTGGCAGCTATTGGGTCAGGTATTTAGAACGGTGCCTGAAGAGAATCCAGGTACTCACCGGCACCGCATACAACCATGAGACGCCGCAGTAAGCAATGCTCAGGCCGTAAGGGCCGGATGTGGAGCCAAAACGCCATATTGCAGACGCCATCAGGCAACTCGCCAGCACGCTGATCAGCAGAAACGGATCTGTTTTGAAGAGGCGAACATAACTCTGTTCCGCAATTGCCAAAGTCCATCCGACAAGGCCAATTGCAAAGAACAGGATTGTTGTGGGCGAAACAAAACGGCTGAAAAGATCCATTCCGACAAATTGTGAGCCATAAAGTGCTACGGAGAATGCAGTCATCCCGCCAAGAAAAACAGCCACAGAAAGCACAGAGGCTCGCAACATTTCTCGCTCCAACTGACGGTGTTTACCAGAAGCAAGCAGGCCACCGAAATGCGGCAGGCGAGTTTGAAGCCATGCAAGACTTGCACCCTGCACTGTTGTCAGCAGCTGCCATGTCAGGCCAATCTGTCCAGCCGCAACTTCACCATGAAATCGAAATGTCACCGGCACAATGAACCACGTTGCGAAATAGCTGCAAACGGATTGAATGGCCAGTCGCCATTGCAGCGGCCAAAGTTCGGTCTTCCAGTCGAGATGACCACCATGGCGAGTTGAAGCCAGGTCAGTCAGCATTCGCCCGTACTCCCCGTAAACGATCTTCAGTTCCCAGATGAGCCTGACCAGATTGGAAACCACGAGAGTCCAAAGACCAAATCCGGACGCCATGCTGATCCAGACACAAATGCTTCCGGTTATCGACTGTGAAAACCGCATTCGGTTCACCGCAACTACCTGATTACAGCCCTCAAGAATCGCGATCCTCGGTACAAACAGCATTGATGTGGAATTGAGCGCCACACAGATCACCCAGGGCAGCAGCCAGTCCTGCTGAATCCAGCGCCCGTCGATACGATGACCCCACATCAGATAAATCCCAAGCGGTGTGACCAGAAGCAGGAACGCAGTCCCACACCAGGAATACCACCAACATCCGAATCGATGGATTTCCGCCAGCCTTCCTTTCGACTCAACAGGACCGGAGATACAGCCCCCCACAACTGCAAGATGGGCCCATTCGTGACTGGCCAGCAACACGATAATCCCGCTGAGTCCAAGATCCAGAAAACCCTGAATCGCCAGAAGACTTACGATGGTGTAATAGTAACCCTGCAGTTCCCTGGAGAAAAAATGTGTCATCAGGATGACAGTGCCAGTCGCTGCGAAAACCTGCCACAAGCGTGCGGATACCGAAAAGGCGATGGCTTCATCCAGCCCAATAGCCCTGGCGGCGGACGTAACAGATGCCGCGACGGATTTGCGAAACTCCAAGGGGACCTCTTTTGTATGAATTGGCACTCACGCGACAGTGAAGTCGTACGAAGAAACGACGCATTAGCATCAGACGCAATCGCAGAGATTTACCGATGTCGTGGATATTTTCGAATGCCTTCCAGTTTAATTCGCCGTCATCATACAACAAAATCAGAGCACCGCATCCATCAACTCAAGAAGGCGTCTGCGCGTATCCGTGGCAGAATGGTGGAGAATCACGTACTTTTTTCCATTCAGTCCAAGACTCCTGGCTTCGCTGGAATCATCCCACAGCCTGGCCACTTCGCGTGCCATCTGAGCGATATCACCATCACAAACAATTCCGGCATGGTGCTCGGCAATAAAACCCGGGTCGGCTTCGAGAGTCACAATTGGAACTGAGGACGCCGCGGCCTGCAGGAACACGTTTGGAAAACCCTCAAATTCCTTGCTGCCCGTACTAATGAACATTGCGGATTGACGAAACATGCAGGGGATCTCGCCGAATGGTACTCGCTCGATGATCTCAACATTCGCAGGACATTTCCTTCGCACTTCCGCTGCGACTATCTCGTCGTGTGTATTCATCACCATCACAAAACGCACGTGAGGACAGGCTCCGGCAACCTGCAACAGTAGTTCCGGTCGTTTGTGATGCCGTTCGGAACGACCGATCCACAGAACAAAGCGTGGAGGAATTTGAGCTCTCAAGGACTTCGAAAGAATTCCCGTCTCCAGTCTTCTTTTCCAGTCCTCATGATCAAACGGATTAGGAAATATGATGGAGTCTCTGCCAAAACGATCGGCAAGCATTCTTTGCTGAAGAACTGTCTGGCAGGCAATCAGGTCTGCATTTCTGATGGAATCGACGCAACGGTGTCCGACGTCCCCGTACTTGTTCACAAATCCCGGAACGTTGATATAGCGTTCATCAAGGTCAGCATCAGAAACCACAAACAGCACCGTCCTGCGGAATTGTTTTCGCGCCGCTTCAAAGACATTGGCTGTCCGTTCACTTGTTCCTGTGCAGCAGAAAACTTCGCTGTCGATAGTTTCTGTCAGCCAATCAAAATGAAAGTGTGAGGTTGATTTGTTCCCGAACAGGTTAGCCGCGAAAAGCAGAGGAATTTGCCAGACAAGACTGGGGTGCCACCTTCGGATGGACAGCCAGGGAAAAGAACCAGACATCGAGACATGTTCGGAAAAAAAACGCCTGATCCGAAACAACCGATCAACTCTCGTGACAACCGTGAAACCATCGACATTCTGAACGGGACGAGGTCTGGAATCGCGTACTACGACTATGACCCGCACCTCCGGAGCCATGGCAAGAGCGCGAGCCATCAATACCACCTGCGTTTCTGCTCCGCCGATACTGCCCAAACCATCCGGGAAGATCAGTGAAACGGCATCAAATGCAACAAAGCACAGGGAACGCTTGTTTTTATGCAAAGACTGGGACACTTTTGATCGTTGCGTATTCCGGGATTCTGGCGAAGGATAATTTCAGCACACAGGTCCGCGAGACGGGACGATGAACCTTTTGACCAACCAAACAGCGAAGGCATAGGGCCAGTTTATCGCAAAGAAGCAGCCGGTTGCAAAATCTGTCGCAAAAAGTTTCCAAAGAAACAGCGGATGTCGGAAGACGGAGCCAGAAAACCTCCCCGCACGCATGGACTGCAGCCATGATATGGCGACTCTTTCTGCGCCTTCACGAATTCGGCTGCGATCGACATTCACGCCGCTGCGGATCTGATGCTGGACACCAAGGCTTTCCAGCTCAAGAGTTCCGCTGGACGCAGTACCGTGGCGCCGAGTGTTGGTGTGAATTCTCGTCGCACTCAGTACTTGAGCAACATAATAAACATCACTTATCAACAGCATCCTGCACCATTGCAGCCAGTCACCGGCCAATCGAAACTCGGTAGGGGCGGGGCCCACCATCTCGTAAAGATGCCGCCGAAAGACGACCGCACTGGCACTGACAATGAGATTGCTAAAATACAGCGGACCGCTGACAAACGGCGGCCCCTTCATCTGAAAATCGCATTGCCATATTGTGTTCTCTGGGTGAGCAGTGGTCTCCGAAAGAACAGTTCCCTCTTCGTCGATTCTCTGCGAACAACAAAAAGCCAGTCCGATGGATTGATCGCGATCCAGGATCCCTGCAAGTACTTCCAGGAACTGTAGTGACGCGACGTCGTCAGATTCGGCGATCCAGATCAACTCTCCTCGGGCTTCGCTCAGCCCACGATTCCATTGTACGAAAGGACTGCCAGTGTTTGCGTCGTTCCTGATGACCCTGACCCTCGGGTGATGCAAGAATGTTTCCAGAAACTCACCACTCCCGTCAGGAGAGGCATCGTCAAGCAGAATAAGTTCGAAATCCTGTCGCGTTTGATTCAGGATCGTCTCCATACGCATCGGCAGAAACCGGCGATGGTTGTAAGACGGGACAATGACGGAAATATGGGGGTTCAACGTCATCTCCGAAGATCACTATATATTTCGTGTCGACCTGATCCTTCGCCGCTACTCGTTCGCGTCAGAAAAAATGCAGCGCGGCCCGCCCATGCGGGGATGTGATGGGCTCTGCTCATGGACTCAAACTGTTGTAATTCTGCTGAGTCAAAAACAGAAGCCAACGGACGCTGGCGATTCTGAGTATCGTCGTACAAACTCAGGTTTCGTCGATAAAGTTCACTGGCGGCGTAAGTGAAAATATCGGACTCGTATTGGATACATCGGATCGAAAGGCCAGCTTGTTCAGCCGCCAGTTTCAGGCTCATCTCAGTATGCAGCACAAAATGCCGTGGAGCATCGATTTCAGCCCAGTCTGTTCCGTATGTCTTCCAGGGCCCGCGTGAAACAATCGGGATTCGCACCATGCAATGACCGTCTGGGGCAAGCTTCCGGCTGATCTGATGCAGTGTATCCAGTTGATTTGGCACATGCTCCAGCGCGTGATGCAGCGTAATCAAATCAAATCCGGAATCAGAAAGCTCGGAAAGCTGACAGGCATGGATTTTGACCGGACCGGAACAGTCGTCTTCCCGAAGATAGGGGTCGACTCCGGTCAGATTGATAAACCCCAGGGCATCCAGCTGCGACAGGTGCCACCCTTGCCCGCAACCGACATCCAGAATCCGCGCGGAATGAGATTTCACTGAGGTGTGCCGTAGCCAGTTTCTCCAGACGCTGGCATCTTCGTTTGGGTATCGGTTCGCAATAAACCCTGCCACTCCACCGCGATTGAGGCACGCCGCGCGGTCACGATATTTTTTCAGCCAGCGGCGAAACTCATTTCGCGGAACCAGAGTCGATCGAGTCGCACCTAACGAATAATATTTTTCCGCGGGATAGTACTGCGACAGGTCATTCGGTGGATCCCGAAGACTCAGGCAGCTACAGAGATCACATTCAAAATAATGAAACACCTCTCGTGTGCCGAACATCATTTCACGCACACTATGAGTCTGTCCCGTTTCACATTGGCAGATGAGGCATACCAATCATCGATCCTTTAAAGGCCGGTCTTCTGAAACTATCCTACGTTCACTGCCCAGCCGCAGCGATCTTCTGCCAGTACACCCCGCCCCAGTCAATCCGAACGATTTCTTCATTGATATCGTGATCCTGTCGAAAATCATGAACGGCTTCCTTGCAGGCTGGCACCGCACCATAGTCGTCAACAATCAAATAGCCACCGACCGACAGTTTGGGATAAAGATGCTTCAGTCCGTCCATCGTCGATTCGTACATATCGCCGTCAAGCCTGAGAATAGCCAGTTTCTTTATCGGCGCCGCTGGCAGGGTATCTCTGAACCAGCCTTTCAGAAATTGAACCTGATCATCCAGAAGGCCATACTTTCGAAAGTTCTCCTCGACACTTTCCATGCTTACAGCCAACTCTTTATGCGTGTGATGTGTATCACCTTTATCCTTCGGGTAGATGTTCTCATCCGGCTCAGGTAAGCCCTCAAATGAATCGGCAACCCAGACAACTCTTGAGGTATCTCCAAAGGCTTTCAGTATGGCCCGCATAAAAATTGTCGCTCCACCACGCCAGACTCCGGTTTCGATGAAATCCCCTGGGATCCGGTTTTCGAGGACATCCTGAATACACTGCTGAAGATTGTCCAGCCTTTTCCTGCCGATCATTGTGTGAGCCATCGGCGACCAGTCTGTTCCATTCATCCGCTTCTGGTCGTCGTACTCATACGGGACAACAACGCGAGCACCAACTCCGCGAAGCAGTGGCTGCAGGACATGACGGAAAAGCAGTCGTTTATACGTTCTGGACGGCACAAGATCTCTGACTTCACTGCTCGAATAAATCGAGTTCATCAGACATCGTTTTAACAGATCCAGATACAATTCTGTTCCCGCATCCAATCTGAAATCCTCGCCATGAAACAGCATCTTCATGCTTTGAAACACGGCGGCAGATTTGCCGCAACGTGTCGTTCGTCCGAAAGTCACTCCGAGGCGTCCAAATGCCGGAGTCAGAAACAATCGGCCATCCTCGCTCCTCATATGCTACGAATAACCGGAGCCGCATACCAGCACTGCCTTCAGTCAGCTGTACAAATCTCCAACGAAATGAGCACTTTGTGACGACTAAGCAGGCTGCTGCAGCACCGTTCCACCGCTCCTTATCAAGGGTCCCAACCCGGAACAACCATTGCTCGGTCAGTCCTCGGACTGCTAACGGAGGATCGCCGGCTGGAGAATTCTCATTCTCCCACTGTTTCGATTTGTTGGACTGGACGTCAAAATGGCCCTGCAGACGGCTGCACAGAGACTTTTCGGATTACTCAGCCCATTCGTCAAACTTTTTGGGGACGACCCATGCGGCTTGAGATATCCGTTGGCAGTCTTGTTGATTACGCTGCTCGAAATAGATTTTGTCCGGCAGTGATTCGCGGTATGATTCGGAATCAGGTGAGCGACTGTCTGCGGCCTTGACAGCGATGCTGGATCGAATGATTTGGAGACGAGAGATGCGGATTTTCCTGCTGCTGCTAAGTCTGTTTTTTTACAGCCATTCGATTGCAAATGCGGCTGGCAAAACCACTGGAATTGCAAGATACGATGAAGCCGTTGCAAGCAGCGTTCGTTACCTGCATTCACAGGCTGGGAACATTCCGGAACGTGAATCCAGCCTGGTGGCGTATGCGCTTGTCAAGGCTGGTGAGCCTGCAGAGGACGAACTGGTACAGCACGGAATCCGAGATGCACTGGCGCGAGCGGAAGCGGGACATTCAGGTTATGACCACATTTATCAGTCCGGCGTCGACGCTCTCCTGCTGGCTGAAGTCAATCCCGAGGAGCATCTTCCTGCTTTACAAAAAATCGCCAACTATGTTGCTTCCAAACAGCACACAAGCGGCGGATGGTCTGAATCCTCGACCAACTCCGACACCAGCATGGCTCAGTATGCCATGCTGGCCTTGTGGGCCGCGAAAGGTGCAGGGGCAAATGTCTCCCCGGAAGTCATTGAACGAAGTCTGAACTGGCACATGGAAAGCGGCAACCAGGACGGAAGTTGGGGATATCGACCGGAAGGGGCAAATCGAACACCGACACACAACATGGCAATGGCCGGGGCCGCAAGTATGGGAATAGGCCGACTGTTGCTGTATGGCCCCAAGACTCAGCTGAAACGAAAAGAACCCACGGAAAAGGCATTCGGCGTTCTGGAAAAAGTTGAAGACGAACCCACAGAAAAACAGCTGTCTGTTTTCCCGGACTATCGCCCTCGAATTTCAGCCAGCACCATTGATGCCCGAATCACACGCGCCTTCAACTGGATTGAAGTTCGTTTTCCACCTCCTCAACGCGAGAATGACGTCCTTTTCCCTTACTACCTCTTTTACGCACTCGAAAGAGCGGCAGCATTGTATGAACTCGACGAAGTCAATGGCCGAAACTGGTATGAAACCTACGGAGATATTCTGCTTTCAATGCGAAGTCCGGAAGGCATCTTCGATCGTGACAGCAAGCAACATTCTTCGACAACAATCGGAACTTCATTTGCCATTCTTTATTTCATGAAGTCGACTCAGCAGACGCTCGACAAGCAATACGGCATTGGGCGTCAGCAGGGGAAACGGGGTAATCCGTTTGGTGACAAGGAAGTGAAACGCGAGCCTACAGAACTGGATCTGCTGATTGATGACATTTCGAAAATGGATTTTGCGTCTCTGGATGAAACGCCGCCGGAGATTGCCGATGAGATCGTTCGAAGCGTAATCTCAATCGATGATCCGGAGAAACTCGTCGGGCAGACGGATAAACTGAAAAGTCTGATGAAGCACCCCAATCCCGATGTGCGAAAAGCGGCCGTCTGGGCTCTCGGGCGAACGGGGGATTTCAACCTGATTCCGCTGATGCTGGACGGTATTCGCGATCCCTCCATCGACGTGAACGTGGAAGCCATTGCCGCTTTGCGTTATATCGCGCGAAAGCCCAAAGGCTTTAATGAAACACTCGATCCGTTTAAAGAACTGCCTGAGACGGCGACGCCTGAGGAACGACTCCGCGTGGCCAACGAATGGCGGCAGAAGGCGATCAATTCCTGGTCCAGTTGGTATTTCCGCGTTCGGCCTCACGAAGAACAGGACAGCTTTGATCAGTTGCAGCTGGCAGTGCCGCTGAATTCAAAGAAATAAGAACGCCTGAAGACCTTGAAAAACAGGCACTGGCACTCACTCTGTAGCGGGACGTGCCAGGCGTTCCGGCCAATCACGTCCGCCGCACGCGAGTGCCAGGTTTATTCGCTGGCGACGATCAATGTGCGCCCAGGTACGCCTTCCGCACCTCATCGCTGTTGGCAAGATCAGCGGCGGGGCCCTCCATTTCGATGGAACCCACTTCAATCACGTAGGCTCGGTGAGCCACCTTCAACGCCATTGCGGCGTTCTGTTCGACGAGCAGAATGGTGGTGCCTGTTTTGTTGATCTCGCGAATCACCTGAAAAATCGTCTGCACAACTTGGGGAGCAAGTCCCAGCGACGGTTCGTCCAGCATCAGAAGTTTTGGTCTGGCCAGTAAGGCTCGCGCGATGGCGACCATCTGCTGCTCACCGCCTGACAATGTCCCAGCGGCCTGTTTCAGCCGCTCTCGGACACGTGGAAACAGATCGAGCGCCTGTTCGCGGTCCTTGCGAATCTGATCGTGATCGTGACGGGTGTAGGCTCCAAGGCTCAGGTTTTCGGCGACGGTCAGGTTGGCAAAAATACCGCGTCCTTCGGGCACATGAACTAGTCCGCTTTGAGCGATCAGATGGGGTGGTCGGCTCTGAATCGGGTTTCCCTCAAACTGAATCGTCCCCTGCTTCGGTTTCAGCAGCCCGGAAATCGTGCGGAGCATCGTCGACTTGCCGGCGCCGTTGCCACCAATCAACGTCACGATCTCGCCCTCTTCCACACGCAGCGAACAACCTCGCAGCGCCTGAATGGCACCGTAAGAAACAGACAGGTTGTCGACCTTCAGAAGGGACATAGATTCCCTCCCAGATAGGCCGCGATGACTCGCGGATCGTTCTGAATTTCCGAAGGAACTCCTTCACAGATGGTCACGCCATGATCCAGAACCACAATGCGTTCACAGATTTCCATCACCAGCGGCATGTCGTGTTCGATTAACAGCACGGCCACCTGAAATCGATCGCGGATCTGACGAATTGACTGCGCCAGCAAACGTTTTTCCTGAGGATTCAAACCGGCAGCCGGCTCATCCAATAGCAGAACCTGCGGGTCTGTCGCCAGAGCGCGGATGATTTCCAGTTTGCGCTGATGGCCGTAACTCAGATTGCTGGCCAGTTCTTCAGCGCGATCCTGAAGCTCAAAAATCTCCAGCAGGTTGATCGCCTTTTCGCGCAGCCCGTTTTCTTCCCGATGATAGCCACGAGTCCTCAGCACCGTATCCAGCAGGCCTCGACTGTTTCTCAGCTGCCCGGCAAGACGGACGTTGTCCAGCACGGTCAGATTGGGAAACAACCGAATGTTCTGAAACGTGCGGGCAATTCCGGCCGCTGTGATTTCATGCGGCTTACCGCGACCCAGTTGCGTGGAGCCCAGACGAATGTGACCGCAATCCGGCTGATAAACACCGGTCAGCAGATTGAAGACCGTTGTCTTGCCAGCCCCGTTGGGTCCAATCAAACCGAACAGACCACTGCGGGGCAGTTTCAGGGAAAAATTCTGCACGGCCTTCAGACCACCAAACGAAATCCCAATCTGATCGACGTCCAGAAGGGCATCGGTTGATGGTGTCGCGATTGATGTTGTCGATGACCGACTCATGCCTGAGCCTCCTGCGATGCGGATCTGGCAGAAGATTTTGGACGCTGCCAGAAGTTCCAGATCTCGTGAATTCCCAGCAATCCCTGAGGCCGCACAATCATCATAAAGATCAGCAGCAGAGCATAAACAATCAGACGATACTGCTCAAAATCCCGCAGCACTTCCGGAAGCGCCGTCAACAGAATGGCGGCCAGTGTTACGCCGGTGATCGAACCACGTCCGCCCAGCACCGTCATGATGACATAGTCGAAAGAACGCTGAAACCCGGCGTCCTTCGGGCTGATGATCACACCGCGCTCATGAGCAAACAGGCCGCCGGCCACGCCCGCAAAAAACGCAGCCATCACAAAGGCCAGAACTTTATGACGAGAGATATTCACGCCCATGGCCTGAGCTGCGATTTCATCTTCTCGAACCGAAATCATGGCTCGCCCAAGACTGGAACCTTTCAGGCGATAGGCCACAACGATGGTGATTGTCAGAACCGCGTAAACCCAGAAGAGATTTGTGTACTTTGGGACTCCATCAAATCCCACGGCGCCGCCCACGGGTGGAGGAATCAGCTGAGCCCAGCCAGCATTTTTGAATTCTTCGACGCTGTCGATTGTCTTGCCCGTTTGCTGCAGAATGACGCGCACGATTTCACCAAAACCCAGCGTCACAATCGCCAGATAGTCGCCCCGTAAGCGCAGAGATGGAAGCCCGACAATATATCCGGCAAGGGCCGAAAACAGGCCTCCCGCGACACAGGACGCAATGAACAGCCATTCTCCGCTGCCCAGAAATCCGCCGTGCTTTCCTGCGCTATCCCACAAGAACATAGAACTGTAATACGTGATCGTCGCGGCCGTGTAACCGCCCAGCGTCATGAAGCCGGCATGACCGATCGAAAACTGGCCCGTCATCCCGTTGACGATATTCAGCGAAACGGCCAGCACAATCGTGATGCCGATGTCGGTGACGATGCGAGCATAAAACTGCCCGATGAGTCCTGGCAGACAGAAGTGCATCAGGGCCGCGATCGCGAGGCCTCCTGCGATCGGCAACAGTCCCAGCCACGCGTTTCCGGTGCGTTGTTCGCGACCCTGTTCGCGATTTGATGCTGAAGTCGTTGAAGTCGAAGATGAGGAAGGGCCGTTTGCCATGACTACACTTTCTCCCGCAGCGGAGAACCGAGCAGTCCGCTGGGTTTGACCAGCAGAATCACAATCAGCAACGTAAACACGTAAACGTCACGATAGCTGGTCGAAATATAGAACGCACCAAATTGTTCGACGAACGCAATCACAAAACCGCCGAGTACCGCGCCTCGCACATTTCCGATGCCGCCAATCACCGCAGCCACAAACGCTTTCAGACCCAGCAACACCCAGATCGTGTGAGCCGGCTGATTCATGCCCGGATACTTCATCACGTACAAAAATCCGGCAGCGGCGGCGAGAGTTGATCCCAGCACGAAGGTGAATGAGACAACTCGATCGACCGGAATCCCCATCAGCGCGGCAGTGTCAGTGTTGAACGAAACCGCTCGCATTGCAACACCCAGTTTCGTATGAAAGACGAGGTACTGCATCATCAGCATCAATGATGTGGCCGTCGAAAAAATCACAACATCCACCAGACCAATCACAAGGCGGCGAGCTGTTTCGCCTTCACCGAAAGTGAACGACGCCAGTTCCCAGCTGGGCAGCAGCGGCGGCATTTTCTGCGGGCTGGCCCCGAAGACAAAATCGAGCTGTCCGACGTTCTGAAGTAACAGCGACACGCCAATGGCTGTGATCAGCACATTCAGGCGAGGCGCACGTCGCAGCGGACGATACGCCAGCCGTTCGATGGTAAATCCGACAGCCCCACAGAACACCATCGCTGCCAGAAGTACAACCGCTGCGACCCAGATTGGAGGAACGGTTTCCGGATTGTGCGGGTCCAGCCCAAGCTTTGGAAGGATTCGCGATGCCAGCGTGTAGCTTGACCAGGCGCCAAGAACCACGATGTCGCTGTGAGCAAAGTTGATAAACTTCAGAATGCCGTACACCATCGTGTAACCGAGCGCGATCAGCGCATACAGGCTGCCGATCGCGATGGCGGTAATCAGTGTTTGGGCAAAATCGGACATGAACGACCGGGTATCTCAACGAATGATCAAAACGAGTCCGGTGAAGTGTACTAAGGCGAGCGGCAGATAAAAATTTACCTGCTGTACGACGGACATCTTTGTCCGTCGTGCCTTTCGACGGACTTGGAAGTCCGTCGTACAATAAGGTCTTATCTGCCGCTCGCCTAAGGAGCAATCGTTGTCACAAACTTCGGCTTGCCTCCCTGCATTTCAAGAATCACGGCCGGCTTGATGGCGTTACGATCGGCGTCGATCGAAATCTTCCCTGTCACTCCGTCAAAGTCTTTTGTTTTCGCCAGCTCTGCGGCCAGGGCTGGGCCGTCTGTTGAGCCAGCTCGCTGAATCGCTTCGAATACGACGCGCGCCGTGTCATAGCCGAGTGCTGCCAGAGCATCCGGTGTCTGCTGATGCTTCTCGGTGTACTTCTTGATGAAGTCCTGCACGCGGGGAGCCGGATCATCCTGAGAATAGTGGTTGGAATAGAAGCAGCCATTGATCGCATCTCCCGCGATTTCACCCAGCTTCACCGAGTCCCAGCCGTCACCACCCAGCAGTGGCACGGTCAGGCCCAGCTTGCGAGCCTGCAAAGCGATGTTTCCGGCATCCGTGTAGTAGCCCGGAACGAACACAATATCCGGTTCGCTTCCACGAATCGAAGTAAGCTGTGCAGAGAAATCCTGGTCACCTGCCTGATACGTTTGCTTGGTGACGATGGTGCCTCCCATGGCCACAAACGCTTTCTCGAATTCTTCCTGAAGTCCCACGGAATACGGAGATGCCTGGTCTGTCAGAATTGCGGCTTTGTTCGCTTTCAGGCCTTCATGTTCGCGTGCGAATTTTGCACAGACGGTTCCCTGAAACGGATCGATAAAGCAAACGCGAAAAATCATGTCGCCGATTTTTGTCACTTTGGGATTGGTCGAAGATGGACTGACCATCGGGACACTGCCTTCCTGACAGATGGGCGCTCCTGCAAGCGACAAACCGGAAGCCACTTCGCCGATAACCGCCGCAACGCCATCTTTTGTCACCAGACGCGTCACCGCGGTACCGGCTTCGCGAGCGTCACCTTTGTCGTCATAAGTGATCAGCCGAACCTTCTTACCCAGCAGTCCGCCGGAAGCGTTGAGCTCCTCTACGGCCATTTTGATTCCGTGGTCGGTCGATGTTCCAAACGTCGCTTCGGAACCCGTCATCGAACCAAAATGTCCGATCAGGATTTCGTCTCCACTTCCGCCTCCCTGACATCCCGCAAGAACAACCAGGGAAGTCAAGGTGAGCAGTGCGGCGGTCTTGATTCGCTGCAGAAAATCGAAATTCAACGAGTTCATAATGGTCATCTCAACTTAAATCGAGGCAGAAAAAGTCACTGCTGCGAAAATCAGGAGTGGCAAGATTGATGGTCCTTGCAGAACACTCAGCGATCTCGGATGAACACTGTTACAGGAATTTCGGAACGATTGCCTAAGGACTTATTCAGTTTCGCTGACGTTGACACAGACAGCCTCCGGAAACCCCTCGAAAAATCGACTGTACCCGCGTTGTCAGGCGATTCTCAACCTGCGCGGGGGAATTTTGCCTAACGAGCCCCATTTTCCAACATTCGTGCCGGATTGATTGGGATCGGTGATTGAACGTGCATTCTTACAAGCTCGAAGCGCAAGCGAGTGGGCCCTGTGCGCAAACCGCTCACTTGCTGGCGATTTTTGAAGTTGCGCGTTTCCAACAATTCCAACCCGAAACGTCAGTAAGGGATCGAGTTTTGGCGTTTCGCAAGTGATCCCAAAAATCCCTCGCTGACGCGTCGGGTTATGATAAGTCTCTTTCTTTTGCCCCGTTGCTCCCCGAAGTCCTGGGAAACGCGTAACTTAAAAAGGCGAACAGGGCCCTCTCGCTGGCGCTTCGAGCTTGTAAGCGAGTACGTTCGCAAGCGACGAAATTTATGGACGACAATCGTTGAACGTTCATCTTTCAGTCAAAGCGTACAGTAGCGACGTTGTTAGAGAATTGTCAGAATGCGGGGCCCCTCGATATCTCACCTGGCTCATGTCTCACCTTCGGAGCCCCGATCATGAATACTGTGTCAATTGTTTTTGCCGTTTGCGTTTTGTTTCAGGACGCACCAGGGCCCGATCTCGTTCAGGCGATTGAGCTGCAGCGAGGCGGTCGGCACTGGATTGATCAGCCGACGGATCCTCCGAAGTCTCCCGAAGAATCGCAGGGCTGCTTTCAAATCGAACCAGGCTTTCGAATCGAACTGGTGGCCTGCGAACCGCTTGTGCGAGATCCCGTCGCGATTGACTTCGATCATAAGGGCCGCATGTTCGTAGTCGAATATGGTGACTATCCCGTCGGGCCAAAAGATCCCAACGAACCGCCGCTGTCACAGGTTGTGCTGCTGGAAGATGAAAATTCCGACGGCAAAATGGACAAGCGAACGGTCTATGCGCCGCATCTGAAGTTCTGCCACAGCCTGATGGCATTTCGCGACGGCGTGCTGGCCTGCACGGAAACGCAGATCATGTATCTCGCCGATACGGACGGTGACAACGTGGCCGATGTCCGCGAAGTCTGGTTCGAGGGATTCACACCCGCGCATCCGCAGATGCAGATCGGATGTCCTCGTTATGGCTTTGATAACTGGATCTATCTGACCTACGGACATGGCAAGGTCCGATGCACTCGACCGGGGTTTGAAACCACTGAGCCCGTGGATATTCCGCGCGTCGACTTTCGCTTTCATCCGGACACGATGAAGTTCGAAGCTATCTCCGGAGCTGGTCAGTTCGGCAACACGATTGACAACTTCGGACATCGCTTTTTCAGCTCCAATCGCAATCCGATCATGACGGATGTCCTGTCGATGGAACTCGTCCAGAAGAATCCGTTTGCCGGTGTTTCGGTGGGACATACAGACGTTGGACCAGCGGGTGAGAAGACTCGTGTTTATCCCATCGTGACGATGAAAAGCAACTGGCTGTCTCACGCGGGGACTCACACGTCTGCCTGCGGAGTCACCGCCTATCGCGGCGGCCTGTTTGGTGCAGAGTCCGATACCAGCGTCTTCGTGTGCGAACCTGTCGGCCATCTGGTGACGCGTTCCGTGATCGAACCGCAAGGCGGAACCGTGACGGCTCGTCGAGCCCGTGAGACTGCCGATTTTCTGGCCTCCAGCGACACCTGGTTCCGCCCGGTCAGTCTGGCGACTGGTCCCGACGGTGCTATGTATTTGGCGGACATGTATCGCCTGTGGGTTGAACATCCAAAGTTCGTTCCTGATGACGTGGCGGCGAAGATGGACTGGCGAGCTGGTGAAGATCGTGGTCGCATCTGGCGCATCGTGCCGGAGAAGGCTTCTGAGGTGAAGCCGTTTGTGCCGCCAATGAAAACTGAAGATCTTGTCACAATGCTGGGAGATAGCAACGGCTGGCGAAGAATGCTGGCTCAGCGGTTGCTGGTGGAGGGCAAGCGAAAGGATGCCGGGCCCGAGTTGGTGCGATTGTTGCCCAACGACGTTCCGATCTCTTTCGAACGCAAGTTTGATCCGAACACATTTGCTTGTCTGCATGCCTTCTGGACACTTCATGGACTTGGACTGCCGAGAGGATACGGAATCGGGTCGAACGCGGACCCTAAGGCTGTTGCTGTGCCGGCGCTGATTCGTGATGCACTCAGGATTGCGAGACTGGAAAGTGCAGAGAATGAGGATTTGAATGCAGGCGTGTCATCTCACACTTCAGATTTTCGAGGCGAAATCCAGTTGCAGGCAATCCTCGGGTCCGACTGGACAGCACCAAACCGCCATGATTTCCTTTGGACGTCAGTGCCAGTCAATCTTGATGATCCTTGGATTCAGCGTGCATGGCTGATTGCTGCCCCGAACATTGCTGCCAATATTGCCGACGTTGTTGTACGCGAGTCGCAGAAGGATCCAGCGACGGCAGTTATGCGTGCTGGCTTTCTCAAGCAGCTCGCACTCAACGTTGCCGTGCGAGGCGATGTGGATCAGCTGAAGAAGCTGGCGAGCATCGTCGGTGAAAGTCCTGAATCGGGACTCTGGTGGCAGACGGCCATTGTGATTGGACTCGCTGACGGTTTGCCTCGCTGTCAGAACGCTGAGGTTCCGAAAAGCCTGGCCGCGTTTCTGCAGACACCTCCGGCAGCTTTGAAGGATTCTGTTGCGTCGATTGAAAAAGTCGTGCATTTGGCATCTGAAACGGCCGTGAATAAAACTCACACCGACGTCGATCGCATCGCCGCGATGGGTCTGATGTCGCACCTTCCGCCGGAAGCTTTGACATCCGCACTGGAGACTTTGCTGACGCCCGGCGAATCCACGGACTGCCAGCGCGCGGCGATTGATGCGGCTCGTCGCAGTGGTCGAGCCGAACTCTCGGAGATTGTGTTGGCGAAGTGGGACCAGATGAATCCTCAGTCGCGTTCTGCAGCACTCGATCTGCTTCTGCTGAGAAAGGAATCCGTTCTGGCCCTGCTGCAAAAGATGGCGGCCGGTACAATTTCGTCGTCGGTGGTTTCGATTGATCAGCGACTGATCCTGTTGAAACATCCCGATGAAGGAATTCGGACAACATCGGTGACTCTGTTTGGCGGCACCGTTTCTGCGAACCGCAAAGAGGTCGCCGATCAGTATGCAAAGGCGCTGGAAATGAAAGGCGACATAACTCGCGGTGCGGCCATCTTCGCAAAGAGCTGCAGCAAATGTCATCGCATCAACAACGTGGGCCACAATGTCGGGCCAGACATCAGCGACACGCGCGCTCGAGCGCGCGATGCGCTGCTCTACGATGTTTTGGATCCCAACCGCCGCGTCGATCCGCAGTTTACGGAATACATAGTTGTGACCACCGACGGACGCCTATTCAACGGGCTGATGATCGCCGAATCGACCGATTCCGTCACTCTGCGCCAGCCCGAGGGTCGCGAACAAACCATTCCTCGATCCGATATCGAAGATCTGAAAACAACGAACAAATCACTGATGCCGGAAGGCATTGAACGTGACGTGACCGTGGAGCAGATGGCCGACGTTCTGGAATTTCTTAAGGGCCGATAAGCAATTGGTTCCGTCGCTGGCTATCGGGTTGTTGATTTTATGAGCCGCAAAGCGCCAGCTGCGGGTGTGTGTGTCTTAAAACATGCCGAAAACACCCGCGGCTAGGCGGGTGTTGATTTAATGGGTTTTCACAACCCGACACGTCAGTGAGGGATAAAATTGCCCGCGTTTTTTTCCAATATCCCTCGCTGACGCAGCGGGTTACGATTAAATCAACAAGCCGCTAGCGCCTCGCGGCTCACGTTGTGACTAAAGCAACACTCGTCTAGCGGGTTACGCGCCCCCTTCGTCCGAAGTTTCGACTTCGGACCGAGTTTGCACGCGACATTGCGCTGATGCATAAAGTCCAGAAGCAGAAAAATGCGACATTTTTGCGCAACTCGCGGCCGGCATCGCTTCAGTTTGCGCAAAAACTGCCTCACTTCGAATGCCGCGGCGAATGGAAAAGTAAATTCGTGCGTCTGCGGACGATCCCCCTTGGCGGCAGTTTCCCGGGCAGTTCGATAATCAGAGGAGATGAGTTTTATTCCGTAGTGAATGCGCCCGTCATCTTCTGCCAGCCTTGCCTGTAGTTTCAGGAAACTGCGATGGACCAGACTTCGCTTCTTTCGCATTGCGTCTCACTGCTGCGATCAAAAGCCACTCGCCTGACAGCCTCCCGGGCTCGGGTTCGCAAAGCCGCTTTTCAGTATGCACCAGCGGACGTGCTGGAAGAACGCGTGCTCCTGGCGGCCGATTTTGGGGATGCGCCTTCGCCTTATCCAGTGTCTCTTGCCGACAACGGAGCCAGTCATTCGGGAACCGGGCCGCGCCTGGGTCTGACTGTCGACACGGAAGCCGATGGAACAAATTCTGCCACCGCGACTTCAGACGGCGCTGACGAAGACGGGATCGTTTTTGGTCAGGTCAATGCGGGTCGCTCGGATGCGACCGTCGTTGTCAAAGTGCGAACCGCGGCTTTCGGAACAAAGCTGGATGCATGGATCGACTTCAATGCGGACGGCGACTGGAACGACCCTGGCGAAAAAATCTTTAACAGTAAGCAGGTCTTTAACAATACAGATCAGAAATTGACTTTTACTGTTCCCGCCAATGCAGTGCTGGGTAACACGTACGCTCGATTTCGAATCAGCAGTGCCGGTGGCCTAAGCCCCACAGGGGCTGCGCCAAACGGCGAGGTCGAAGACCATCAGGTCAAAATTGGACTCGCTGCGCCTGTCGTCATCACACCTGCCGCAGCTACGCTTGTGAACGCGACGGGAACCTATCGAGTCAACTTCCAGTGGACAGCAACAGCGCAAACGGACAGTTACGAAATTTGGGTCCGAAGCCATACCTATCAGGCTCAGCCCGAATTTCATCGAACAACGGTTACCGCTACATCCTACACTCCGAACGTTGATTTCGGAGTCGGTAAGTACACTGTGTGGGTTCGTTCCATCGGCGCCAACAGCACAACTTCCGCGTGGTCAGTGGCCCGTGATTTTACGGTTGTTGCAAAGACAACCATCAACCCGATGGTGAAACTGCAGTCAATGTCGCGACCAACGATCACGTGGGCGCCGGTTCTGGGGGCTCAAAGTTACAAGATCTGGATTTCGAATCTGTCCACTACAGAAAGCCCGGCCGTCCTGCAAAGCGGACTGACAACCACGAGTTACACTCCGTCATCGGCGATGCCACTGAATCTCTACCGCGTCTGGGTGTCAGCGGTTTCGGCCAACGCGACAGCTGGCTGGTCTCTTCCGGTCGATTTTATCCCAGGTCCAGCCCCCGTGCTTGAGGCGGTAGCTCCTACCTTTGCCACGGAAGTTTTCTCCTGGTCCAGTGTTCCGGGAGCTGCTGCTTACGAGTTCCAGCTGAAGAACATCCGCACTGGTGCAGTTGCCATCGCGGGTACCGTCCCCGACGCCTCATGGACTCCCGGCACGGTCCTTCTGAGCGGAAACAAATACCGCTGGTGGGTGCGAGCAAAGAGCGCCGAAAATGTTTTCTCTCACTGGAGTGCTCCTTCGGAATTCTTCGCAGGCGGCCAGACCACCATGCTGACTCCGACAGGAACCATCAGCAACGCAAAACCAGTGTTCACATGGAAAGCCGTGGAAGGTGCGGTTCGTTATGAATTGGTTGTGAATCATACTGAAACGGGCGTCGCCGTTATCAGCAAAAAGGATATTGCGACGAACTCATTCACCGCCACCACCGACTTGGTCGCTGGTACGTATCGCGTCTGGGTCCGAGCTGTCAGTGTGACGAACACTCTGTCGACGTGGAGCCTGCCGATCACCTTCACTATCGCAGCTGCAGATGTTCCTGCTGAGGATATTCCTAAGATTCCGCAACTGTTGGCGTCACTGGTCGAACACCAGTTGCCTCAGCATGATGGACAGCCTGCTGTTTCCAGACAACCAGAATCCGGGGCACCATCCGTTGAAGCAGATGTGATTCGTGAGCCGCGTGTAATGGAATCGGCGGCCGCTGCTGGACCCGACGTTCAGCCTCAACGTGCAGATCGGCTACAGGTTCAACCGCCACTGGTGGAACTTGTCGATCTGGCAATTCACGCATGGGTGAATCGATCGGCAGACCTCGTCTGACAGGCTCATCGGCCTAGACGTCGAACAGACTGACGACCGCTCCCTGATGATGGCCAATCGCCGTCAGGGAGCGACCGTCAGCATTCAGTGCAAAATCGTGAACGTGCATCGGCGCTTTATCCTGCGCCAGCAGTTTCCCGTCTGCCATGTTCCAGACGCTGATGAAACCCGTATTGTCGCCGCCAGCGGAAACGAGAAACGCATCCGCCGGGCCGAACTCAAGGGATTCCACCAGGCCCTTATGCTTCGTATCTTCAATCTCAAAACGGCGTTCACCAGTCTGCCAATGGAAGACTTCGATGCGTGAGACGCCTTCGAGATGATCAATGTTTCCAACTTTGCCCATGCCGCCGACGGCCAGTTGAGCGGAGTCATTGGAGAAGGCGAGCGAACGAACTCCGCCGATGGAATGACGACGGGCCGTGGGATCCCACGTGTACATCACCGGCGTTTCAATCGTGGCGGCAATCTGTCCGGTCACTGCATCACGCACAAGAACTCGCCCCGTGCGATCTGCGGTGGCCAGCCACTTTCCATCCGGGGAAAACGTGACCGCGTACAGCATGGAAGGGAAGCCGTGCGGAGTCTTCGCTTCATAGTCGCCCCACGTGGCCAGACACTCGCCGCTGACGGCATCCCAGAGCTTCGTTTTCATATCGTCCGCGACACTGGCGACGCGTGACTGATCCGGACTGACGGCCAGCATTCGAATCCAGCGCGCGTGAGCATCCGTAGTCTTCCGAATGACTTCCCCACTGTCGGCATTCCACCAGATGAGAGAGCAGTCGTAGCCGCCGGAGACGAGTGTTGCTCCGCATCGCACCAGACCGGTCACGTAACTGGAGTGTGCCACCGGGCCGATCAACGCGGGCTCAATCTTTTCCGCGGACATGTCGGCCGTCAAAATCGAAAAGTCAGACAGGCCCGCGTAAATCCGCGTGCTGTCGGCGCCTGGGGCCAAACAGAATGCGATCCCGGGCAGCGAAAATGTTTTCTGCACTTTGATGACTGATGGCAGAGAAGTCCCGGTCGCTTCTGCAGTTGTCGGTGTCTCTGCAGCGGCGGGAGTTGTTTCCTGGATCATGACTGTTCTCACTGCTGTCGCACAGGGATTCTGAAAAATTAGAAGAGACCCGCCGGCGGACTGTTTTGGCTTTCGCCACTGTTGTCAGTGGCGCACAGGCCGACGTTCGATTGACGTCACTCAGGCCAGCACTTCTGCAATCGGCTTTGATCCAAAATCTGCCAGTGGCACCGGTCGGGCACCGACCGTATATTCGTGTTTATAGTCGATTCCCAGCGCCGTCATGATGGTGGCAAACAGGTCTCCTGCGGAGGCTTCGCCTTCGACCACTGTGTTGCCCTCGGGATCCGTCTTGCCATAAGCAACACCGCCCCGAATTCCCAGACCAGACAGGCTGCAACTCCAGGCACTTGCGAAGTGATCTCGCCCGAGACTCGAATTAATCTGCGGCGTTCGGCCAAACTCACCGAGCGTTATCACCAGCGTATTTTGCAGCAGCCCGCGTTCATTGAGATCATCAAGAAGCACGGACATGCAATGATCCAGATCGGCACACAGTTCCTGGTGCGTTTCAAAGTTCTGGCCATGACTGTCCCACCAGGCTCGAGCCACCTTCACAAACGGAACACCGGCTTCTACCAGACGTCGAGCGATAAGACACTGCTGACCAAACTGAGTCGGCCCGTAACGCGCCTGAACGTCAGCCGGTTCTTTGGAGATGTCAAACAAATCGGCACTGGCCATCAGTCCCTGAACTCGCTGATAGGCCGAGTTCTGACTGTCGACTGTGTGGTTGCGACGCGAGCTCGCGAACCGCCGTCCCAAAGTATCACGCAGGGCAGCGCGATCCTTGTGATCAATTTCCGAGACGGCTTCCAAACGAGTAATGTTGGGGGGAATCATGCTTTCCGAAAGAAACATGGGAGCGTACCGGGCTCCTAAAAATCCGCTGGTCCCTTTACGTCGGCCTTCGGTGGATGTGTAAAGCGACACATAGTCAGGCACTTTGCTTTCCAGACGTCCCAGCTCTCGGGCCACAACGGCTCCCAGATCGGGATAAAGAATGCTGGGGTCTTTCAGACGGCCGGTTTCCATCAGATCGGCACCGCCACCATGGTCGGCAATCTTCGTGTTCAGCGAACGAATGATGGCCGTGTGCTGCATTCGTTGCGACAACTCGGGCAGCAGCTCGCTGATGTGAACTCCTGTCGCATTTGTCTGAATCGCACGGAACGGACCACCGGTTTTGGCTCCTGGTTTTGGATCCCAGGTTTCAAACTGGCTGGCACCACCCGCCAGCCACAGCAGGATGACGCGCTTGTCCTGCTTCTTCAGCTCGGCGGCCACTTCTTCGGACCGCAGCGCATGAATCTGACCCATGTCGGCAGCAAAGCAACCGGCCACACCGACAGCTCCAGCGGTCCTCAGAACCCCGTCCGACAGAAAGCCGCGTCGAGAAACCGCGTGCTGCGACGGAACGCAAAGACCGGTCATTTGAAAGTGACTCATAGCAGAATCCTTCGATAAATATTCAGGCTTCAGGATGCAGAAAAAATCGTGCGTCCCCTGAGACACGCTAATAGTTAAAACGGAACTCCGGGCCTGCCAGCAAGGCCCACAACAACTGACGTCTGGCTTCGTCTTTTCTGCTGGGCTCCCGATCCAGCCATGCAGTGGCGGCGGACAATTCTTCCGGCTGCGGCGAACGGTTCAGGACGGTCATCCAGAGCTGTTCAATCGCTTTGTTCTGATCTTCTTCCTTCTTCAGCTGTCCGAGCAAACGGTCGTCGGAGTCGCGCAGCAAGTCGTCCTGAATGCGATTGCTGTTGCTGAAGAATAGAGCCTCATCGACAGCGATCTGAAAATTTTCTCCGGGCTGTTCAAATTCGCGAACCCAACCATTGGCCTGATTCTCAAGGTCTGTTCGGCGATTGGTCCATTCCTCTGAATTCTCAATCGCCGGCCACTGGGAAGAATTGCGAATGACAACATGCAACGACGCTCCCAGCTGGCGCGGACTCAACGCTCGCGTTTTGGCCATCGCAAATGTACTTGCCGCAGGCGGTTCGGAACCGGATGTCCATTCACTGGACCGACCATACGCTTCGCTCAGAACGATTCCCTGAATCAAACGCCGCATGTCATAGCCGTGACTGACCAGATCATTCGTGAGCCATTCCAGCAGTTGCGGGTGACTGGGCGCGTTTCCACTGTGCATCTGGTCGAGAGGATCGACAATGCCTGTGCCCAGCAGTCTCGCCCAGATCCGATTGACAATATTGCGAGCGAAGAAACGATCCTTGTTGTCACGCAGAGCCAGCTCGACAAGCTCATCACGCGGACGGAATTCGGGGACCAGAATTTCTGCATCCACGTCTTCCTGTTCCAGTTTGCGAACTCGCTCCTCCAGCGTCTTGCGTTCTTCATCCGGCAACTGCAGTGTCCGATCGGCCGCCACATCGCCGGTCAAAAACATAAACGACGCCTGCTTGTTTTCACCGCTGACCGTTGCAAACTTGACCTCACCGAACGGTCGCTCTGCCAGAGAACTTGTTTTACGAGTCTGGTAGGTCCGCTGAAAGAATGACTGCATGCCATAAAAGTGATCCTGTTTCCAATCGGCCACCAGCGGATGGTCGTGACATTTGGCGCAGCTGATATTCACGCCAAAAAACAGAATCGCAGTGTCGTTGGTAAGGTCATCCAGTTCGCGGACTCGACTTCTTAGAAAATGGTTGGCCCCTTTTTCGGGAGCCTCAGTTCCGCTGGCCTTCATGATTTCCCGGAACATCGTCTCCCACGAACGGCGTCCCTGAACGGCCGTCAGCAGATAATTGCGGAACTCATCATTGTAGGGCTGATTGGGAAGCAAGGTTTCATCAAGCCAGTTCCGATGATGAAAATCAAAATCCGGCAGCTGCATGAGTCGCTCGACAAGCATTCGGCGACGGTCGGCTTCAGGCTGACTCAGAAACCACTGCTGCTCCGTCGGAGTGGGAACTCGCCCCGCCAGATCCAGCGTGGTTCGCCGCTGCAGAACAAGAGCGTCCGCCATTCCAACCGCTGCGATTCCTTCTTGGGAAAGGTGCTCCCGAATGTAATGGTCAACGGCCTGCGAGATTTCTGTTTCCGCCGGGAGCAGGTCGTCAGCATCGATAGATCCGAGACCGCCGACACACGCGATTGCGATAAGCAGAGTGATCATCTTCCTTCCGCCTCGGTACCAGATTCCATGTCGTCGTATTGGAGCTGATGTTTTTGTTTCAGCAAAGCGGGCGGACAGTGGCGGAGTTTGATTCCTCAGCACTGAGCAGCAAAACAGGATCCCCATCGACGGCAGCATGAGCGACGTTCCTGGTTTTTAGGATGGGAGAGCAACAGGGCAGGACAACGAAGGCGAGGTGGAGCGGCGGGTTGGTGCGCGGCACAAAGAGCCCCTGGAAATTAGCAATCCCGACCCCGAAACACAATAAGGAACCCGGAAACGGACCGTTTCGAAGTATCACCAGTTCATGGACAAGCCTCAAATCGCGCCCATGGACTAAGGATCGCTCGATCAATAAGTGTCTAATCGTCGCCTTTCGCTCCGCGAAAGGCAACAATTATTGAACGAACGAGACCAAGCGCAGCAGGCAACATTGGCGCAGCAAACAAGTCGGGCTCAAGGCGAGCGGCAGAGACAAATTTACTGAACGAATTCGGCTGGCGCCTCAGGCTCAACAGGTACTTTTCAATGGAGCAAAACCAGACGACTCTGGTGGCCTGTCACTATCTGACGGAGATCAATTCCACGATGAAGTGGAGCGTTGCGTTCGGTGGAACAGAACTGCCGGAGCCTTCCGGACCGTAACCCAGGCGAGAAGGTATCCACAGTTCAATCATCCCGCCTTCTCCAACCAGCTGCATTCCTTCGGTCCAGCCGGGAATCACGCCATTCAGAGGAAACGAAATCGGTTCGCCACGTTTGTAGGAACTGTCGAATTCTTTTCCACTGTCGAGCCAGCCGCGATAATTCACGGTCACAGTGTCGGCGGAGGTTGCTTTTCGCCCGTCGGATGTTCTGAGGACTCGGTACTTCAGCCCCGATGCAGTCTCCTGAAACTCGAGGTCCGCGCCGTCATCCATTACGCCGGTGCCACTTTGCAGAGCCTCTTTTTCCAGATACGTAATCGGCTTCGTGACTTCCCTGTCTGTCTGGGCCGGGTTGCTTTCCGACACCTTTGTCGGGGACGGACAGCCCACGCTGATTACCAGCAGCCCGCACGCAACAATCTTTCTGACAGGGGAGATGAAGTGCATGGTCGGGTCCAATAGAGCAGGAGATTCTTGTGTCTTTGTGATGTTTTGCTTCGTTCGACGGGAAATGTAGCGTGTCTCTGGCGCCGTTGTAAGCACACCTGGGGCCAGTCTGACAGACGTTCCGTGGGAAATTTGTTGCTCCTGTTCGGGAATGGGCTTTCTGCAATCCGCCGAAAGATGACTTCTGTTGAGCGACCGATACAATTGCAGACCGCTTCGTAAACGACGATTGGTGGCAAAATTGGTCCGGCTGGCTCACCAGAATCCGCCGGTTCGCAAGGCGCGATGTCGCATCGAGTGGAAGATAAGTGTCGCCTTTCGTTCCGCGAAACAATGCAAACTCGCTGCTTTCACGGAGCGAAAGGCAACACTAAAAGACGATCGATCGGGAAGTCGCTGACCACAGCAGACGGAGTAAGACCTGAGCGAGGACGCTCGACGGCCTGGCCATGGGAGAATTCAGGACAATGCAAATTTATCTGAATGGCGAAGCGCGGACGATCCCGGCTTCCTGGACAATCGCCGATCTGCTCGCCGATCTGAAAATCGAAAATCGTTACTGCGCCGTGGAACGAAACCGCCAAGTGATTCCTCGCGAACAACACTCAGAAAGTCAACTTCAGCCGGACGATCAAATTGAAGTCGTAACGCTGGTGGGGGGCGGCTGAGCTTTCGCAGGATTCGCGGCCCGGTGTCAGCCACTGAAACGGCCCCGCTTCTCGGCACTTAATGAAATCGCTTGCAGCTTTTTTCCTGCGGGCATTGGAAGACTCCACTGGCAGATGTCGCTCCCTCTTCCTGACATCTGCGTAAATTTTTTATGAAAGCACTGACCACCAATGACCTCATTGCCTCCCGACAAACCGCTAATTCTGGGAACACACACTTTGAATTCCCGGCTGATCGTGGGGACGGGAAAGTACGCCACGTTTGAACTGATGCAGGAGTGTCTTGAAGCCAGCGGATCCGATGTCATCACTGTCGCCGTACGACGTGAACGACTTGTGGACGCGGCTGGCCGCAACATTCTCGACTTCATCGATCTGAAGCGATACACGATCCTGCCCAACACGGCCGGTTGCTTCAATACCGAAGACGCAGTCCGTGTCGCTCGGCTTGGGCGAGAAATTCTGCGTGGACTGGAAAACTCAGGATCAGACTGGGTGAAGCTGGAAGTGCTGGCCGACACGCGCACGTTGCTTCCCGATCCGGTTGCCACGGTGGAAGCCTGTAAGCAACTGGTGGACGAGGGCTTTCAGGTCTTGTGTTATACGTCGGACGATCCCATCACGGCACGACGCCTTAAAGCAGCCGGGGCAACTTCCGTCATGCCGGCCGGCAGCCCCATCGGAAGCGGCCAGGGCGTTCTGAATCCCAACAGCATTCGCATCTGCCTGGAATACCTGAAGGAAAACGACCCTGACTATCCTGTCATTATTGATGCCGGGGTTGGGACCGCCAGCGACGTGGCGTTTGCCATGGAACTTGGCTGCGACGGCGTGCTGCTGAACACTGCCATTGCGAGTGCCCGTGATCCGCTGCGAATGGCGGTTGCCATGAAACAGGCATGTGAAGCGGGCCGCCATGCGGTTCTGTCCGGCCGAATTCCTCGAAAGCTGTATGCCACGGCGTCCAGTCCAACAGAAGGCGTCATCAGTCGCCCACTGGGCTAATGGGCCTTTCGGTTCGCACCTGTTGGTCACGCACGTTGACTGTCACTCTAACTTCACATTTCTGATTCCTCTGATGCCAATCAAAACCTGTTTTTTTGACATGGGCAATGTTCTGGTGAATTTCTCCCACGAGAAAATGTGCCAGAACATCGCGACGCTCTGCCGCTGGGATTTTGCTCGCACAAAAACCTTCCTGCTGGACGATGGGCGTCAATGGAAGCTGGAACGCGGGGAGATTACCGAGGAACAGTTTCACGACGAGTTCTGTCAGGCGACCGGTCTTTGTCTGGACATTGACGCATTGCGACATGCGGCGGCAGATATCTTCTGGCTGAATGATTCCATCATTCCGGTGTTGCATGAGCTGAAGGCTGCCGGCAAGCGACTTGTGCTGCTTTCCAACACCAGCATCACTCATGTGCGATTCATCGAACGCAACTTCGACGTGCTGCGGCTGATGGACGATCGAGTCACCTCGTACGAAGCCGGTGCGCTGAAGCCGGAGAATCGAATTTATGAGGTCGCGTTATCGAAGGCTCAGTGCGATCCTGATCAATGCTTTTACACCGACGATATCGAACCTTATATTCGAAAGGCGGAATCCTTCGGGATTCATTCGCGACTCTACACAACCACAGATTCCCTGCGGGCATCCCTGGCCGAGTTGCTGGCCGGCGAATAAATATCTTCACGCGGCCGCCCAATTCTCGTTCCAGGGCTCCAGCCCTGGAACGCACTGCTAGGGAGGCTCCAGCCTCACTCACGATACTCAGTTTGACAAAGTAGGCGTCACTCTCCGAGTGACGAAGGCCGCAAAACGCGGCCCGTGGTATTCATCATTCGGAGAGTGATGACTACTATAACCGCAAATCCACTGCCATTGGGCTGCAGCCTCCACCAGAAATCCGCGAGGCCGGAGCCTCCGCTGCAGTCTGTTCCGAGGCGGGAGCCCCGGAACCAGGACCGAATTTCCAGCCGGTTGACGTAGAAACGTCCTAAGACAAACGCCTACAGCATTCGTGGCAAAAGCTTCGTCGAGAATTATTCGCGAGGTCGGCTGAGCAGTTCCTGAAATTCCAGAGCGAACTCTTCGTCGCCGGTGAGGCAGCGGTTGTTCATCGCCAGAATCTTGCGGATACGGCCGACGGTCAGTTTGGCTGGACCTGTCAAACGAAGCACAAGGTCATCGGGATTGAAGTGTTCAAGCTCACGGATCGAATGGATGCCGAGAAACATGAACGCTTCTTTGGCCTGCAGGTCATTCTGGAACACAACGTCCAGTGGGGCGTCGACAGGGATCCGTGACCGACCCAGCTTTCGCACGGGCTTCGCATCACGAATGCCGGTTGTAATGGTGGCTTTTCGAACGCCTTTTTTACGAGCTGGATTTTCCGGCTCAACAACCTCAGGTTTTGGCACAACAAGCTCGGGTTTCGGCACAACAAGCTTTTGCGGACTGGCCGCCTTTGGAGCTACGGGCTTTGCAACTGGCTTTTTCTTGACGACTTTGTGAGCCACCTTCGACGCAGAAGAGGCCCTCGCAGCAGACTTAACGGGACGGGCTGCCTTCTTGATTGCCTTTTTCTTCGCCATAAATACGGATCCTTTTTTAACATCCAGTTACTTCGACGACTGCGACGGGCTGCCAATTCCCCTGTTAAGGAGACTTGTCGCCCAGTGCTGCGTATGATAGCCGCCTGGACGCGCGTCTTACCTCACCAGGCCCGGATGTTCCTCAAAAAACGCCCGAAGGATATCTTTTTCGTCGTCCGTCAAAAGGCCGTTCGTGTTCAGAAGGACGTTTTTTCGAGCCACCCAGCGTTCGACCAAGTCCAATAACTCTTCACGTTTTTCGCACCAGTTGGCCGGACTTCCAGCATCAAACCATGGGCCCGGATCCTCAATTTTGCTCAATTCCCTCAGAAAATGAGGACCGGCTGCGGTTGGACCGGCCGCCTGCAGGCATCGAGTTTTTGAATAAAGCCAGTGGTCAGGGGCCTCGCCAACTTGATCTGGCCCGTTCATCACCATCTTCAGCGAGGCGCCCGGTTTGTCGACGGCAAGCTGAGCCAATGCCTCATAAGCACCGTACAAAACCAGTTCATCCAGAAGATTCATCGCTTCGGATTGATTCTGCTGCAGACGCCCCCAGGTATTGAACAGGCATTCCATCTGAATCTGCGGGGCGATCCCGTTCAGCATGGGAAAACACGACATGAACCCGAGAGCCCTGCCGAACGTGGATTCGGGGTCCAGAGAATATCGCAGCAAACTGTCGAGCGTGGTCACAAATGCGGCTCTGAGCGCTGCATAGGTGATCTGACAGTGGTAAGGCGAAGTGGATTCAGTTGTCATGGGCGGGGTTCTGATTTCTTGTGAGGGGCGAATCGCCTCAATGAGGCCTCAGTGGTTTATCCTGACACAGTTCCGTGAAGACTCAACAGGGCATACCTCTTTCATCAGCAATTGCCCTGTTGCCGATTTGCAACCAATCATCCCAACTTTTCACGGCTTCCCGGGACAATGATCACGTCCCAGTCGCAGTGCCGGGAAACCAGGTCAGCCGCTTTGGCATTTTCCACAAAGATGTGGACGGAGTCCCGAGGAATGCGACAAAGATCGACGTCGCCCGTCGTACGCCATTCTCGCTCCTCCGAGTTGCACGTGGCTCCGCCTTTGGTCGCCTTCTGAAAATGGGGCCTCCGTGAAGGCTCAAGCTTCTGCCAGTCTTCATCCTGACCATAGATCACAGGTTCCGCTCCCAAAGCGATGATCGCAGATTTTTCCACGGCCACGCCCCAGGGCTCAAAATCGAATCGATGACGATGTTTCCGGAAGACTCGGCGAGCTCGAAATTCGCTCAGCGGCACCGCCGTAAATGCCACGACCAAATGTCGCCCGCGGATTCCCTCCGACGAGGCCAGCAGCGTGCGGCCCGAAATGATTCTCAGCAATGTGGCGAGCGCAGAACGGTCGGCCCATTCAGACTGCAGAATCATCGTGTCCAGAAAGTCTTCGGTCGATTCGCCAGGCCACGGACCCGTTCTTGCCCGAGTCCAGTGGAGCAACCAGCTTTCCGGATCAGAGAGCGGACAGGAATCCTTCACTGTCCCGCGCCGCTCGCGATTTTTCGATGTGATCTGCGCAGCCTGCTCACGATCTTCCGTCAATGGACTGACGCTGTCCGCAGGCGCGTGCGAATCCCATCGTTCCAGCAGCCATGCAATCCAGCCCGTCGGTAGTTCGCTGACGCACGCCGGCATTTGACCGGCCGCATCTCCCGCAATGACCAGCGGATGATCGCGCAGTTCCTGATCGCGCAGATGATGACCGATCAACTCGAACACATGCCCGTGCGGACGACACGCCAACACATGCGTTCGACTGGCAGAGACAAACAGCAGGCGGTCGCTGACAGGAATGTGAGCCATCAAAGAACCAACGGCCGATTCGTCTGAGCCGTCGCGCAGGTCCAGTTCTGGTGACACAGCGACGTCCGTCGTATTGAGGTTATGCTGCTGACGAGACGGCATCGCATCACTGCAGAGGCAGGTCTTCAGCCACGAACGGACGGCCGTCTCTGCCGATGGAAAAGAACCGGCAAAAACGTCGAAGCGGATGACTGGTCGACCAAAAAGCTGAGCCGCGCGACAGGCGGCTTCAAACGCGGTTGTGGTTTTCGCCACCAGCAACGTTTCTGTGGCCGGGTCACACTGCAGAGTCAGCGTACGCAGCAGGTCGAACCACCAGGTTTCATGATCCAGCCGCTGACGAATCCGCGACGACACCATCGCAAGTCGTCGCTCCCCGGGAATTCCGCCGGGAAAACATAACCACCGCGTTCCCAGCCACCGTTCTGAACATGCTTCCGATACCCACGGAACGCCGCGGGAGAAAGCGACGAGGCTCGGCTCATATGGGGATGATGAAATTTTCCCTGGCGCCTGATCGGTGACCAGAATTTCGCCCCGAGTAACAACGACAAAACGACCTGGGCTGCAGGACAATGTCAGCGCCAGCTTATCGATCAGGCTGTCTGTTTCGAAGACCATGGGGCAACGGTCCATCGTCGAGCGAAATTCGTCGGAGAACACTCTCACAGCCCTGCGTCAGGAATTTGATTCCTTGAATACCGTGTCGATTGCAAGCCCTGCTGCCAGCATCAAAATCGCTTTACCGGCTGATGGCTGTTCATTCAGACTGATGATGTAGCGATCAGCGGAGGTAAACATTTCCTTGGCCCAACCGGCCCACTGCTGCGAAATTTTTCCGAGCTCCTTCCCGGCGGGATCAAGAAATCGAAAGTTGCGCCCCTTCCAGTCGCCCTTCACGAGAGCAATCTCCCTGCCAGTGGCATCAAATACTCGAAATGCGCCACCAAAGGAAAAGAACTTGCTCTTGAACCATCCCAGTACCTGACCGTTCTCGTCAAGCACGTTAACTTTGGAATTTATGAGCGTCATACCTCGATGTATAGAGAACAGCAGGTTCGCCTCGTTCTCAAAATCGCTGCCTTCGTAAACAAAGACTTTGGTGGGCATCAGTCGCTTGTCAATGAGGAAGCGGAGCACCTGAATCAGAGCGCCCGGTTTTTCTTTCGCAATGCCAATTTGTTCCTGAGTATCGGGGTCCAGAATATCGTAAGTATCCGACAACTTCAGGAATCCAACATGCTCACGAATGTAATAAGTTTGCCGGTCCAGCATGGAATAGGCCCCTCAACTCGCAGGAAGTTTTGATTAAGAACGCGTGACACAAAACGGGACTGGCGGTCGGAATTCCCGAAACACATCCAAAAAAACCGAAGAGTGCCTGTCGTGGTTTTGTCAGAGCATTAAAGTTTATGAGCAGACTGCACGTGCAGGAATTCGTTCCTCCGTGAAACTACCCCATGCCCTGAAGGGAGTGTACAATTTGGCTCGCAAAAATTTCAATCAGCAAGGACAGCGGCCTGATGGTTAAGACAATTCTTCTGATGCGCCACGCAACTGCAGAAAATGGCCACGGGGCGATGCGGGATTTCGATCGTTCCCTGACAGAAGACGGTCGTGCGATCGCGCAGCAAACGGGTGCCTGTCTGAAATTGCTGGGCATTCAGTGGGATCGGATTGTGGCTTCATCGTCGGTCCGTACACAGCAGACGGCCGAACTTGTTTCCGCAGAAGCCGCCCCTGCTTCCATGTCCACGTTTCTGAAGAGTCTCTACAACGGATCGGCGAAGGCTTTCGCCGCTGCCGTCGCCCGAGAATGTGAGACCGACGAATCCTGTGTGCTGGTTGTCGGACACAATCCGGGGATCGCCGAGCTGATGTGCGAATGGGCCGACCAGATTCTGTCAGTGCCGCCGGCGACGCTGGTCGCGTTTCAGGCTGAAGTTTCTCAGTGGTCTGATCTCAGCCATCCTGCGTCGATCGGCATCAAACTGATTTGCATCGTTCAGGATGCCAAAGTCATTCGACAGGATTCCGCTTTTAAGACGATATCGCTGCCGAAAGAACCATCGTAATGGATCCTTCTGAGCTTCCTGAAGATCTTGTGTTTACGATGGCTCTGTCACTCGCGGCCGGAGTCGGTCCGAGGTTACAGGCAGCCCTTCTGGAAGAATTCGGCTCCCCGCGAAACGTGCTGTCGCAGCCCAGTGAAGCTCTATTGAATGTGCGCGGCATCGGCGCCAAAACAGCAACGGCTCTCCACGATCCGGAACTGATCGTGCAGGCTCGTGCGATGCTGCTGGAATGTCGACAGTTGAAGATTGATGTGCTTCCGAAAACAAGCGCCGAGTATCCGCGTCGCCTGCCGGAAATCTGTGATCCTCCTTCAATTCTTTATCGCCGAGGTGTCCTGCTGCCGCAGGATGAGTTGTCCATCGCCATCGTGGGCTCGCGCAGATGCACCATGTATGGCCGTCGTCACGCTGAACGTCTTTCCGCTGCATTGTCGCGTGCAGGTTTCACCATCGTCAGCGGCCTGGCTCGCGGAATTGATGCGGCCGCTCATCGTGGAGCCCTTCAGGCGGGCGGCCGAACTTTGGCAGTTCTGGCCAGCGGTGTGCGTGACATCTATCCGCCCGAGCATAAGGAGCTGGCCGAAGAGATTTCCATGCAGGGCGCTTTACTGAGCGAAATGCCGATCGACCAGCGGCCGCTTCCTGGACTTTTCCCACAGCGGAACCGAATCATCAGCGGGCTTTGTCTGGCCGTCATCGTCATCGAAGCGACTCGTAATTCCGGCGCGCTTTACACCGCCCGTCACGCAATGGAACAGGGACGAGAAGTGTTTGCGTTGCCCGGACCGGTTGACAGTCTTGCGAGCGAAGGATGTCATGACCTGATCCGGGATGGTGCGACTTTGGTACGAAGTGTCGATGACGTGCTGAGCACACTGGGACCGTTACCAATGCCCGCGGCCACAACTAATACGGTAACGATTCACTCGCCTCGGGAGCTTGTGCTGAATCCGCTGGAAAGTCAGATTATCAATCAGATCAGCAGCAGTCCGATTCATATTGACGAAGTCCTGCGAGAAACCGGCATCGAAGCGTCCAGAGTTCTCGCCACTTTAACCGTACTTGAAATGCGACGCCTGATCCGCCGTTTGCCAGGAAACCTGTTTGTGCGACACGATTGAATCGACAAAGTCGCCGGACATGGAACTGATGCGACTGCCTGTTCCATTCTGCCGAAAAAAACTCACAGAAGGCGACAGGAATTTCCGAATTTCTGATCGCCGAGCAGTATCACTTCAGTGCAGGCGAAGTATGCCAGAAGCGGCAGATGTCTCAGATCCAGAAAATCCGGAGCGGTTTTCTGTCACACTGGAATGTCCTGAATCTCACGGAAGAGCACCAATTGATCGTTCTTCAGGTGGATCAGCATGGCCCTTTTCAATCTCCCTGACTTCCGCTTGCGGCTTCCCGCAAGGTTGTGGCCTGGCATCGTGGCACTTCTGTGTTTCGCTACGCTGTCTCACGCGCAGGAGCTGACGCCAACGCAGGATCCGATCCAGGAACTGCTGCTGCCGTTGCCGACAAAATCCACTGCCGTGTCAGAACCTGGCGCACTGTCAGAACCGGCCTCCGCATTTGAATCCGCGGTCGTATCAGAACCGCTCACATCAGAACCAGTCTTCTCCGAACCCGAAATCTACGAGCCATCCACGTTTGTTGTCCCAACGCCCGGCTACTGGATCGTCAGCACATGGAGCTCGCCGCAGGACTTTGATAACGGCACACTGCAGTTTTGCCCCGACGTCACTCGCTTTGACGACTGTGTCGGAATCCGTCGCTCGGCGATGCAGGAACTGACAGAATCGCTTGTGCCTGGCGTGCCTCTGTGCATCGTGGTTCATGGCAGTTTCATGGATTCTCCCAGCGTCTATCCGGAAGCGCATGAGACATGGAACTGGCTCAGATCCGGTTCCTGCGGACTGCCTTTTCAGATGATCTATTTCTCCTGGCCCAGCGACCGCCCCCTCTCCGCGCTGGCCAGCATTGATGTGGCCTTGCTAGGAAAACGAGCCAGTCGAAACGGGTTTTATCTCACCAGCCTTCTGCAGCAACTCCCACCGGATTGCCCTGTGTGCCTGCTGGGACACAGTCATGGCACGCGAGTGATCTCTTCGTCTCTGCATTTAATGGCCGGCGGCTCCGTCGAAGACCATCGCCATTTGCACAAGGGCTGTGACGGCAAACGGATTCGAACGGTCTTCACCGCGTCTGCAATTGATCATGACTGGCTGAATCCAGGTCAGCGATTCGATCGAGCACTCTCTTCGACGGAATGTCTTCTTAACCTGCACAACCATAACGATCCGGCTCTGTTGATCTACCCGTTTCGGCGAATCGGTTCCAGCCGTGCTCTTGGCTGCACAGGCTTTACGGAGAAGGATCGCAACAAACTGGGCCAGCGGAGTCATCGAGTCAAGGACTGGGACGTTACCGAAGTGATCGGTGTGGGCCATCTCTGGCCCAACTATGTCAAACGCCCGTCTCTGGCCTGTAACCTGCGGAACTACTTGTACTTCGCCGATCAACAGCAGTCTCTGACGGCCGCTCCGTGATCAGGGTCGCAAGCCTGATGCTCAACGCGTACGATACGTTTTCTCCGACGACAAATAACATACTCATCATTCCGTCGATTTGGCGCGAAGGATGACAAAGTCCACAAGCTGCTGACAACGGAAGAAGCCTTCCCCGTAATTGTGCCCCTGGCCTTTCGCGATAATCAATGTCACCGAATCACCGGCGCCGGCCTTCTGGTACGTCTCCGTTCGATCAATAATTGTCGCCTTTCGCTCCGCGAAAGTAGCGTTCTTTCGCGGAGCGAAAGGCAACGATCAGACACTTATTGATCGAGCGATCCTAAAGTGTTTCGAGCCAGGCCGTGAGCAGAGTGTGGTAGGATTCCAGATCATCCTTGTGCGACATTTCTGTCACGGTGTGGATGTACTTGACCGGACAAGCCAGCGCGATTGTTCTGACCCCGCTGCGGCTGCGCTGGATGACGGCGCCATCCTGACCGCCACGCGGCAAAATGGCTCGCTGGCATTTAATGTTGCGTACACGAGCCAGCCTCTCAAAGTCTTCCACCAGTCCGATGTCCGAGATCATGGAACCATCCATGACATGCAGACACACTCCATCGCCAGCAACGGAAACGCGATCTTCATCGGGAACGCCGGGCGTTTTGCAGCAGAGAGTTGTATCGCAAGCCACTGCCAGATCGGGTTCAATACCAAACGCAGCAGGCTGAGCGCCTCGCAGACCGACCTCTTCCTGCACGGTCCACACCGCATAAATATCGCAGTTGTGAGTTGTCAGATTTTCGATCGCTCGAATTTGCGCCCAGCAGCCCACTCGATTGTCCAGACACTGCGAAACGATGGAGTCCCCGACTTCTTCAAACGGACCATCCAGAAGGATCATGTCGCCAATGAGCACTTTGCTGCGAACCAGATCTACGGGTAGTCCGAGATCCACAAGGAATCGCGTCACAGGAACAAGGGTGACTCAAAGACGACTACTCAAGAAACGGATCAAAATCCAGCAATGGTGCTGCGGCCGCTTTTTCAAGCTTTGGCGTCATCTCATTCAGCAACGACTTCGCGGAGTCCGGTACCATTTCAGCTGCTCGGTCCCGCACATAACTCGACGAACTGCTGGCCGAACTTTGTGCAGCTGACACGGCCTTCTCCTTAAGCGTCACCTGAGCTCGGTTCAGCATTTCCTGAGCACGATTTTCAAGCTGCGTCGTCACTTCTTCAAACATAGAATCCGGTTCGGCTGGCTTCACGACAGGCTTTGGTGCTTTGGAACCCTGCGGCAAAGATGACGGCTTTCCCCAGATGAGCTCTTCCATTTCCGTTGCATGATCGGCAGCTGTCCTGGTCGTCGCGGACGAAGCTTTCGGTAGCGGTAGCGGCTGCGGTGCCTTCGCTGTGTCTTCCCGGAAGTCAGCAGGCTGAACATCAGCTGCAAGATCGTTTGCCGAAAATCGCGATCCCGTGTCGGCTGCCAGAGCCTGTGTCTTTTCCGGCGGTCGCGCTGCGAATGGATCTGCAAGTGGCCGGACTTTCGCATCCTGCGGAAACGGAATGCGAAAAAGATCGTTATCGGCATCTTCATTGATGTCAGATTCAGGAAGGCCATCCGATTGAGCTTTGCTGTCCAGTGAAGGAAAACTCAACAGGTTGCCGTCGCCGTTCGCTGCACCTTTTTCACTGCGATTCAGAAAACCGCGAAGTTCATCCAGCGTGGATGTTTCCTCAGAAACACGATCCGCCAGTGACGATGCAACAGATTCAGAAATCAGATCGGCCGAACCGTGAGCCATCAGAGCTCGAGCCAGCTCAGGCCGATCCGTCCATTGAGAGGGACTCCAGGTCCGAATGTCGGCATACGCCAATCCAATCGATTGCTGCGGCGTGCGCGGGATAACCTGCAATCCTTTCTGCGACTGAACAACATGATATTGCTGCGCGAAAAACATTGCCGACGCACCCAGCGCCGCGCCGAACATCAACGGCTTGGCCTTGCTCATCGGTTGGGTTCCTGACAACGGTGGCGGGACTACTGCGGACAAAATGCAGGCCGACTGTCAACATCGACATCCGGTCTCTGCAAACCTACCACGTGACAGGCGATGGCTTTGCTTGCTTCCGCAAATCAGGCCGACAATTCCGCAAGTCCCAAACCGCGTGTCGGTCAGGTCTTCGCAGACGAAACAGTCCATGCGAATGAGATTTCTGGTGTCGTTCCTCTGTTCAACGCCGATTCTCCCGTTCAGCCGGAAACTTTGACAATCGACTGAAGTTTGCGGAACAGGCAAACGCGAACGGCTGTCAGGAACTCTTCCGCAAGACCGCGATTCAGTCGGTTCTCCTCTTGAACTTCAGGGGAAATGCGGCGAGCATATTCAAACCCGCCACGATCCTCCAGAAATGTTCCGCTCTTCACATTCTCAACGAATGCGCTGTCTCCTATGAAGGACAGACTCTGTACCGGTCCGCTTCCGCGACGCGAGTTTATGCGCATCGGCACTTTGGCTCTGGGTGGGCTGACTTTGCCGAATCTGCTGGCTCAGCGCGCCCACGCTGGCACAATCGCCGATCCGGACACCACTGTGATTCTCTTCTGGATGTGGGGCGGCCCCAGCCAGTTTGAAACATGGGATATGAAGCCCGAAGCCCCGGCCGAAATTCGCGGGCCGCTCAAGCCGATTCCCACGACCGTGCCCGGAATGGAGATCTGCGAATACATGCCGAAGCAGACGCAGCGAGCCGAACGGTTCTCCCTGATTCGCTCGTTGCATCACGAGATGTCGGGTGAAACCAATGCACGCGGTGAATACCCGATCCACGATCGAGTTACGCCGCAGGACCTGTTGGCGACTGTTTACGCACATCTGGGGATTGATCACACGCAGTCCGTCAAAGACCTGGCAGGGCGGCCAATCCCCATTCTTCCGCACGGTTCACCGATTGCTCAACTATAAAATTGCGTGAATGGGTTTGCCGTGGTCAAGCTCCAGACGCTTGCGGCCGGGGATCTCCAGACGGTGTGAATCCAGGCCAAGCTGATGCATCACGGTCGCGTGAAGATCGGTGACATAATGGCGATCTTCGACTGCATGAAAGCCAATTTCATCGGTGGCTCCGTGAGCGATTCCGCCTTTCACTCCGCCACCCGCCAGAGCCACTGAAAAACCATAAGGATGATGATCGCGGCCGTCGGAATTCTGAAAGCCGGGTGTGCGACCAAACTCCGTGCCTATCACAACCAGAGTTTCGTCCAGCTGGCCGCGTTGTTTCAGGTCGCGGATCAGGGCAGCGATGGGCTGGTCCACCTGAGCACACAGTGTGGAGTGATTATTTTTCAGGCCGCCGTGAGCATCCCAAGCTCCTGCACCACCGTTGCTGCCATGAAACAACTGCACAAATCTGACGCCGGATTCCACAAGCCGACGGGCAACCAGACACTGCTGGCCAAAGGTTTTCGTTGGCTCCTGATTCAGGCCGTACATCGTCTGTGTCTCAGCAGTCTCTGCCGAGAAATTTATGACATTCGGCAATGCCGACTGCATGCGAAACGCCAGTTCATACGACTTAATGCGAGCCTTCAGCGCCGGATCATTAGGATATTCCACTGCGGCAATTCGGTTCAGTCGTCCCAGCAGCTCAAATTCACTTTGCTGTTCTTCCCGATAAACTTCTGAGCCCGGAATGGCAAATGGCAGCGGGTTTGCCGGATCAACATTCAGATGAATCCCGGCATGCTCCGGCCCAAGATAGTTGGCTCCATGCGCACCCAGTCCGCCGCAGCAGTCAGCAATTGGAGTTCCGATCACGCAGAAGCTGGGCAGGTCGTCATTGAGTGATCCCAGACCATAGTGTACCCACGAACCGATCGTGGGGAACTGGCCTTCCAGAGCATGTCGACCCGTATGAAACTGCAACTGCGCGCCATGATTGTTATCCGTCGTCCACATCGAGCGCACGATGGCAACGTCATCAATGACGCCTCCGAGATGGCTCCACCAGTCGCTGATATCGAGACCGCTCTGTCCGCGGCGCTGATGTTCGATCTGCATGGGGAACAATTTCGGATGCGGCTGATGCAACCCTGGAATAAACTCACGCAGGTTCTTTTTTAGATAAGGAGAATCGAGCACACTTTTAAAGGGCGTTTCATCGACCGACAGACCGGCATATTTATTGAGTGCCGGCTTGGGATCAAAGGATTCCATCTGCGACATTCCGCCGACCAGAAAAATCCAGATCACACTTTTGGCCTTCGGCGCCAAATGAGCAAGTCCTGAAGGAACACCGCTCGGCGTTTCTTCCGCTGCTCGGACAACGCCGTCGCGCTGCAGCATGGCGCCAAGGGCAAGCCCGGTGAAACCCATGCCGACGTCAGACAGAAAACCGCGTCGTGATGGAACGGCCGGGGAACGATCCCCAGAGGCTGATGATTTTGATTTCATGATGAGAAAACCTGTCACAATCCTGAGATGGACGGCTGATATTTTACTGTGCGATGAACTCTCGCCACCACACTTCAGACTGAGGGCTTCTAAAAACGTAGCTGAACTCGTGAGAGTTCAGAAGCACAACCGAATTCTCACGAATCCGGCTACGTCCGTGATGTTTTACTGGGCCTTCTTATCGAACAGTGACAAAATCGTTATGGTTAAACAGAACATGAACCAGGTTTTCACGTGCTCGCTGGGCAGGATCTGCCGACGGCTTGTTGGCATTCTCCACGCCTCCCGTAAATGTGGTCAGTGTCGAGCCGGAGCGAAATCGCTCTGACTGCTGCTCCAGAAAACGAACACATTCCTGTTGTTCCGCGTCACGCGGTTCTCGTACCAGGATGGTTTGGAACGCCAGACGAACAAACGCCGAAGTTGCATTTGCGGGGGTTTCGGCAGAAACTTTTTCACTGAGCGTTGCGGCAAGGATTCGGCTTTGCGCCAACGTCAGCGGACTGTTGCTCATCGCCAATGACTGTTGAGGCGAAATACTTTCCGGACGCTGATAACATTCGACCGGATTCGCACTGTCAAAGGTCGCAAGAAAGGTCATCTTCTTTTCTTTAGATGTTCGAAAATACACGCTGCGGCGACCCAGTGTCAGTCCCGCGGCCGGATCAAGATCTGGCCCGGACATGGTCTTGTCCAGCTGACCGGCGACATGGAATGTGGCATCGCGGACGATCTCCGCTTCCATGCGGTAGCTGTTCTGTCGCCACAGCTGACGATTCTCTGGATCTTTTGCGGCGTTGGCGGCGGCAAGACTAAGATCTTCCGGACCCGGCGATGACGACATCTGATAAGCGCGACTGGTCACGATCAGTCGATGCAGCGGCTTCATCTTCCAGCCATTCTCCATCAGCTCGCACGCCAGCCAGTCCAGAAGTTCCGGGTGCGACGCCGGCTTACCGTTGATTCCAAAATCGAACACTGTAGAAACCAGTGGCTGATGAAAATGTCGCAGCCACAAATGATTCACGGCGACTCGAGCCGTGAGCGGATTGTCTCGGCTGGTGATCCAGCGAGCCAGAGCCAGCCGCCGACCCGTGCTGCTGGAGGGATACACAGCCGTAAAGCGAGTGTACGCCTCGAACGGTTCTGCAGCCGCTTTCTTCGCTGCTTCCACGGCGGTGCTGGCAGCGACGACTGCAGCATCTGCATCTGTCACAGCCTTTGTCTTCTTGTCGTCCGGCGGCATTCCTTCCGCCGACAATGCCGCTTTGGCTGCGGCGAGAGCGTGTTGGGACGTTAACAGCTTGAGCTCGCCCTGCCGAACCGCAAGCAATTTTTCCGCCGTGCCCGCCGCGAGAGAAAGCTCTTTCGCGTTTGCCGCAGGCGGTTGAGAATAGTTGGCTTGATCAGCCGTAATGCGAGCCCTGGCAAATTCCACGGAAGCCGCTGCGACGGCTAGCTTCAGGCCCGCCAGCTGCAAAGAAACTTCCGCCTGTTGCACAGCCGTCGCCAATGTCGCTTCACTGATGTCTGCCGATTTCTGAAACGCCAGAAGCTGCGACTGAGCGGATTCCAGAGCCGTTCCTGCGGCACCGTGGGCATCTGAGGCCGCCTTCATTTCAGACTCCGCAGAGTTCAATGATTCCGTCGCCACAAAGTTCTGCAGGCCCGGGTAAAACGAACTGGCGGGCAGCTCGACCGGCTGCACGGAAAGTTCACCGGCATTGAAAACGGCAGGAACCTTTGGATCCAGCGGCTTATCCTTGAGCGGATTCTTTTCATCGCCGCGCACAAAAAGCAGCGTCTGAGCCACCGCGTTGGCATCAAAGACTCGGACCAGTCCGTCTTTGGCCACATCACTCTCCCCGGGGACTCGATCGGTTCTCACATCATGCGGTTCAAAGACGGCGCGCAGGTGATAATAATCTGACTGCGAGATCGGATCGTACATATGATCATGGCAGCGGGCGCAGTTGAAAGTCACACCCATAAACGCTTTGCCCGTGTGTTCGATCGTGTTGTCGATCCACGAATTTCGATTGAACAGATACCAGTTGCGAACCAGATACCCGGTGGCTCTCAGTGCCTGCGCATCATGTGGACTGGCTTCGTCAGCGGCCAGCATCTCGACAATCATCTGATCGTAGGACTTGTCCTCGTTCAGCGATTCGATAATCCAGTCTCGCCAGCGCCAGATATGAGGCTTGCTTTCACGAACCTCGGCCCCATAACCGTCCCAGTCGCTGTAACGCCAGACATCCATCCAATGACGCCCCCAGCGTTCGCCATAGTGTGGGCTTGCCAGCAATTCGTCAACGACTTTTTCATAAGCGTTTGCTGACGCATCATTCACGAACGCTGCCAGCTGTTCGGGAGTCGGCGGCAGACCGATCAGGTCGAGATAGACGCGCCGCAGCAAAACATTTTTCGAAGCCGATGCCAAAGGAGACAGATCGTGCGTCTTCCGGGCCTGATCGATAAAGGCGTCGATCGGGTTGGCGGCAGAAACAGAGCCTTCGACCATCGGAACGGCCGCTCGCACTGGCTTCTGAAACGACCAGTGACTCACCAGAGTTTCATCGTCCGGAATTCGAGCGCCCTGATCAATCCACCGTCGCAGAAGATCAATCTGCGCAGGCTCCAGCGGCTTACCTTCGTCCGGCGGAGGCATCTTCAGATCGCCCGTCTGCAAAACGGCTTCAATCAGCCGGCTCTCCTGACTCTTTCCAGGAACAATGATCGGACCGCTGTCCCCGCCCTTCATGGCGTGCGCTGCACCGTCCAGGCGAAGTCCGCCGCCTGGGTCCGCTTCGTTGTGGCAGGTCGAACATCGGCCGCGAAGAATCGGGCGAATGTCACGCAAATAATCCACGGAGTCGGTATTCGCTGAAGGAGGCGATTCATCAGCAGCACAGATCGGCTGTGTGTGACAGATCGCGCAGCAGCAAAACAACAAGACAAGCGACGATACTGGTTTCATGGGATCAAACCAGACAAGTGAAAAAAGGCGGGAGCAATACTCAGGTGGGAAGCCGACGGCATTTTGACAAGCCGTCACTTCGTCTGATCGTACCGTCCTTTTTGCCCGAAGCCAATTGCCAGCTGAGCCCGTTCGGTCAGAATTTAGAAGCGTTTGGCCACTGCCAGGGACCGTCTGCCGGAAGTTCAGGCTTTGAAAATTTTCTCTCGGCCATCCACGACGTTCTTCGTGGCGTTTCGAGTGTCCAGGACCATTTTGGAATGCTTGACAATGAACTCATAATCAAACGCACTGTGGTCGGTTGAAATCAACACGCAGTCCTGCGACCTCAGAAACTCGGGTGTCAGATCGGTGCTCGTCATTTGTGGAAGATGCTGATAGTGACGCATCTTTGGAAGTCGCGGCACATGAGGATCGCTGTAGGTTAACACGGCGCCTCGTTCCATCAGTAGTTCGAGAAGTTCGAACGATGGGCTTTCACGAGGATCGTCCACATCCTTTTTATAGGCCATCCCCAGAATACAAATCCGACTGCCTTTCACCGGCAGAGTCTGGTCATTCAGAAACTCAGCCAGACGCCCGACGACGTATCGCGGCATGTTGGAATTGATCTCGCCGGCCAGTTCAATGAAGCGGGTGTTCATCCCCTGCAGTCGTGCCAGCCAGCTTAGATAAAACGGATCAATCGGAATGCAGTGGCCGCCCAGCCCTGGTCCGGGATAAAACGCCTGAAACCCGAACGGTTTTGTTTTGGCGGCGTCAACAACTTTCCAGATATCGATGCCCATGCGGTCGAACAGCATCTTGAGTTCATTCACAAGAGCGATATTCACCGCGCGATAGGTGTTCTCCAGAATCTTGCAGGCTTCCGCGATCTCCGCATTGTCGACGCGAATCACTTTCACGATCGAATACCCGTAAAGCGCACAGGCCAAATCACCGCTCAGGGTATCGATGCCGCCCACGACTTTCGGAATCCCGGCAGCGGTGTAGTCCGGATTGCCGGGATCTTCACGTTCCGGACTGAAGGCCACAAACACTTCTCGCCCGCAGACAAGCCCGGCAGGGTTGCGATTGAGAATCGGAACCATGACATCCCGAGTCGTCGTTGGATACGTTGTACTTTCCAGCACGACAAGCTGACCCGGACGAAGAACTGCGGCAATGGATTCGGAAGTGGATTCAATGAACTGCAGGTCCGGATCACGGCTGGCATTTAATGGCGTTGGCACACAGATCAGCAACGCGTCTGCTTCGGCCAGGCGAGTCATGTCGCTGGTCGGATCAAGAGATCCGCGACTGATCCAGTCAGCGATCCGTTCCGACGAAATGTGCTTGATGTAGCTTTTGCCGGCCTTCAGAAGTCGCACCTTTTCGGTGTCCACATCAAATCCCAGACACCGAAAACCGGCGTTGGTGAAGGCACTGATCAACGGCAGGCCCACGTAACCAAGCCCGATGATTCCAATCTTTGCCGTCTTGTTGGCGATCTTTTCAGCGAGTTGGGAAGACAGCTGCTGGGTGGAATGAGCAAATGACATGGAGCTTTTGATCCGATTCTGTTCCCAAAAGGTTCAACGAGGCACAAGAAGACATTCGGCCGACTTCAGAGGAGGATACGCCGCAACCGAGTTAGGACGCCTAACAAAACTGGGACTGGCTCCCGTATCTTGCGAAATGTGCCCAGAAAAATGACGCAGCGAGGATGCCTGTCCCACTTTTGTTAGAGCCTCTTACGATCCTTGTCAGGATTTCGCTGCAGGAAAAGTCCTAACCCTCGACAAAATCCCGACGAGGTCCGGAATGTGCCGGTTGTAAAGTTCCTGACTCGTGCGAGGAGGCATTCATACCGCCGAACAGCAACGCCAGCACCTGGGTAGGCCGCGCCATGATCGCTGGCTGACTTTCGAAATCCAGCACCTGTGTTGTGCCCACGGGAAACGTCCTGAAGCAAGCGCTGAGAGTGCCGCTCAACGAACATGAGGGTGACGTGGAAGCTGCCTCCTCAAATCGTCGTTCGTAAGTTCTTGCCACAAGATGTAGGATGGGCATTCCTGCCCGTCGCGCTCCTGACAAACGCAAGTCGGACAAGAATGTCCAACCTACATGGCACATCGAAACGAATGTGTCCGTCGGCTTTTGCGGCTGAAACAAATGAGCCGTCGCGAACTTCGCATGATTCGCCACAGGATCAGCGCGACTCACTTCGAACTCAATCCATAACCGAAACCTCCAGTCATCCGAAGCCAACAACACATCCGCCTGCGGCGCATACCCCAGCAACCTTTCGAACCGTTCATCCAACACCCGCGCCTCCACACCACAGGACCAGCCGCGCGGCGTTCGTGCAATGAACTGGTCTTGAAGATAGCGAGCAAGCTGGCCCATTCAGTGTTCGCAATCAATCTGCGGCATCAAGGAAAGCATGAATGAGTTCGATGCGGTTATTGAATTGCGGCTGTTGATGAAGCGTCCTGTGAAAGGCCATCCCCGAAACAGAATTGCCATCCGTTTGCCAGCCGAAATCACTGTCAAGTCCTGTTGTTGCACTCGGTTCTTTGACGAGTGCCTTCTGCACTCGATCGATACAAGCGACGTGATTTCCGCACACGATGTAGCCAACCATGATTCCGAACGAATGCCGCGCGCTGTATTTGCCAGACGCAAATCGAACGATTCCGTTTTGGACGTACTTCCTCGCTAGATCGTTGCCGACGCTTGTGAGTCGTTTGCACTCCATCGTCAGATAGGTTTCTTCATTCCACGTGTACTCAACTTTGATATCAATCAACCCGCTGGCGGTGTCGTCTTCCCGGCGATCTGATTGAGTCTCGCGTTCGAAGCGAATGGCTGACGGTGGTTTGCGATTTCGCTTGGCGTCAACCATCTTCCATCTCAGCACGTCGGTAATCTTGTCTTCATCGGTTGTCGAAGAGACTCGCGAATCAGCCTTTGCTGCGGGCCACGCGAGCTGCAGGATCTCCAGCGTTGTGACGACGACCGACCACTGTGCCTTGCGGCGAATATCGCGATTTAGACGTCCCGAAGATCCGCGTGCCACGGTGACTATTCCTCGGCCCGGAGAAGTTCTGCCAGGATCGTATCGGCATCGTCATAGGCACGAGCACGGGACCAGAACCGCTTTTGAGCCAGCTTGACAATCAGGCAGCGGTCTTCGTCAAATTGCACGAGGGAACGACGCAACTGGAATCCAGATGTCAGCGGCATATGTAGCAAGTCTGCCAGATGACTGCCGCCGTCGAACTCACTTTGCTGAACTATACGAGCACTGCGGTGGCGACCCTGGTCAAATCGAATCACGACCGCTCCCACATCAGTCAGGGCGGTCACAATGTCAGCGTTGACCTTCAGGCCGCCAGCGGACAGTTCGTTTCGCAGATATCCAACAAGTGTTTCGCAATACGTCTGAAACTGGGCCTGATCTGGAGCTTGAACAGCCTGAGAATCGCTGCCGTGGCGAAAGAAATCGATGTCGTACTTCACGGTGTCGCTAATGTAGTCTCGTTGCCAGTCAGGGAGTTCGTAGAATTCGAAGACGGCGTTGTCGAGTGCTGTGAAAGTCGTGTCGGAATCCTGTTTTTCGAGCTCTCTCAATAATGCGGATAGATCTTTGATGTTGGACTTTTCAGCAACATCCTTGAAAGGAAGTCTGTTGAGGTCATTTTGTTCGGTAATCTGTTTATCAATTCCAAACCGGGTGGCGGTCAGCAGAAAACAATAGGTTGCCAGCGAGGAATTAAAAAACGTATTCAGCAGGTCAGATCGCCAGCCGTGCTCGCCAAGTGGAACGCCAAAATAGCTGCGAGAATAGACCACGTCATTTTTACACATGGCCGCCGTGAGCCGGTCATTCTGTAGGCTCTGCTGCACCAATAGAATCGGCGCTTGGTAGATCTTTGGATCGCGAGCGTGTTCCATGGTTCTGTATTCGAACTTCGGCAACGCCGAAACATTCTGGTGAAATCGTGTAAGGTGCTCGTCTTCGAGTTTGGGTAATTTAAGCAATGCGTCAGGCACTAGGGTTGAACTTGCCGTGTTCTTGAACCCGGTTTGGAACTTCGTCCCCCAGGAAGCAAGTGTTTCGTCAGTTCGCTTATGTTGCTGGTAAAGCTCTCGCAGAATCGCCCTGTCCCTCGGCGTTCCAAAAGACGCAATCTTCAGCAAATGGTCTTCGCTGATCACACGAGACACTGGCAGATGGCTGATCCTCTCCAGAAAGAATTCCACGATTCCATGTCTGGCGAATGAGTCGCTGCGTTCGGCCGACGCGAACACCACCGTATCGTTCTTGCCAACACGATCATTCTCAAGCACAAGCACCATTGCTGGTTGTTCTGCAGAAGGAAACAGCTTTTTGTTGTGTAGCGCGGACAGGTTCAGCATCACTCGCGGACGAAATGCGGACATCAACTGCCGCTTCGCCTTCAGAGACTGCTCTTCCTGACTGAAGAAATTCTTCGCGTCGAGGATCAAGCCCAGCCGAGCCCCCTTTGCGGCGAAGTCACGTGATCGCCAGATGAACGCCTGATCGATTGGCGATCGATACGGAAGTTCCACCGGAGGATCTTGACTCTGGCAGTATTCGATGTGCGAACGTGAGCTTGCATCGGCGGTCGAGCGTTCGCCCTTGGGCCTGTTCCAGGGCGGATTGCCGACGACAATCGAAAACTGCTTTTCTCGAAACGCCGGGCGAGAGGCGAACGTGTCGTTACTGAATGCATCTGCCACGAAGAGATTGCGATCCTTCAGGCTGTGTCGAAACTTCAACTGATGCACGGATCCGGGAGAAGGATCAAGTTCAAATGCGGTTAGACAAAGGCTGAATGCCGCAATCTCGATCGCTGTTTCCTCAAGGTCGACGCCGTAAATCTGCTGTGAAAGAACATCTCGAACCAGCGATCGAGTCAGCTTTTCACCAGCAGCAATTCGCCGCGCGACCAATCGCCGGAAAGCATCGACCAGAAACACACCCGAACCACATGCAAGGTCAAGAACCTTCGGTGCATCGCCTAACGGGGTTTTAAACAGATGGTCGTCGAAGACCTGTGAATAAACGAGGTCGACCAGATTGACAGGCGTGTAATGGGTTCCCCGCGACTTCGCCTTGTTCGCGTCGCCCGCGTAAATGAACCGTTCATAGATCGAACTGATCAACTCGATGGGAATGACTTCGAAGTCGTAACGCGAGAAGTCAAACGACATCTGGCCGGTGGTCAAGTCCTGTCGCGTGACGATGGCTCGCGCAACGTCCAGATGTTCTTTCTCGAATGAGTAGGATTCGTCTTCTTCACCATTGGACGGCGGTGGTGGGAAAAGGTCGCCATTGAAGGTTTCCCGCATCCGCTCGAAGAATGTTCGAGTCTCACCCGTGCGTGTCAGCACCTCCGCAAAAGTTCTGGCTTTCAGGTCATCGAAGAGTGTATCCGGCAGGACTCCGCGAGCCTCAAGGTACGCTGTGAAAAGGGTCCGAAGCATTAGCCGATGAGCGTGCAGTGGTCTACAGCTGCGTTTCACAAGCAGTTCGGCGGCTTTCTGCAGGTCACTTGCGAGTTCCACATCAATGCGAGTGTTCTTCGAGATTCGTTTTCCGGCTTTGGTGGCCCAGAACTGTCCGTTCTCAAGACTCAACCGATCCAGTTCGTACCTGCGAAGCTGTTCTAGGTCTTTAGTCAGAAGATTCAGTAATTCTGCCGGATGCTTTTTCTCCACAGTTTGAGACGGCGGCGCGAATGCGTTGAAGACTCGGATTCGCGTTGGCGTCACAACCCAAAGCATTCGTCCCAGTCCGTGATTCCACGCCGTACGATGCCAGGTATGAAGTTCTTCCGGGGTTGGATCAGCGGCAAGGCTTTTCAAATAGATGCACGGAGCGCCATTGATTTCGAAGACATCGGTAACTCCCAACTTGTCCTTGTCCAGGACTGAAGCATACCGAAATCGCCTATCGAACAACTGGGCGCTAGAGCCTGCCGCATGGTTCTGCCGAAGCTGGTCACCTCGAATCAGTCCGACCGTATTGTCCCCGGAAGCGCTGGAGTACCCCAGTGCCTTGATGAGGGAGTCATATTCACTAGTGGCTGATTCCATTGGGGGCAGGATAACGAGATTCTCAAAGCGTGTTAACTGATCATGAATTCGATCTTGCAACGACGAGAATGAGCAACCTGGGGAAAACGGGCGAAATCAGCATCGCGACAGAAATGTCGCGATTAATGGTTAACCACAAATGCAATCAGCCGATCGGAATCGTCACTCGACATTTGGGGTAGTTTTCACAACCCCAGAACGATCTGCCTCTTCTGAGGGCCTTTTGATGCCGCGCGTTGAATCATTGGCGTGCGGCAGTTCGGGCAGACCGGAGTTGAGCCTTTGGATGCAGTGACAACGGCAGGCGATGTTTTCTTTTCCAGAACCGCATGGACCTGCGTCCGAATGTCTTCCAAGACGTAAGACGTTCTGACTTTCACATGAAGTACGTCAATTCCGGCGGCTGCGAAAGCGTTGTCCAAACAGAAGGATGCCGCACAAAAAGCGATGACTTTTCACTGAGCCGCGAGGAGGCAGGTCTGAAGATATCCGGCCGACCGCACAATTTCGGCAGTGACCTCCGCAGCGGTTTCGAGGATTGGGATTCCTCGCGGCACGGGATGCATAAAGATTTCTGTCCAGCCCTTATAGTGAATATCGGCAAGGGCCTTCAGCAGCGGTTTGAAATCCAGCGGACCGCGGCCGGGCAGCTGCAACAGTTCCTGCTCCTTCGGAAGTTTGGTCATGCAACCGTCACCATGCTGCCAGGCATAGAACATCGCGATGCTTTGATCGAGCTCCCGAATCAGCGAGGCGAGCTGGTCGGCATCCTGAGGCAGATGGTACGGTGCCAGTGCGATGGCCAGATGCTTTGAAGGAGTCAGCTCATGAAGGTATCGCAGGGAATCGGCCGATTCGAACAAATCGTTCGCATGGTTCTCATTGGCAATGATGACACCATTCTCTTCTGCCACGGCCAGATGCGGTTTCATCTTTTCGACGAATACGCCGACGGCTTTCTTCAATTCGGCACCCGCAAGTCCCTTTGGACCATCGCCGCCAGTCACGATGAGCCCGCAGCCCAGTCGCTCTGCCAGTCGCATTTCTTCCTGAAGACCAAACGGACCCAGCGGATACTGAGTGATGCAGCCAACTTTGACGCCGTGCTTTTCCAAAAGACGACCGAACAGTTCCTCGCCCATGTCCTGCAGTTGTTCGCGCTGATTGCCATGACGCTTTGGCCATAAGTCCAGATGCGTCGCGCCGCACTTCGCGATCTCCGGCAGGATCTCACCAAGATACATGTAGCCGTACATGCAGGACGCCACGATGTACTTCAGCTTTAGTTCGGCCGCCTGCTGAGCAGGCTGTTGTGCGTTTGCGGCGGCTGCCAATCCCGGCATCAGTGACATTGTGCCGGTCGCTGCCGCCGCTTCAAGGAACGAGCGTCGAGTGATGTTCTGCATAAAGATGATCCCGAGTCGAAAAAAATGATGATGATTTCGCAGCCGTCGTCGCCGTTGCGAACAACCTTCGCAGCGAACTGACGACGCTCATGCCTTTTGTGCGGCCAGCTGCGAAACAACCGCCAGTAGACCGACGTTACGGCAGCTGAGCCACAGCTTTCTTCGGCAACGCATCACACATCTGCAACGCCAGCAAGGGATAAGCGGTTCCGCTGTAGGTAATGTAATGCCACGAATCCGTGTTCAGGGAACGAGTCCACCAGCGACCGGATTCCTGCTGATTCTTTTGCAGCCAAACAATTCCTTTTGCCAGACGTTTGTCGTCGGCCGCCAGACCTGATTCACGCAGCACAATGATGGCCAGCCCGGTCATGTGACCGTCGCTCGGTGGGTCGGCAAACTCTGGCTCGGCCTTCAGCTTCTCCGCTCGATTGCCGCTGCCCCAGGATTCCGGAGCCGCAAACGATCGGATGGACCAACCGCCATCGGCATGCTGATGCTTCAGCAGCTGGACCACCAGCTCCTGCTTTTTCTCCGCCGTTAACAAGTCGGTCATGCGATTGCTGGCCCACAGCAACAAAGTGCGGCTGTAATCATGAGCCGGGTTTTCGGTACGCAGATAATTCTTCAGACGCTCCACAGCGGCCTTCAGCGGTTCGTTTTCCGATGCGGCCACTTTGTGCAGCCAACCGGGAGCTGTCGCAGCGGCCATGGCTGCCACGGTCGCTTCGTGGTAGGCATCGGATTCAAACGGAGGCCAGCAGTCCAGAGATCCCCATGTTCCATTGTCACTCTGAATCGCAAACATCAGTTCAAGCGATGCTTCTGTTTCCGGGGCCAGAGATCCGGAAACATGTGCGTCCCATTCTGCTAGGCCGGCCGCAATGTAAATCACCTGAGCCGGCCGAGTTGCCTGCTTAAGTCGATCGTGCTTTTCTTCCTGAAGCTTTGTCAGCGATGTAAGAAAAAACTCACGTGTGTCTTCGGGAGGCTCTCCCAAAGAGGGACTCAACGCGGGCCGTGTGACCATATACGTTCCGTTGGTGTGGCAGCTGACACATTTCTTTTCACCGCTCCACGCCACCGAGCCCTGTTCGAGATACTGTTGAGCCAGTTCGACCGACACATCCGCTCGCTTCGGTTCATCGGCTGATGCCTTTGGAATGGTGATCTGTTCAAACTTGTATTGATGATCGTCCGCCTCCAGGCTGCCACTCTGCAGCATGCCAACAAGGATGGCCCACTGGCACGCACTTTGCTTGCAAAAAACAGTAGCAGAAGCCGTCAAGGCTTTCGGAATGCCGGCTATTCGAGCAACGCTTCGAAACGCTTGGCGCGTTCCGCTACAAAGCGACTGCCACTGGGCAATGGCCGCAGGAATTACGACTAAAGACGATGCTTGAAGCAAACGAAAAAACAAAGACGCGAGTTTCATCGGCAAGCCTTTCCGAAGGAAGGAACGCTCGGAGGAAATGTCAGAGGTGGCCGCAGGAGTTGCAGTGGCGGCAAGCAGAACACAGAGCAGGGAGGATGCATTTTCGAAGATTCGTCAGCAAACAGAAAGGATCCACCCTTATTCAAGGATGCGGATGCACGACGGGCCAGGAATTTCGATCGGGCTGCCCGCTGATTTCAGTATGCCTGATCCGTCAGCGATCTTGAACACAGCGACGTTGTTGCCGGCCATGTTGGCACAGATCAGAGAAGCACCGTCACTGGTAATGGCCAGGTTCTGCGGGCCCTTGCCGAGACTTGGGATAATCTCGAGCAGGCTGAGCGTGCCGTCATCGGCGATTGAATAACAGGCGATACTGTCGTGCCCGCGATTGGTGCCGTAGAGAAATTTTCCGTTGGGAGTGATCTTCAGGTCGGCCGTGTTGCTGACTCCATCAAAGTTGGTCGGCAGAGTGTCGATTGTCGTGCGTTCAAGCAGAACGCCGGAGTCAGACAGGTAGTCGTACAACGTTACAGAATTTTTCAGTTCGTTGATGACATACATCCACTTTCCATTCGGGTGAAACGTCAAATGGCGCGGCCCGCCGCCGGGAGGTGTCCGGACAAACGCCTGCTGATTGGGAGTCAGCTTTGCGGTTGCTGCGTCAATCTTGTAACACACGATCTGATCCAGTCCGAGGTCAGCCGCATAAGCGAATTGATTGTTGGGACTGATGACAAAGCAATGGGCATGAGGTTCCTTCTGACGGGCCTCATTGACGCTCGATCCCGCATGTTGCACAAACGAAACTGGTTCAGACAGACCACCGTCGGCCTTGATGGCATACGAGGCCACGCTGCCTGTCATATAGTTTGCCATCAGCAGGCTCTTGCCAGTCGTGTCCACTTCCAGAAAACACGACGCAGTGCCCATGGTCGACTGACGATTCAACGGGCTGAGTTTGCCCGTGCGACCGTCCAGACGAAACGCGGCAACCTGCTCGGGCTCCTGGCCTCCAAAGGTCGGTGCGTAAATGGAATACAAAAACTTGTGGTCAGGAGTGACAGCCATGAAGAACGGATTCAATACATCCGCCGTGCGGTGCAGCGGTTTCAGAGCTCCGGCCTTCGCGTCGAATGTGTAAGAGTGAATGGCTCCCTGATCACCAGGAGCGAACGCGGAGATAAAGACCAAAGGCTCCTCCGCGATGGTAACCCGAGGGTGCGTCATCAGACAAACTCCTGCCACAGCAAAGGCGACGTAATAAATGAATGAACCAGGCATTGATGCTTCCTGTCCTGAACTTACAAATGGTGCACGCCGTCGCCGAAGATTGGAACGGCACTGACAGAATGTGTAACCGATCTCAGGTCTGCGTTCCAATGAAGTCGTCCAGTTCACCGATCGACGCGAGCCATGGCACCAAAAACAATCGCCTCGCCCACGGTACTCACGGGTTCTTCGCCGAAACACCTGGCTGTCCGCCAGAGGCCCACACCGCTTAAGGATCGCTCGATCAATAAGTGTCTGATCGTTGCCTTTCGTTCCGCGAAAGAACGCTACTTTCGCGGAGCGAAAGGCGACAATTATTGATCGCACGAGACTCACGCCAGTTGCCCGACCGGACTTCGTTTACGGACGAACTCTTTATTCCACGACAACACCGGTCACATCCGGCGGGTCGGGATACTTTGGGGCCATCTTCTTCAGAGTGTCTGCGATGACACTGGCGACAACATAATCGCGGTACCAGTTCTGGTCGGCTGGCACAACGTACCACGGCGAGTTCTCCGTCGAACACTTTTCCAGCATGTCTTCGAACGCCTTGCGATAGGCGTCCCAGAACTTACGCTTTTCCAGATCGGCCGGATCAAACTTCCAGCGTTTTTCCGGCATGTTGATTCGTTCTTCAAAACGCTGCTTCTGTTCGCTCTTTGAGATATGCAGAAAGAACTTCACCACTCGCGTGCCAGAAGCATTCAGCACTTCTTCAAATGCACTGATCTGTTTAAATCGCGGCTTCCAGACGTCTTCTTTTACGATGTTATGAACTCGCACGACCAGCACATCTTCGTAGTGGGAGCGATTAAAAACGCCGATCTTCCCCGCCGGAGGCACGGCCTTGTGGATTCGCCACAGAAAATCCCGCGACAGCTCTTCTTCGCTCGGTTTCTTGAATGACGTGACCTCAACCCATTGCGGATTCGCGCCTTCAAAGACAGACCGAATGGTGCCATCCTTTCCGCCACCATCCATGGCCTGAAATACAATCAGAAGTTTCTGCCGGCCTTCTGCAAAAAGTTGTTCACCCAGCTGAATCAGTTCTGTGCGTTTCTGCAGGAAATCCTTACGACATCCTGCAACATCTTTAATGATGTTCTTTCCATCGGTTTCCAATTTACGCAAGTCTACTTTTTGACCGGGCTGAATTCGATGCTCATCGGTGCTCAACATGGCGGCTGCTTTCTCAACGGCTGCAGAACTGGAAGACGCAAAACCTGAAGACGCTGCGACGTTCAATGTCACGGCGCAAGAATCAAACTGACGAAGACGACAGAGAACACGGCCAGCAACATCAGCGCCGACAGAAGACTGCCCACGATGGCTTCGAAACGTGATCGGCGTGGAACAACATATCCCATCAGACAAAGGATCAATGAAACCACGTTCAATAATCCGGCGCTGCCACCCACAACGAGCAACCGAGTCAAAGCGGGAGCATTCGTCGTCAGGTTTTCGAGCTCTTGTCGTGTCGATGGCAGACGATGCAGCATGAAGAACAGTACGCCGTAAAGAATTGCAGCAACGCCTCCAAATCCGATCCCGGCCCAAGCGACAAGATTCGCGGACTCCGGCGATTCAGTGTCCCGCGATGCGGTGTCTCGATCAGCGGCCATAGTTTGCTTTCAGCATTCAGACTTCCCTCGTCCCGGTCATCTGTTCAACAACACAAATCAAAAACTCACGCCTATCAGGACCCGCTCATGGCTCTCAGCCCCGTCATAAAGACAACAGCGGACGCCAGAATACCGACAAAGAAAGACACCGCAAAGCCTGCAACAGCCAAGACGCGAGGTTCTCTGCGCAGGCCATAGAACAGGCAGATAAACAGCGAGACAAACGTCAGGATAAGACTGACTCCAAGGATTCCCACGATCACCCACGAAAGCAGAGAATCGGAGTTCAGCTTTGTCGCCATTCCCATGACGCTCAGATACCACACCAGCAGGATCCACGTCATGTGTCCCAGTAACTGCAGAACGCTGAGAAGAAATCCGACCAGCGCAGGGCGGTTCGCGAGCAGCTCTTTGACAACTTCCTGCGGGGAAGGCTGATCGCCCGGCATTTTTGGTTTGTGAACCGGACGCTGAGGTTTCCCTGAAAATCTCTTCTTCTCCTTCTTGCGAGCCACTAGCGTTTCTCAATTCGATAAAGATGGGTGTCTGTTCGCAGGAAGATGGAACTGTCGACCATGGCAGGTGTTGCTAACGTCCTGCCTTCCAGTTGATTGGTGGCGAGCAATTCAAATTTTTTGCCCGGAGCAATCACTGTCGTTTTTCCCACTTCGTCGAGCAAATAAATGCGACCGTCAGCCAGTGTTGGTGAGGCCGAGAAGTTTCCACCAATTCGTTCCTGCCAGTGCTGCTCACCAGTGACGGCATCCAGACATGTGGCGATTCCATTGTCGCTCACCAAGTACAATTCGTCGCCGACCAGCAGAGGAGACGGATTCAATGGTGCTGCCTTTTTCATGTTCCAGCCGAGATGCGATTCTGTCACATCACCACTGCCGTCGACTCGCACGGCGAAGAACTCCGGGCGATCATAGCCCGAGCTAATGAAGACAAGCCCTTTGCCAATGACGGGACGTGGCACATTGGAATATCCATCGTACCGAAACCACCAATACTCATTACCATTGGACGGATTATACGAGACGATGCTGTCCGCGCCACTGCTCAGCAACTGGATGGTGCCATTAATCTCTGCCAGCAGCGGTGTGGTGTACGCCATCGGAACATTCGACTTGCCGCTCAGTCGATCTTCACTGATGTGCTCGCGCTTCTTCTTCCATTTTTCTTTGCCAGTGTTCTTATCGAGTGCCACAACGAACTGAAGATCCGATCCGTCACAGTTCAAAATCAACAGGTCTTCAAAAATGACAGGTGAACCGCCCGGACCGTGTCGATGATTGTGCTTCAGTTCCTGAGTCTTCCAGATAATCGTTCCATCCGTTGAAAGACACGCTGTCCCGTGAGCACCAAAGTGAACATAGACCCGATCGCCTTCAATCAGCGGAGTAGGCGATGCGTGACTGTTTTTCGAATGGACAGCTCCCGGATCTTGTAGATCAAACACAACCGCATCGTGAATGACCTTTCCGGTCTCCCGATCAAGCGCTATGGCATGAAGTGATTTTCCTTCATCGACGGCAGACGTCAGCCAGATCTGATTGCCTTGAATTGAAGGAGACGACCAGCCAAGTCCGGCCACCGGAACTTTCCACGCCACATTTTCCGTCTCACTCCATGTCACTGGCAGATTGCTGGCGTCGGAATGTCCCTGGCCACCAGGCCCGCGAAATTGAGGCCAGTCGGCTGAGAGGGCAAACTCACAGAACACAGATCCAGAAGAAAGAAAAACGGCTGTCAGCAACAATGCGGCACGACTCATGAGATGAACTCCAGGCAGGCGAAGAAATGCGGCGAACGGCTATCGTGGTGGATCGGATGCGGGATTGCAAGAGTCGCGGGAAACCGAGCCCGCGCCTGCCACAAACATGGCCGATGGTCGCTCGCGTTTAAAGAAGCCTCGCAGGCTGACGTTTGCCATATCCTGCAGCAGTTCGCGACATCTCCGCACCAACGGACTTTGAGCAGGCAAATCAACGGACATTGGTTCTGAATTCGCGGAGTCTGAGGTTCCGTTCGGAAAGAACGATGGTTTTCGGGCCACATTACTGGTTGAATGGGGCGAATGATCGGTATACAAGCCGTTCTTAAGTCCTGATCAGCAGGTTTGTCAATTTATGGCTTCTTCAGCCGTCTGACATTCTGCACTGAACAGACCGTTGCGGGCCTTTCGCCATCGCATCTGCATTTTCTGAGCCTCAAGACCGTTCTTCGGAAGAGTTCCCAATACTATGATGTCCGATTCTGCAATCCGCGAAAAAAAAGATGCACTTCGCAAGCAGGCTCATGCAAATCGAAATGCACAGGAAAATAAAGACGATCTCAGTCGCCGTATCGTAGGCGCATTCATGGCACTGCCGGAATATGCGACGGCAGAAGTCGTGATGTTTTACATCGACGTCCGCAGCGAAGTCAGAACTCGCCATGACCTCGAACTGGCACTGCAATCCGGCAAGACCATTGTTGTGCCATGGTGCAACGCTGAAGGGGAACTGGAGTTGTTCAAGCTGACCAGCATGGACGAACTGGAACTCGGCATGTACCGAATTCTCGAACCCAAAAGCGAACTGCGAGACCTTCCGGAAAAGCAAATCGATGTGGAGTCTCTCGACCTGATCATGGTACCGGGAGTCGGCTTTGATCGACGCGGCGGCCGCATGGGACACGGCAAAGGTTATTACGACAAACTGCTGCAGCACGCTCGCCGCGATACACCGCTTGTGGCGTTGGCCTTTGAGTGCCAGCTGTTTGACGAAATCCCGGTCGCTCATCACGACATCTACATGGACAAGATCGTGACCGAAGAGCATGTCTATCAGGGACGTGGTCGAGGTTGATCAGTCGCAGACTTTACAGTTTAACCTTCGTCTTTGTTTTTGATGGTGCGGTAGTCGCCGATGACAAGCTTTGTTGAAGACACCTACGCGGAAGCTTTTCGAAGTTTGTATGTGGAATTTTTGATCACCGCACGTGATCGTAAATGGCTGGATCATGCCATCAATTCGGCCACCGGTTATGGTTCGTCCACAATCATGTGTGACTGTGAAGCCGGGTTGGATCGATACGTCGGGCCCGGCGGCGATGAATCGTTCGTCACTCCGGATGGACGACCGGGCGCAATCTGCCAGTTGCATGTGCCTCGCTTCTGGAAGCATCGTGTTGAGGCTTTGGAAAAAGCATTGCTTGCACGAGTCTGTCAGAATATTCTGACGTGTCCCACAACCGCCTGCTTTTCACTCAGCGACACGGAACCGTATTACCGGCTTGGTCGCAAGCTGTCTTTTTTTGGCGACGGTTACGAACAGCTGGAAGATCGCTTCGGCCGCAGGATGTGGGTCGTCCCAACGATGGGCGGCGAGTTCTGCATCGATCGTCGATTCGGTTACCACGATGGTGTCATGGGCGGAAACCTGTGGTTCATGGCCACCAGTGTGGATGCCTCTCTCGAAGCCGCCGAACGAGCAGTCACTGCCTGTCAGACAGTGCCCGGCGTCATCACTCCTTTCCCTGGTGGAATTGCGGCCAGCGGATCCAAGGCCGGCAGTCGTCACAAGTTTATGTTTGCGAGTACCAATCATCCGTTCTGCCCAACTCTGAAAGGCCGGCCGGGTGTTGATTCGCAGATTCCGGATGGCATTCAGTCCGTCATGGAGATCATCATCAACGGGCACGATTTGGCGACGGTCAGCACGGCGACGCAGACCGCAATCAAGGCCGCGTCGGTTGTTCCCGGTGTCAAAAAAATCACCGCCGGCAACTACGACGGCCGACTCGGCAAAGCCTGGGTCTGGCTGATCCCGGAGAATCATCCGGAAGGTACGTAAGCACCCAGTCCGTTGCGCGTTGCTGTCTGTTTCGCCTCGGAACAAGACCCGCCAACGTTCTACACTCGTCGCAGGATCTTTGCCGCTTCGATTGCAGCAAGGTCTGGTGTAAGCGCGGTGACGGCAATGCCAGAAACAACTTTCGTGATGTTGTGATCCACTTTGTCGAGTTCGCTCCAGACGTCTCCATCAGCGACAGTCATATAGATGGATAACGTATGGTGTCCGCTTCCCGGGCGTTCACCGATCACATGCAGGATCGTGAAGCGTCCCTTGCGGCCCTCAAAAAGTTGTTCGCCGATCCGTTAACCGGCTCGCACTCGCCCCGCATCGACGACCACATTTGTCGGCGCGACTCGAAAGCCCGAGCCTGCAAGTTCTTTTCGCAATTGTCGCACGAGGCTTATCAGTTGATCACCGTCCCTTACGGCCAGCGTATTCAGACCCTCCGAAATCACAATCTGCGTATCTGACTGTTCGCCCTGTTCGCGGAGCCGCTGAATGAGCACCCTGGAATCGTCCGAAAGATGCTCACCCGAAACCGGGTGGAGAATGTAGTCTTCACGATCGACCGATTGTGTCTTCAGCCGGATCACATTCGGAACGGTTGAAACAAAGACACCATCCAGCTCTTTCCAAAATTGCAGATAGACCCAGGCGGGATCTCCAAAATGCTCCGTCGGTTTCCCGGTCGCGTCAATCACGCCGAGTTCCTGAAAGAACTGCCACATTCGGTCGTTGACTTTGAACCCAAACGCTTCACGAATGTGGACGTGATCCTGATAGCCGGTTGTCAAATAACCCAGCATCGGGTCGATGCGAGTCGGCAACGCCATGAGGTATCCGGGATTCGCTGCCATGATCTGATCAATGCACCAGCCAAGTTCATCAAGACTGACATCCATTGCAGCGTCGAGCAGACATCCAGGCCAATCAACAGACCATGAAGCTTGCCCATGACGATGTCTTCCAGACAACATCGCACAAGCTGTTCTTTCGTCCGAAAAACTTCCGGACCAATAAATCCGGCGACATCATTGAGAGAACCCTTTGCGATCAGAGTTCGTAAGCTCTGATTCGAATGTACCCGTCGACGAATCATTCCGCCAACGAGTTTCTCCGCAATTGTTGACTCCCGAAACTTACTGCGCACTCTTCAGATCGGGGCGCAGTTTTTGAGCCTCTCGGAGGTACACATGTTCAATTTCTTTTGGCGTCCGGTCGGAGTTGATGTGCAACAGCACGCGGATGCAGCGAGGCATTGACCCGGGCACGGGAATTTCCTGAGCACAAAGTAGAGGCACCTGGCCCATTCCCATCGCTCGAGCCGCTTCTGCCGGAAACGCGGAACAGAGATCATGAGTCGTCGTGAAGACGGCCGAGATGACGTCGTCAAACTGCGTGATCTGGTTTCGCCGGAGAATCTCTTCCATTAGCTCCCGCGCCGCCGCGCGAATCAGAGCCGCGTCGTCTGAGTCGACTGTGATTGCTCCACGAACCCCACGAACGGCCATGAACGAATGCTCCGGAAAACAATGCCTCAGGCGAGATACCCGATGACCCACTCTAAAATAACAACAATCGAGAGCAGGCCTGGTTATCCCGTTCCGCGCTGCCAGATTCTGATGAATTACTGGGCTGCCGCAAGATCGACGCCCGCAAAGCCGCAGAAATCTACGGTCCTTTCCCTGGGACGGGGAACGAACTTGCAGTTTGGGGGTGCCATTGATACCGTGCCGACTCGTTTGTCCGCCGAATCGGTCTTAGGTTGCGGTGCGCGCTGCGAGCGGTCAATTCTGGCCGTGTTTTTGGGGGCTCTGTAACGAGAATGTCTCGGGCAGATTTCGCCTCGTCGGGTTGGGGGCTCGGTGCTGACGAATGATCAGCTGTCGATGCGGCCCGATTCGCCTTTCCACGTTGGCTGTGACGGTTCTCAGCCTATCCAATTCATGGGGTTCAATTCGATGGCAGACAACAAATACGTTTACACTTGGGGTGATGGCAAAGCGGAAGGCGATGCCACAATGAAACCTCTTCTCGGTGGCAAGGGCGCGAACCTTGCGGAAATGAGCCGCATCGGTTTGCCGGTTCCAGCCGGTTTCACGATTACGACCGAAGTCTGCACATATTTTTACGACAATAAGAAGTCTTATCCGCCCGAACTGAAGGCACAGGTTCTGGCCGCCATCGCAAACACTGAAGCCGTCATGGGCTCAAAGTTCGGTGACCCAGCCAATCCAATGCTGCTGAGCTGCCGCTCAGGTTCACGCGAATCCATGCCAGGCATGATGGACACAGTTCTGAACATCGGAATCAATGAGAAGGTCGTTCAGGCTCTGATTAAGCAGTCGGGCAATGAACACTTCGCGTGGGACAGCTATCGCCGTCTGATCCAGATGTACGGCGACGTCGTTCTGGGCCTGAAGCCAGAAACCAAGAACGATCCAGACCACTTTGAAGAGATCCTCGATAAGGCTCGCGAACACGCTGGCGTTGAACACGAGAAGGATCTGTCGATCGCTGTTCTGAAGGACATCGTGGCACAGTTCAAAGCTGTCATCAAGAAGCATAAGGGAATCGACTTCCCTGAAGATCCGATGGAACAGCTGTGGGGCTGCGTCGGCGCGGTCTTCGGAAGCTGGATGAATGACCGAGCGATGGTCTACCGTCGTCAGTACGGCATTCCACACGACTGGGGTACAGCGACCAACGTTCAGGCGATGGTCTTCGGGAATCTTGGCGATGACTGCGCAACAGGCGTGGGCCTGACCCGCAATTGCTCCGTTGGTCTGCCAGGCTTCTGTGGCGACTACCTGATCAATGCTCAGGGCGAAGACGTGGTTGCCGGAACGCGTACTCCACTTCGTATCGAAGAGACGCTGAGCAAGGACGCTCCGGAAGCTTACAAGCAGCTCGACGAAATCGGGCATACTCTGGAAAAGCATTACAAGGAAGTTCAGGACATCGAGTTCACAGTTCAGCGCGGCAAGGTCTGGATGCTCCAGACTCGTAACGCCAAGCGAACTGGTTTTGCAGCTGTCAGAATCGCAGTTGATTTGGTCAATGAAGGCCTGATCGACGTGAAAACAGCTCTCGAAAAGCGACGTATTCCAGCCGACGACCTGAACCAGTTGCTGCAGCCGATCTTCAACGCAGCGGCCAAGGCGGCTGCGTCAAAGACTGATGCGTTCCTGGCAAAAGGCATCAACGCCGGTCCAGGTGCTGCGACTGGTCAGATCGTCTTCCACGCTTCAGACGCTGAAGAAATGTGGAATACCAATAACGACGCGCAATTGATTCTGGTCCGCAAGGAAACCAGCCCGGAAGACCTGCGAGGCATGAAGGTTGCCAAGGGAATTCTGACCGCGTTTGGTGGTGCTTCGTCTCACGCGGCTCTCGTCAGCCGTCAGATGGGCAAGACCTGCGTCTGCGGTTGCGACAAGCTGAGCATCGACTACGAAGCCGGCACCGTCACCGTTGGTGGCAAGGTGCTCAAGGGCGGCGACTGGATCTCTGTGGACGGTTTCACCGGCGAAGTTTTTGCTGGCAAGATCGAAACCAGTCCTTCAGAAGTGATGGACGTGCTGATGGGCAAGCTGGCTCCGGAGAAGTCCGAAATCTACGCTCGCTACGCTCAGTTGATGAAGTGGGCCGACGAACATCGTACGCTCAACGTTCGGGCGAACACAGAATCCGCTGACGCTGTTGCTTCGGTGGCTTTGGGTGCTGAAGGTGTGGGCCTGTGCCGAACAGAGCACATGTTCTTCGATCACCTCGACGAAATGCGAGAGATGATCTTCTCGACAACCAAGGTTGATCGCGAGAAGGCTCTGGCCAAGCTGTTGAAGTTCCAGCGTGACGACTTCACTCACTTGTTCAAGACAATGGGTGACCGTCCGGTGACGATTCGTCTGCTTGACCCACCGTTGCATGAGTTCCTTTCAGAACACCACATGCACGAAGATCCAACTTTGGGTCCAAAGCTGGCGAAGACTTTTGGTGTCACTGAAGAAGCCGTGGCGCGTCGAGTTGAAGAGCTGAAGGAATCCAATCCGATGCTCGGTCATCGCGGTTGCCGTCTGGGGATCGTTTACCCAGAGATTACCGCAATGCAGGCTCGAGCGATCATCGAAGCGGCTTGTGCTGTGAAGAAATCCGGTGTGGACTGCAAGCCGGAAATCATGATCCCGCTGGCTGGCTACAAGACGGAAGTCGACAACCAGACCGCCATCATTCGTGAAACGGCGGAAGCTGTGTTCGCGGAGCAGGGCGTGAAGGTGAACTACATGGTTGGAACAATGATCGAAGTTCCTCGCGCTGCGATGACGTCTGCAGAAATCGCGAAGACCGCAGAGTTCTTCAGCTTCGGTACGAACGACCTGACTCAGACGTGTCTCGGCATCAGCCGCGACGACTACAAGTCCTTCATCGGTTATTACACCGAGAACGACATTGTCCCGGCCGACCCATTCCAGACGATCGACCAGACCGGCGTCGGCCGCCTGATGAAGATGTCCGTAGAAGACGGTCGCTCAGTCCGCAAGGATCTGAAAATCGGCATCTGCGGCGAACACGGCGGTGATCCAAAGTCCGTCTACTTCTGCCACGAAATCGGCCTGAACTACGTCAGCTGTTCCCCACGCCGAATCCCTATCGCTCGACTAGCAGCAGCTCAGGCTGCTGTTGAAGGTGCGAAGAAGAAGTAAGTTTTAAATCGTAGGACGGACTTCCCATGCCATCCTGAACTTTTCTACCTAAAAAGCCTGGCATTTCAAAATGTCAGGCTTTTTCTGTATAACGCCCTAGCTCGAATGTTCCGTTAGAAAAATCACTTTGCTGAAACGTAGCCAGCATCTGCAATACCGAGAAGTTTTATGACTGATTTTGCATCCGCAGCCTCGCGGCATTTACGGGCCGCGAGAGCCTGCCTGCAAACGCGTCCGGACACTTCAGGCTATCTACTTGGTTATGTCGCCGAATGCAGCGTGAAAGCGGTAATCGATATCGCGGGCATCGCTGTAAAGAAGCATATCGACCAGATTTCGCGAGAACACCTCCTACTCGCTGCGGATCTGAGTCTTGCAGCTCGGAGATATCCAGTAGATCTCGACACAGACCTTGGAGCCATGCGCGGTGTTTGGTCAACAGCGCTCAGGTACTCAAAGACCGGCACAATTGACGCACAGCAGGCAGCGGAGCTTCACAGACTAGCAGCGAATGTGTACCTGAAAACGGTTGGGGCGATGGTTCTAGACGGACTCATCAACGGGGTGCCAAAGTGATCCATTTTGATGAAGTTCTTAATCGAGCGTTCATAACAATCGCCAGTGATACCCATAGCACGTTGGTTGAGAGTGTCTTGGTGCTGCGTGATCTTCGTGGGCGAATACGGTTGTTTCTGAAACCCGCCGAAAACCGGGAGGCACAGCTTGCAGCTGAAATCCCCAGGCTGAACGAAGTGTTGAGTAGTGCTCTAGAGATGTTTTGGGGCGGGGTTGTTGAAGTCGATATCCCGGGCAGTGATTTTCAATCAATACTGGATCCGTTTCGCGCCGAGAGTCGGCCGCTAGAGCCAGCAGCAGAGTATCCCAATTGGTCCATTATTGAACGTCATGCATCGAAATCCAGTTGGACTAGCAGGCTATCGGGACCTCCTTGGCCTTTGCATGAGCGTACGCCTTCTATTGTGGCTTTTTATTCACACAAGGGTGGCGTTGGAAGAACAACCTCGCTTTGCGGAACAGCAGTGAATCTGGCCAGAGCCGGTAAAAAAGTTGTCATGCTGGACCTTGATCTCGAAGCTCCGGGACTAGGGAGTCTGATTCAAGCAGATGCTACAGAATTTGGAGTCCTGGACTATCTGCTTGAGCGACTCCTTTGTGGTGGTGGACATGCACCTGATTTG
>JBDNHX010000128.1:0-5107 GCA_041688565.1 Planctomycetaceae bacterium
CACAGCAAGGACATGCTGTGGGCGGAAGGGCCTGCGTGGAACGGCGTTGGTCGCTATCTGATTTGGAGCGACATCCCGAACAATGTTCAGCGTCGCTGGCTGGAAGAAGACGGGCACGTGACAGTATTTCGAAACCCCGCCAACAACAGCAACGGAAACACCTTCGACCTGCAGGGACGACAGATTTCGTTCGAGCACCTGACTCGCAGTGTCGCTCGCTATGAATACGATGGAACTCGCACCGTGCTGGCCGATTCGTTCAATGGGAAATCCCTGAACGCTCCCAACGATGGCGTTGTGCATCCCAACGGCGACATTTGGTTCAGTGATCCAGGCTACGGAGCATTGATGGACTACGAAGGAGCACTGGCGAAGAGCGAATCTTTGCAGCCATTCCAGAAGGAAGCGATTTATCGAATCGAAGCGAACACCGGCAAGGTGTCGCAGATGACCGATGAAATCAACAAGCCCAACGGCTTGTGCTTCTCACCGGACTACAAGAAACTGTACGTTGCTGACACGGGGGCCTCGCATTATCCGGATGCTCCCAAAAACATTAAGGCGTGGGACGTAGTCGAAGAAAAATCTCTGAAGAACGGACGCGAATTCGCCTCCATGAATCTCGCCATGTCCGACGGACAAACAAAGGCGGGTTTCGCGGACGGCATTCGCTGCGACGTGGCCGGAAACGTCTGGGCCAGTGCTGGATGGGTGGGACAGGGCTACGATGGAGTTCATGTGTTTGCCGCCGAAGACGGGGCTCGGATTGCACAGATCCTGCTGCCTGAAATCTGCAGCAACGTCTGTTTCGGCGGCACTAAAAGGAATCGACTGTTTATGACAGGCAGCCAGTCGCTTTATTCCGTGTACGTCAACACCAAAGGCGCTCACTTCTGCTAACAGCCACTGCGGAAACAGGCACGCAACCCGCGCGCATCTTTCGCCATGCTGGCCATGGGAAACGGTTCTTCAGGCATCGGTTGGCAGACAAGGATGTCTGCCTTTATGCTCGGAAAGAGGTGAGTTATGGTTCAGTCGAAATCAACGCGTCGCAACAACCTGAAGTCAATCGCTGCCTTCGCGGGCCTGGGATTTATTCCGCCCGTGACATTTGGCAAAGTATCAGCCGCTGCCATGCCTCGGCATGCCGTGGAGCGTCCGGGAATTGGTGCAATCGGCCTGCGATACCAAGGCACCGTGATTGCCGAAAAGGCGAGACAGTACGGCGACATTGTGGCCGTCTGCGATGTGGATCGGCACGTTCGCGAACAGGCTCGTGCGGCGTTCGGCAGCACGCCTCAGATTTTTGAAAACTACGTCGACCTGTTGCAAAGAAAAGACGTCGATGTCGTCTTAATTGGTGCTCCTGACCACTGGCATGCAAAGATGCTGATGGACGCCTGCCGAGCGGGGAAGGACGTGTATTGTGAAAAGCCGCTGACGCTGACGATCGACGAAGGCAAGCGGATCCGTGACGTTGCCGCAGGATCAAAGCAGATCATTCAGGTCGGTTCGTGGCAGCGCAGTGACAGCCGTTTTCGCCAGGCGGTGGAGATTGTGCGTTCAGGTCGCATCGGGACGCTGCAAACAGTGGAGGTGATTCTCGGCAAGAATGAGGTCGGCGGTCCGTTCGAAAAGACGGCTGTCCCCAAACATCTGAATTGGAATCTGTGGCAGGGGCAGACGCCGGATGTGCCGTACATCGCCGAGCGGTCGCATTACACGTTTCGCTGGTGGCTGGAGTATTCCGGCGGCCAGATGACGGACTGGGGCGCTCATCATGTGGATATCGCTAACTGGGCGATCAATTCACAGCCTGTAGAGATCTCCGGAAAGGCGAGGTTTCCTGATGTCGTTGACGGATACAACGTACCGATTGATTTTGAAGCGACCGTTCGCTACGAGAATGGCGTCGTGTTGACGATCAGTGACGCGGGTCGAAATGGAATCCTGTTTACGGGGACCGAAGGACGGGTGTTCGTCAATCGAGGTGCTGTTTCTGGCAAGCCCATTGAAGATTTGGCGACGAAGCCGTTCCCACGGGAGCAGTTCAGCGTTTACAACTTCGACAACCTGACTCGCCCTGAACGATCCGGAAAGCTGGATGCGATCATCAATCATATGGGCAATTTTTTTGACTGCGTTGAAGCTCGCCGGATGCCGGTTTCCGATGTGGAAAGCCAGCATCGCAGCGTAAGCGTTTGCCATCTGTCGAACATTGCATTGAAGCTGGGACGACCGGTGAAATGGGATCCGGTCGCTGAGGAATTCGCCAACGATCCTGAAGCCAACAAATATCTCAGCCGGCCTCAACGTTCAGGTTTCGAAGTGGTATAGCGCGGTAAAACTATGCTGCTCGCAGCGGTCTTCAGGATCGCAGGGCTTTGGCCGTTTCGCTCCGCGCGCAGTCGACCAATCCGGCGGGCGGGCCGGAGTAAACCACTTCTCCACCCTTCGCGGCACTGTCCGGTCCAATGTCAATCAGCCAGTCAGCCGAGCGAATCACATCCAGCTGATGTTCAATCACGATCACGCTGTGACCGACCTCCACGAGCCTGCGCAGATGGCTCATCAGCCGACTGACATCCGCCGGATGAAGACCGCTGGTGGGTTCGTCAAGCACATACAGGGTGTGATCGGTGGATGGAGCGGCAAGCTCCGACGCCAGTTTTGCCCGTTGAGCCTCGCCGCCGGAAAATGTAGTGGCCGGCTGACCGAGCGTCAGATAACCGAGGCCGACGCTCTGGAACGTGTTGAGTATTCCATGCAGTCTTGAGAACTCAGCAAAGAACTCAGACGCTTCGTCGACTCGCATCTGCAGAATATCGGCAACCGACTTTCCACGAAAATGAATGGCTGACACCGCTTTGCTGAATCGCCGACCATGGCACAGCGGACACGGCACGACCGCATCGGGAAGGAAATTCATGCGAACATTACGAGTCCCCGTGCCGCGACATTCCGGGCAGCGGCCTTCGCCGGAATTGAAACTGAAGTGCTGCGACTTCATTCCCTTCGCTCGGGCGTCGCGAGTCTTTGTAAACAGGCGTCGCACTTCTTCCCACAGCCCGCAGAGCGTCGCGATGCACGATCGGGAGGAACGTCCGAGCGGACTCTGGTCGAGCGAGAGCACTCGTCGAACCTGCGGCATCCCTTCGATGCCATCACACTGCGAATCCGCAGCAGCAGTCTCGATGTTGCGAGTCTGCAGCACCGACGCGGTGATCACCGGCAACAGTGTTCCGAAGATGAGCGAACTTTTCCCGGAACCACTGACGCCGGTAACGCAGACCAACTCATGCAGCGGAATATCGACGGTTACGTTCTGCAGATTGTGCAGTCGTGCCTTACGAATCGTGAGCTTTGAAGAGTCCTCAATGCGTGTCGCATTCGGACGCAGGGGCGCGTTGAATTCCGGGGCGGCAGCTGTCTGCCGGAGGTAATCGCCAGTGGGGGATTGAGCCAGTCGTTGAGCGTCGGCAGGCGTGCCGGAAAACAGCAAACGCCCGCCGTCGGCACCGGCGCCAGGTCCCAGGTCCACCAGCCAGTCGGCCGCTCGCATGATCGCGCCGTCGTGTTCCACGACGATCACGGTTCCACCCGCATCGCGCAGGGCGAAGAGAGCCTTCAAGAGTCGCTCAGTGTCGCGTGGATGCAAACCGGCCGTCGGTTCGTCCAGAATGAAGTGGGCTCCATACAGCTGCGAGGACAATGAAGCGGCAAGGCGCGCTCGCTGGAATTCGCCGCCCGACAATGTTCGCGTCGGCCGATCGAGATTCAGATAACCAATCCCCACATCGCTTAAACACTTCAACCTTGCTCGTATGTCTGGCAACGTGCGGTCGGCCACGAGCACCGCTTCCTGTGTCAGTTGTTCCTGACGCGGTCCGTCAAGCCACGCAGTCACCATCAGCAGGGCGGTATCGACGCTTTGACGAGCAAACTCAGGCAATGAAACTCCCTGAAAAGTTATGCCGCGAGGAAATGGCTGCAGGCGAGTTCCCGCACAGACTCGGCACGGCTCCTGATGAAACGTGGCAATCGGACCGTCGGTATCGACCGCTCCCCGGACACCGAGACCTCCGCAATCCGGACACGCACCCCACGGGGAATTAAAACTGAAACTCCGCGGCTCCGGCGTCGGAAAATTCAGGTCACAGTCAGGACAACTGAAACGAGTGCTGAACAATTTTTCTGTCCACAGCCCGTCAGCCTCATGACTGATGATGCACGTGCCATCGCTTTCGCGGCAGGCTAGTTCAATGGATTCTCTTAAACGTGGTGCGATACCGTCTTTGATCACGATGCGATCCACGATGGCTTCGATTGTATGCGACTTTCCCGGGGCCAGCGCTTTCACTTCGGAAATGTCTGTGACGTCTCCGTCAATGCGAGCTCGCACGAAGCCATTTCGAGCGATCCGTTCAATGATTTCCTTATGAGCGCCCCGGCGACCGCGGACCATGGGCGAAAGAATCATCAGGCGAGTCCGTTCAGGAAGCTGCAGTGTTTGCTGCAGAATCTGATCCACCGACTGACGTTGAACCGGCTTTCCACAGCCTGTGCAATGCGCTGTGCCACCTCGTGCGTAAAGCAATCGCAGGAAATCATGAATCTCCGTCGTCGTTGCCAGCGTGCTGCGAGCCGGCACTGAGGAGACTCGCTGGTCTACGCTGATCGTTGGCGCCAGGCCCGTGATTTCATCCACATCCGGACGTGGAAGCTGTCGCAGGAGTGTCCTGGTCTGAACGGACACGCTTTCGAGATACCGTCGTTGTCCTTCGGCAAACAGTGTATCAAATGCGAGTGAACTCTTTCCGGAGCCGCTGACGCCGGTCATCACAATCAGCTTACCGGCCGGCAAGTCGACGTCCACATTCTGCAGATTGTGCGTACGAGCACCGCGAATGCGAATCATCGGCTGATCATCAGAAAAAAACGCCGTTGTCATAATCGTGTTGGATTCGGAGTCCCGTGTGATAAATGGGTCGAATAGAAGCGTAAGGATCATAACCCGAAGCGTCAGCGAGGGAATTGTTGGCAGGCCGCCAAACCGCCGCAATTGAATCCCTCACTTACGTACGTTCGGGTTGTGATAGTGCGAAAC
>JBDNHX010000584.1:0-1529 GCA_041688565.1 Planctomycetaceae bacterium
AGGAGGCTTTCTCACGGCTGCACTTTGTGCAGCCGTCCTCCTCTCCGAGTCGGGTCAAACGAAGTCTTCCGCTGACAACAAAATCCTCCTCTGAAAAATCTCCGAATTTCCTCGAAACTGCTATTTGTCGCGCACCTCAGGTCCAGCCTGCCGGGCTGGACTTCGCGGCTCGCCGCGACCTGTGTGCACGTGATAATGCAAGCCAGCCTGCTATGTCGAACATATTGCACACATTCCGGTCGGCGGAGCGACCGGTCTACGGTACCCCCGTCGCTCCGTCGACGGGAGCTGGCTCAGCGGGCGGAGCAGGTTCTTCTACCGGCAGCGGCCATGGCTTCATCGCCGGGTCGATGATGGTGTTGAGTTTCCAGAGGCCGTCGATTTGAATGATGTCGAGCTCCAGCGGTGGCTGATCCGGCGTGGTCGGCTGAAGGCAATAGATCGTGACTTTTGCCCCCTCGCGCAAGACAGGTATCTCCTGAAACTCACCGAGCCATTGTGCTTCGTACATTTCTGGCCTATTTTGAAAACGTGCGACGAGAAACGCGACTATCCGATTCCTCTGGCTATCTGCCGAAAGATGTTTTACAAGCTCAATTGCCAGTTTGCGACGCTCGGCCGCGCTCACAGAGCTATTCGTTACTGCCAACATGTCGCTTTGGGAAACTTCTGTATATTCTGGACCTTGCTTTGCCTGATGAAGAGAATTTACTTCGTCATCAGTGAACCAGACGCCAGCCCTGCCATGATCGTTCCCCGGTGCAGACACATATCCAACAAGCATTTCCCCCAGCCACTCATTGCGAGCATCCTCGGTCATGCAGTTCAGGGCCGTTTCAAATCGACCGTCGGCCATGGCTTGGCGGAAGGCTTCAACGGCGGCACGCGGTGAGTCTCCGTTTTGGCGTTCCTGAGTGGTTTTCACCTGCTGCTGGAGTTCCTCAGATGTTCCGATAGCGTCGATTTTCCATTGACCTTCCAGTTTGACGAAACGGACTGGCACGGGTGGCGTGTCGTCAGATCTGACCAAGTTCGCAGTTGCATTTTCGCCACCAGACTTCAAGTTGGCAATCCGACTGCCGTCGAAATCGAAGCGATAAGTCTGGGGCGGCTCAACGATGGATTGAATCGCTGACAGAGCGAACGACCAATCGAGCAAACTCTCCGGAAGGCTCTCCGTAAACTTGATCAGCATGGCCTCGGACTCACTCGTCGGGCAAGTCAAAAACTGATCCAACAGAATGCGTGATTCCTTACCATAGCCATCCTTCGGCAGCTTTTCGTTCGTCTTTCCAGCGGCGGCTTGTTGAATCTCCGATCGCTTGGTCTCAGTGCGGAATGTCTCCGTGTGAAGCATCGCCACATCTTCGGACACAGGACTGGCATCTGTTGGCAACATTGCGTGCGTCCGCAGAATCCAGCGGTACTTGCCAGTTGGCGTAAAACTATCGGCCAGCTTCTGCCATTCCTTAGCCGCATACGCGGTGCGGGCGTTTTCCAGGACGGCTTCGATTTCGGCGTGCTGTTTC
>JBDNHX010000585.1:0-2232 GCA_041688565.1 Planctomycetaceae bacterium
CCGCCGAACTCATGAATCTGATCCATGAACTCAGCGCGATTCGCCAAAGCATGCTGGATTTGGAGGCGTTGGGACTGCAGCAGGCTGGTAAAATTCACCCGACTTACCTGCACAGCGCACGTAATCTGTTTCATTACCTCGCTCTGCGGCGCCATGAAATGCGTCCCATTCAGGAACGACTCTCTGCATTTGGGCTTTCATCGCTGGGCAGAACCGAGTCACACGTTCTGACAAGCGTCAACAAAGTGCTGGAGGCCCTGCATCGCCTGGCTCAGATCCCGGTGAGCGAGCCGCCCGCGCCCGCTCCGATCAACAGTTTCGAGGAGGGCAGAGCGCTGCTAGAACAGCACACCGAAGCGTTGCTCGGACCGCCGCCGGAAAAACGAACGGCCCGCATTATGGTGACCATGCCGACCGAAGCGGCCAATGCCCCCATGCTGATCGAGCAATTGCTGGCAAATGGCATGGACTGCATGCGGATCAACTGCGCACATGACGATGCTTCGGCCTGGAAACGCATGATTGAGCATCTGCGTCACGCTGAACAATCTCTCGGCAGAAAATGTCGCGTATTGATGGATCTCGCTGGCCCGAAGCTACGGACAGGAGGGATCGAACCGGGGCCTCAGGTTATTAAGTGGCGTCCTCAGCGAAATCCGGTCGGGAAGGTAATGTCTCCCGCGAAGATCTGGCTGTATCCCGAAGAACAACCGACCGTCCCGCCAGCTCCTGCCGACGCCAGCTTGCCCGTTTCTGGCCTATGGTTAGAACGACTGAGCATCGGCGACCGAATTGATTTTGAAGATCAGCGAGGAGCCCAGAGACACGTTCGGGTTGTCGAGACTGTCGGACAATGTTTCTGGCTGGAGGCAGACCGGACGGCCTATGTGGCACCCGGGACTGTTCTTCAACTGCGAAGTGGCAGGAAAAAAGATCGGGGCAGACAAAAGTCCGACGAAGCGAAACTGGGGCCGCTGCCGGCGCGGGAACAGTTTCTGATTCTGAAGCAAGCCGACACGCTCATCCTGACGGACGATCAGATCGCAGGCAGGCCAGCACAACTTGACGACGAAGGTAAACTTATCAGCCCTGCTCAGATTGGTTGTACGCTGCCCGCAGTCTTCTCGGACGTTCGAGTGGGTGAGAGCATTTGGTTCGATGACGGAAAGATCGGGGGCGTGATCGAGTCGGTGGAGTCTCGGCAGATCATTGTCCGTATCACTCAGGCACGTGATCGCGGGGAAAAGCTGCGGGCTGACAAAGGGATTAACCTGCCGGACAGCACGCTGCGACTTCCCGCGCTGACTGAAAAGGATATTCGAGATCTCCCGTTCGTTGTAGCGCATGCTGACATCGTCGGGTACTCGTTTGTCCGAAACGCGGCTGACGTTGATGAACTGGAATCGCGGCTCAAGCTGATCGGCGGGGGACATCTCGGTATCGTACTGAAGATTGAAACGCGCGAAGCCTTTGAACAGTTGCCGTCCCTGTTGGCGGCATCCATGCGTACTCCGTGTGACGGCATAATGATCGCTCGTGGCGACCTGGCCATTGAATGCGGATTCGAGCGTATGGCCGAAGTTCAGGAACAAATTCTGTGGATCTGCGAGGCTGCACATGTGCCGGTGATTTGGGCCACTCAGGTTCTCGAAAGCGTTGCGAAGGATGGGCTGGCGTCCCGTGCAGAGGTCTCCGATGCCGCAAGTAGCCAGCGTGCAGAATGTGTGATGCTGAATAAAGGAGAGCATATCGTGAAGGCATTGCAAACTCTGGATAACATTCTGCAGCGGATGCAATCTCACCAGCACAAGAAACGCTCGATGCTGCGACCACTGGCGCTGGCGAGCCGCTTCCCGCGCGAATAGACAGTCACGGAATCACAGGAGCGGAGGGGAATATCCGGGATTCCGGTCGTGGCCTTGCGAACCGACATGAAACCAACTGCGGGAGAACTGTTTAGTCGATGTCTACTGCCGATCTGATCCTGGCTGCCCTTCCGATTCTCCTGCTCATCTACTGGATGACCAGAAGCACGCCGATGCCTTCCGCCAGAGCGCTGCCGCTTGCCGCAGTCGTCGCTTATGGGATCCGGTTGATGTGGTTTGGCACTGCTGCCAACGTCGTCCATGCCTCTGTGGTGGCCGGACTGCTGCTGGCATTGACGCCAATCCTCATCGTGTGGGGCGCGATCTTTCTGTTCCAGACGATGGAGCACAGCGGGGCGACGGACAC
>JBDNHX010000586.1:0-1123 GCA_041688565.1 Planctomycetaceae bacterium
TCCACTGGACTTTCACCGGCCGCCCCCTCTCAACCAAACGCGATTTTCGCCCAAAAACATGGAAGGAAAAATGGGTTGCAAAACAACAGTTCAGGATAACTTCACCCTCCATGGCACACTAATTCAGCCGTCCGTGTCTAGCGCAGTTGATTGGCATGTGAAGTAATGCTCTTCAATGTTTGCAGCCGAGATTGTGCAAGGTTGCAAATGTCGTCGTAGGAAACGATGCGCATGTCAGAGTGTTCTGTATTTGGGTGATCCTGTCGCAGATCGAGCCATTCGTTTTGCCAGGAATTCCGACCGATGATGAGCAGCAGCAGCTTTGGCGATGCGAGGGAGCGTCCGAGTTTTGCCTTCTGTTCCGCTGCCGTTCGCGGATCATCAAAATACCTGCGGTATCTGCGGCCAGCGGCGCTCGGCGCGAGCGTGGCTCGGAATTGAATTCGAGCTGCGTGGGTTTCCTGGAAATCAAGCAGAATTTCGAAACCCGCCACAATCGCCCACCGGGTCCGAGTGCCGATAAGACTTTCAGAGAGCACTTGAGACACTGCAAAACATCGGCTCAAACGCGATTTCAGTGCTCGCCAAATCAGTCCAGAGGCACTTACTGTACATTCACACCTCTGCTGGTTTTGAAGCGCCCAATGACACTGTCAGTTCTTCAAGGCCTGCCTGAACGATTCTTCGGCATTCGTTTATGTTCATTGTCGTAATCTCCTTTCCTGTGCAGCGAACAGCGTTTTAAAAATGCTGCCGCTCGCTGATTTCTGAAAATGGAGCATGGCAAGTCAAGGTGGAGTCTTGGCCGCAGGCCAAGCAGCAGCGCACGCCGCAGGCGGAAGCGGACCTTGACGCAGTGCTAAGATTAAGACTGCCAGCGAGCGAACCACTTTAACAACTTTGCGTCCGTCAAACACCGTTCTCGTTCCCTATGTATTCGCGTTAGGGATGTGCAGTGTGCGCAGCAGTCCGGCCTGCCGGACGTAAGCGTCCGGTGAACCGCATCTTGTGAGGGTTTCTATTCTGAGGGGGATTTTTTCCCGTCCTGGAATGGAGATCATAGCAATGGTGCATCGACTGCGAAGTGTTGACAAAGAAGAGTTTTGGCGGTGGCATGTGGAGA
>JBDNHX010000587.1:0-10779 GCA_041688565.1 Planctomycetaceae bacterium
ACCGCCGGGTGTTATATGGTGTTTCTATGCGTAGATTTTCAAAACTACAGGTATTTGGCACCTTTGCGTCCACGTCCGGGGGCGCACTAAGCAGATCGCACCCCTCGCAACGAACGGGCGATGGCAGCGATCTGGAAAAGTTTCGAACGCAAAGAGTGGTCCGAGCTTAGATGATCCGGATCTTCTCCACGCCATATAAGATGGCAGGGTCGGCACACAAGAATTATGGCTCGTGGTTCGAAGAACCCGAACTTGTATGTCAAATGATGTGTGTCCATGCCGGGGCGACCGCAAATCCTGCATTTTCCGCCTTCTCGGTCATAAACGAACCAGCGGATTTGCTGCCAACGAACGGTATTCATGAGATCTTTGTGAGTCATGGGAGTATTTATGACCCACAGCACTGAATTCCGCGTGCCTTTCCACAATTTCTTAAAAGTCATGGGTCCGAGTAAAACTTAGAAGTGCTCTACAGTTAATACTTCTAAGAGTTGCGGTTATTAATGCCGAAACTTTCAGGTGCAAATTTCTGGCAGGCTGCGTCAATTTGCAACTCAAATTGTTCGGTAGAGGCGGTTATCAAGTCTTTGAAATGGTGTTATCAATTGATTGCGGAACTATATTCAAGAGTTGCATTCCGGGAGCCACCTTGGGAATGGCGTCGTTGATTTGCGTCACAAAGTTTTTAGAAGATGCCAAGGTGGGTTGCCGGTAATAGTTGTTGAGGGCCGACAGGGCATGTTTCAGGATGTTGAATTTGATGTCGCCTTGGAGATCCATTTGCTCTTGGATGTCGAGGTTTTTTTCTCGGACATGCTCAGAAACACTCTTGTGCAAGGCGCTGCTGCATCTGTCCCATGCTCGGATGTTCTTTAGGGGGTCTGGATCAAACCGGACTCGTGCCAGCACCGCTTCACAGGACGGAGTGAAAAAGCGGTGTAGAGGATCTGCTTCAGCTGATTTTTGGTCATCGGCATACTTTTGCCTGTATTCGGGACTCGCATGATACGCCTCAATTCGTTGCAAACGTTCGGCTTCCTTGTTTTGTTCTGCGAACTTCTTCAGACGACTATTAAAGCAGGCGTTTAGATATTTTCCGAAGTTGCCTTTCGCCACCTTTCCCGACGAGATATTTTTTTCATGCCATTCTTTTGCGCGGCGAAACATTGTCTCAAAATCATCAGGCGTGTTCCCAAGTTGCTGAGCTTTGCTGATGGCTTCTTCCGCTTTCTTCTGGGGCATTAACCCGGAGCAGAATCGGCGACTGGTGTCCCATTGGTCGCCGCGATACTTGTACGGTGTTGCTATGTCACGGGGTTTCTTTTCTGAGGGTTCAATTTTCTTGCTCACTGTTTCTGCCTTTTGTTGAAACAGGGGCAGATGCTGATCAGACAAAGGCAACAGCGTGATATCGCTGGATCGTCCCAAATCCTCACGATCAATCAGTCTCAACCAGAGCAGGTCGTCGAGCACCGCTTTGACGGTCTTTTCGTCCACTCCGAACAGGCTGGCGGCTCCGGACACAGTAAATCGACGCACCATCTCGTCCTTGGCCTGACGATACAGAAATGACCAGATCAGTGCATGATTCAGAGTAAAACGCCGCGAGGTTTCCGGGTACTCAACCTTGGCTCCCTTTTGCGGTAGAAACAATGTCATGTATGCGTAGTGATCAGACCAATGTTCAGGTTTGCTGGGTGTGAACTGGACAAATAATCCCGATGGCGGTTCGATTGCCGCCCAGTTGTTTTCGTGACGTTCGATCAGACCGGATAGGGCACCGAGTGCCTCCGCCACAGTTTTGGGATGCAGACCGGTATGGAGGCTGATGTCCCGCGCGGAAGCTCCGAGACCAAACCGTGACCGATACGCTAGCCACGAGTAGACCAGACGTGCTTGGAGCGGAGACGACCGTGATCCAGATGTTGTGATCCACTGAGCAAAACTCGGTGTTGCGGTTAGTAACTTGAGGTACGAAAACTGCCTTTTGGGGTCCATTGACCTTCCTTTGGTTCAGATAGAAATCATGATCTACAGGAGTAACCCCGCTTCATTTTTCCGGTATTCGGCGTTACATTGTTTCCAGAAAGCGCTTCATTTTTTCCGCCGAGCGCTTCATCTTTTCCACAGAGTGATTCAAATTTCCGGACTATAAGTAAGAGTAAAAGTAAGATTAGAACCTCCTGTAAAGGAATTCGTTCAGGGAACGAACCGTCCTGCAGACGTAAGCCGCCTGCGGCGGCTAAAAACCCAAGCGTTAAAATCAAGTTACCAATCTTCACTTACACCAGTCCCTCCAAAGTCCTGTCTGCCTCTCATCCGTCAATCAGCGGTATCTGATCCCCGGCTTGTTCCGTCCCGCCGTCGCCCGATTTTGTGTTCTTGCCGGTTCCGCCCATTTGACGGATGTAACGCGGATCGACATGTTGCTACTGTCCGGCGATGGGCACCGTGACCAGCACGCGTTACGAGTTAGTCAACATGCCAAGTTTCGCCGATACACTGGACTGCGCGGTTTTGAATTGCAGGACAGACGCAGGGCTTCGCCCTATGAACAGTGGCGATTCTGAACAGCGATGAGCGTATCATCCTCAATTTGCCGATGCAGGATGATGTCGGTCAACTTTGCGGCAACTCATCAGGATCGTGCCAACGGATTTGGTCTCCGCTCTGTGACAAGCGAACCACTTTCGCCTTATTGAACTTAAACAGAGCCTGTTTAGCATCATCGCAATCAAGCGAATGAGTGATGGACAGCGGCCATCCTTGACGCTCAAAGGCGTCCAAGATCGGTACGATCACGCTGTTGTGCTGCATCTTGATCGAACGGCTTTTCCCTTGATACCTGATTGCCGCGCCGTCCCATACTGGCCTTACCATTGGCGACAATTTTACAATCCAGTTGCAAAGTCCTTGGTAGGTGTCCCCTAGCTCGCAGGCGAGATCGTAGCCTTCTCGATTTGGATCAGGGAAGAATGGTTCGACTCGTCTTCGCAGATGCGGAGGCAACCTTCTGACGCCGGAGCTGAGTTCGCCACATTCAAATGGTGACAGCGGAAGCGACAGTTCGCCTCGCATAAATCGAAAGATTGCGTGCCCCAGATGGTCGCCGATCTCAAACCATCCTGAAATTCGCTGATCGTTGCCAACGATATTGAGCAAGATTGTTCGAAGGTCGTCTAAACATCGCTTCTGAAGCTTTTTGAGTGCCTGTACTTCGGGGTCGTCCTTGATCTTTTGACGCAACTCTTCGCGGCGAAGCGGTGGCTTCTCCAGTATCAAATCGGCTCGAATTTTAAAGACGATGTCGGACAATTTCGCCATCTGATTATGAATCGCAGAAATCTTTGGAGCTTCAAAATCGTTGAACCGGTGGCTCAAGGCGAGCAGTGCGCGTTCAAGTACTTGAAATGTCGCATCAATATCAGGACCGTTTAGAAGTGGAGCCGTCCAATCCACCACGGAATCATGTTCGACACGACGTAACAAGAATCCGATCTGCAGAGTGGCGAGGACCTGATCGGGGCGAATTTCCTCTGGGAATTTGAACACAACTCGTTTCCTTTCGATGGGAGGGATCGGCAAGTACCGATCTGAGCCGTTGGGCGGGCACTTGCTCTCTTTCATCCGATCTTCGATCCTCTCTCATTTTCGCATGGACAAGTCTCGTAATTCATCAACGGATCGTCACAGTGAGGACAGTAGACTTGATGCGGCAAGTCCATGATCTGGCCGAGCCGCTGGTAAAGTTTGGTCGCACTGTCTTCATCAATCTGAATCGAGTTGCCAATGCCATCTTGAAGGGTGATGCAGTCAGGATCTTCGCAAAACACATGAATCGCCATCGCACTGCTTTGGGCACCGATTGAAGATGCGACAATCAAGTGGTATTCCAACGTGTCCTTAACCAATTCGTTGTCGATGGACCATAGGACACACCATGCATGAGGGTCGTCGGACTCGATGACAAGTGGCGGGAGCGTAGAAGGATCGTTCGAGATTTGGCCGACGCAAAAACGAAACGGGTGTTTCTCAAAGACAATTTGAAGGCGCGTTACGTCTTCCAACTTTTCACCGGGATACGGAACCCATCTGCGTCCTTCAGCCAGAAGGTCAACAGTCGTTAAGTCTTTGATGTCTTTGTCATTCATTGCGATTTCTCCGTGTTGGAGTGATGTGTGGTTCAGGTTCGTACGGTTTCTGATGAGGTAGTGGCCAGCTGCTGGAGATATCAGTGGAGCCTGTTGTCGATTGCAAACCGTGAATTCGCTCCCGTATTTGCTCCTGATTGTGTTCCTATTTTAGGGCGTTAAAATGATTGCGTCAAGGAGACGATTTGATTTTGTTGTTGATTTTGCTCTCGAATGTGGTAGGGTGCGTTATTGATCAAACCAAGACCGTTGGAGGGCGAGATTCCAATGATGAAAGAGAAACGGGTCAAAGAAGCTGGCGATGTACGGCGGCTATTCTTCGCCGAGAATGTCACCAGCTTGATTGAAGGAGTATTGAGGCTCAATCGGCTTGATTCAGCCGAGACTCTCGGAGTGGACTACGGTTGGCTGAGAAAGGCTTGCTCGATTGGACTTAGTCGAGCGGACAGCAGGAATATCGAGCCTCTAACCAAGATCGCGGAGAAGTTTCACCTCTCGGTGCCTGATCTTTGGACCCCTCAGTTGCTTCAACAAATTTGGGCTGGCGGTTACTTACCGGATGTCCGCGACTACCTTGTCACGAAGTTCCAATTCGATCAATTTGTCGCTAAGTCGAGGTCGTTTCATGAATACATCGAGGACATGGAACTTCTTGGCACCCTGAAGCCGCAAGCCACACAGGCTTCTGCCCCAAACGCACCAAATCAACTGGATGCGGAGGTATCCGCCAATCAGTTAGTTTGCGACCAACTGAAATCACTGCTTGCAACTGGACGATACGACTACCTTCTCTCACTGATCAATGATCTCACTTTCGCCGAGACGCGACTCGCTCAATCTAAAGAGCAGGTCTCGGTGGCGGTTGGGAGTTGACGCAACGGTTGAACCTCAATTAACAGCAGAACCTCGCTCTTGGATCGCACCCAACGATTAATGCGTCGCACCGTTCCTGTTCCCTTTGGCGTCTTTGAGCATCGACGCAGTTAATCAAGCTGGATGGAGGCGAAGACTTGCTGACGAAAACTCCGTTGGAAATGCTGAACACGAGCAGGATGACGCGGACTTGTGAAAGTATGTCTTCTCTAAAAAAAGAGCCAAGGACTTTCAACGATGGGAATGAGCAATGCTTTTAATCGTTCCTCCCGAACGACTCAAATGGCGAAGTTATCGCCATCCAAGTTAGGTTCGTCGCGCCCCCCTTGAATGAACGCAATAGCCCGGCACAATAGATGATGCTCACTTGAGTCCGTACTGACTGCGAAGCCAGTCAATGGCTTTGCTGAGAGGCGAATTCGGTGCGTTGGCATAGCGGCGATCTGCGAGTAACTTGTTTGAGTGGCCGAGAAACAAGGATTTCATATCTCGATATTTTTGGGATCGTGCAATGAGATCCGATGAGGTGGCCCGGAAGACGCTTAGACTTTTTTTTATTCCGGTCTTCGACTGAACGTGACTAAAATTTGAATCAATACCATCCGCTTTACTCAATCGTTTTTCTGGTCCAACCAGTCGAGTTCTGACCCATCGTTTGCCTTTCACAGTGCATAGTGCAAATTTTGGATCGTCACACTTTTCCATGTGAATCGTCAGTTCTGCCAGCGTGTCCGGCCACAATTTGTAACAAACGACCGGAACAGTCTTCTTCCCTCGTGTCTTGCTTCTTTTCCTCGTGATGATGCCTGCCTCCAGATCCACTTGAGATTTTTCCAAATCCGAAATATCTTGTTGGGTATGGCCCAAATTCAACATCATTAAAAGATGTAATTTGGTTTGACCAGTTGCTGCGGCAAGGCATTTTTGCACCTCATCAATCGTGTATGTCTCAACCACTTCTGGATCAGCAACAATAATCCGATAGTCTTTCAGTGTGGCCGGTCGGGCACAGAGCTTTTGCTTCGCTGCCCATTCAACTAGCCCAGAGTTCGCTGAGAGCACATCACGTGCATAGGAATCCGACCATGGCTTTGAACTCGATGACATTCTGCCAGATACATGCAGGTAGAACTTTTCCCAAAGCTCATCAGACATTGTGGAGAAATCAAAATCACCACCAAAGAGTTTTGACAACTCTCCAAGCCATCTGCGAATGTTGTCGTATCCAGTTATGGACCGCTTCTTTGAGTCCACTTCGGCTAAACGCAGGGTCAGAAATCTACTAATGACTCCGCTGCACGTTTTATCTGGCGACACAGCTTTCGGTTCGGGAATCTTGTCAAGAGTTTGGCGGATGCCGCCAATGATCCCCGATTCTTTGGCTAGTTCTCTTGAGATTCCTGCTCGCTTGAGAACTCGACCGACTTTCTGATCTCGTTCGATGTAACTGAGGATCGCTGGATGAGCATCCATGGCACCTGCCAAGTCCGGGGCCTCTTTCACGAATTCAGATAGCCATCCTTCGGAGTCGTTGGCGAGGATGGTTGTCAGTTTCTGACTGGGATCGAGTTTCTTTTCCCACCATTTATTTGCTGCAGGAAGCGAAGCAGTCTTCGACCACATTTCCCTCGGCAGGCCAAGCCATCCAGTATTGTCTTTTACCTCGCCCGTCTTCTGTGCGCGGCAGAGTAGAAAATGGCGAACACCCTTTACCATTTTCACCCAGCGGTAATGCGGTTTGTCTTCGAATGTTCCGGCCAGATTTCTTCGTGGCATGTCGAATCACAGTGGTGTAAAAAGGTGGTGTAAAAAGGGATCACAAAAGGGAATTTTACACCACTCAACACCAAAAAGAACAGCAAATTTGCGTAGGCCGCCACGTTGACATCGTGGAGGTCGTTGGTTCGAGCCCAATATCGTCCACTGAACGGGGTTTCCGGGGTAATCTCGGCAACCCTGTTTTTGTTGATCGAGACTTTGAAACACTGGTTTTTTCTCCGATTGCCGGTTTTCCTGTGTCCGCTGGTGTCACCGTCTGTCCGCTAATGTCAGGGGTCAATTCCGGGGTCAGTTGTGAAGCCTGTTTGAAATGATCGGCAGTGACTTTCAGATAGTGCTTGTGTGCGACTTGCGGACTGTTGACCATCCACTTGCACACAACGTGCGTCGGGAAGTCGTTTTCCAGTTCTGTCTGACGGGTTGAGCGGAGATTCATAAACAGTTTTGGCCACGGCGTGACTCCCGCACGTTTCAGGATTCGCTTGAATTCCGTCGATAGATTCCCGGAAGCAATGCGGTTTTTCTCGATGACATATCGATTCGAGGCAATCGAAGCCTTGCTGTCTGCTGCTGCATTGAATGCGTCCTCAAGGTACGGACGCAGCACCGGAAACATTGGGCATACTCGCGAACCACCGTTTTTATGGTGGGCAGTTTTTGGGCTTGTTACCTTTATTTCCGCCTTTCGAAAATCAATGTCTGTCCACTTCAGTGAATAGATCTCACTTGGTGTCCGCAGTCCGGCAAATCGGATCAAGGCGATAATCAAACGCCACTCAGCGTCCGGAGCGGCCTCCAAAGCCTTTTGAATTTCCTGAACCGTCACAAAGTAGCTTCTGTCATCGTTTGCCGTTGAAGACGATTTCAGGTTGCCGAACGGGTTGGTGGAAACGAACTCTTTGTCAATCGCGTGACTGAACATTTGCTTTGCTACGTTTGCCATCTTGCGAACGGTATTTTCAGCCAAACCTTTCTGGTAAAGATTTGATTCCCATTCGGTGGCATCGCCTTTCGACAGGGAATCAATTACGCGATTGTCACCAAAGTGCAATTTAAGGTGCCGCTGGCATCGGCGATAAACTGTAATTGTTGCAGGCTTCCACTTTGGGCCAAGGCGGGATTCGATCTAATCACCGACGAACTTACCGAGTGTCGGCAATTGGATCGAATCCGCCAACTGAATCAGGCCGGCTTTCGCCAGTTTGTTCTTGGTGGGATTATCCAAAGATTCAAGCCAGTTCAAAGTTGACGTTGTTGGTTTTGTCCCCATGCGAATTGAGTCAATCAGGGGTTCCAGTTTCATCCGGAATTCCTTCGCTGACTTCGATGAGACTTTCCCCAAGTACAGCTCACGATTTGTCGTATGCAATGTGAAGCGAATACGAATCGTGCCATCTTTGCGAGTGCTGATTGCTGCCATGTTACTGCTTTCAAGTGGAGAGGACTCAAGTATGCCAAGGACTGCTATGGAAAGAAACTACAGTTTGCTGATATGTGACTGGAAATAGTTCTCTGGAGCAGTCCATTCCCGGATTCGTTGGCGTCTTCGCATTGCGGAGTAAACAGTAATCTGATCTGAAGGGCACAACAATGGAATCTGATCTTTCACCATCTTAAATGAATACTTGATCATTCTCTTCAAGCTTCTGAAGATCGTTCCTTGCGTCAGCACTGTCGGATTCTGAAAACCATTCCTGTTTAGAGATTGATTCGTTACTTTTACATGTTCTATACGTGGGGCAATGTTTAATCCTGAAATCTTTCGCCAGTCGGTGGCCAGTTCGGGCAAGTTGAATGGTCGATTCGACGACGGATTCAGAACGATGGCGTGGACATGAGGACGCCAAAATTGAATATCGTTTGCTCGTGTCACTTCCAACATCAGCAGTGCATAATGAAACCGACAGAACTCAGTACGCCGTTTCCCATGATAGAAATAGTTGCTTCTCTGCTGCTGGATCTTCATCAGGTAGTCATTCAATTGCGATAATTGCTGAACAAGGTCAATCCCTGCTTCTGGTCGAAGTGTCATGAAGTACGGGCATAGTTCAAAGCGAATCATTAGTTCAAGGATCTTATCAGCGTACTTCACAGCGTAGCGTTGTGCTTCACGTTCAGAGCAAGTTTCGCAGAGATATCTGAGGTTGCAGTAGTTTGGTTTCTTTCCGGAGTTGAGACCATTCCTTCGATACTGAGCACAGCTCTTCAAGCGTCGAATCAGTTTGCACTTGTCAGGCAAATCTGACTGTTCAAGTTGTTGGAACAATAGGGTACACAAGTAATCATCTGTCTTATGTAGGGACTTTGATTGGTGATGACGGGCATTCTGTGGACGTTCAGACATGGTTTTTTCTCCGCTGAGTGCTTTCAATTGAGCGAATGGGAAGGCATCAGGCTTCGTTGCGTTCACTGAGGGTTGGAATGTCCTTGAGTGCTGCCTGACGTTCGCTGGATGACTTCGAATGAAACCACCGTTCAATCGATGAACGAAGCCAACGGGGGCTTCTATTGCCCATCAGAAGCGGTTCAGGCAGATTGCCGGATAAAAACCATCGGCGAATCGTGCGAGTCGATACACGAAGGTGAGAAGCCAGTTCTTGAAGTGTGAACGTCAGGCTGAGTTCACTCGGCAGAATGCGGCAATGTGCTGCCATCTGAGGAACTGGTTTATTTGCCGTCTGAGTGTGGCCCGTCAATCGGACAACCGGCAATTCGCTGTTCCGTAGCTTTGAGTGCTTGTGTGCCATCGTTCAATCTCCTGAAAGGATTGGAACCGGATGGCAAAAGATGCCAACCGTGATGGAAGGCAGTTTGCGATATGCGACGATCAAATTCGGGGGCAACACTGCCCCATTATTTGCCCCTTGTTTTGCCCCTTTATTTCAAGAGGGCGGCAAGCCTTCCAGTTTCGTTCGACAGTTTCTCATTGAATTATTAAGGCTCACCCTGTGATTCATGTTCCTGAGTGCGGCTTGCAGACGTTTCAATGCTTGAAAAACCTTTCCGTCTTCAATTATTGAAGAGTCTGGAGAACCCTGCCAGAAGTGTCGTTTCAATCGGCGTGATGATCCGTGTCGTGCCGTCGAAAACAAACGTGCCTTGCTGTGGCTCCAAAACCAACGGTAAATCCACAGTGGTCTCTGTTGAACTCGTAGGTCGGACTGTCCGATCCTTGATAACCCAGAACATCATCCCAAGGATGGCAGCGAGTTCAACCTGACGACTCCGGCCTGACTCAACAGATCGTTACGCTGCTCGGACGAGGCGAAAAAATCGAGGCGGTGAAGTTGTACCGAAACAGGTTTGGCGTTGGACTCAAAGAGGCGAAAGAGGCGGTCGAACGAATCGGCGAGCAAAACGGTATTCCGGCATCGTCAGGAAGTGGTTGTCTTGGCGTCGTTTTGTTCGGGATCGCCGTGATAGTTTTGACGAATTGGATACTCCGATTCCCGAAGGGACTACTACTTGCAATTCCTTGATTTCTCGCCATCGACTGTCCCCTCGCTTGATCAACAACGAGATGCGTTACAAAAAGGACTTGGACGAGCCGTGCAATGGGCAACCGCTGGAGTGCTTGCTGCGGAACCGCTGCTGGATGCCTGCCTGCACGACCAGAGATTCGACCGACAATGCGAGGACAATCGTGGTCAATGGCTGTGGAAGCTCATCTCGCTTGCAGCCATGCGGACAAAAATGTCCAGCGACGAGCATTCAACGTGGTGTGTCAAAATTCACATCCAATGATTCGAGCGTTCGCCATTGCTCAAATTCGACAGAATACCTTGGGAATTTCCCCGGTTGGACTCCTGATCAAGAATTTTGAGAAGGGTGACGAACGTAAGCGTCCGGGGAACCCATTTGGTCCAGCGGCGTTCAGTTGCGAGCGGCGTCCGCTGGGCGGAGGTCAGCTGCTGCGATTTTGTCGCGGCGTTTTTGGCGATCGTCGCGTTTGCGGTTGGCCACCTGGCGTGCCTCT
>JBDNHX010000588.1:0-5311 GCA_041688565.1 Planctomycetaceae bacterium
AGCAGCTGACCGGAGCTCTTTGTGCTTTGCGATTCTTTCGTGTATTTCGTGTCTTCCGTGGTTCTCAATGTCTTCGAAATGATCAAGTCAAGGCACCCGGTTTTTAACCACGAAAGGCACGGCGCGAATTGATCGTCTTCAACTCGTCCTGCACTCTTTCACGGGCATGATCGGTTTGATAGAGAAACACATCGATCAGGCCACGCCGATGCCTTTCTCTTTCCTGATCGAACAACCAAGTCATGCAGTTCACGAATGTCGTGGACTTCGCATAGAGCTTTATGGCCTCCAGACTCTTCAGAAACTCACCGTTGCAATAGGAGATGACATGCATTCCCTTGCAGGCTCCCCAGTCGCAGGGCGTGTGAATCACGCAGCCACGCTCCTCCATCTTCATGGAACGCAGATTGTCATCGATCGGTCCCGAATGAATCAAATGTACCGACAGGCCAAGCGCCTGCCAGACGTGAATCTGATGATCCAGTTCGGTATCAGCCCCGCCCACGCGGGACGGATATCCGATGACGCAAATGTCCTCCATCAGTACAGTCCTCAAAATTCTCGACCGCAAACGCGAAGTTTGCGGGTTATGGCGGCAGCTGGCAACGCCTCGTAAAGTGCTTCCCAGGGAGTCATCGCGCAGCGCTGCCGATTCTTCGTGAGATCCTGGATTGCGAAATTCATCACCTGCTCTGCTGTTGATGCCAACACTTCATCTACCGGTTTCCCTTCGATACCTTTACACAACATGGAAGCATACGCCTGACTGACAACGCACCTCTGACCATGAAATCCCGCCTGATGGATCGAATTCCGAACGACCTCCAGATCCAGCCAGATTTCATCACCACAAAGTGCATTGCGGGCAAACCCAACAAACGTTGGCCGATTGAGTGCTACTCGCCATGTGGCGAGCCGGTCATGCTCTTTGAGGCGGTCATCAAAGCTCATCGAAAGAAACTCCCGGATCATTCGTTCACATCGAACACAGCGACACGCAGCATCACCACCCAACCCGCCACATACCCCATGGAACATCATTCAAACTGTCTGCAGCAATCGCATCATCCACCACGTTCCGACCGTTCGGATACGTCATGCCCGTGATGCGAATGGTGTTTGACGAACCGTTCGCATAGCTGTACTGCACCTGCGGCGTGGTCCCGGTATTCACCGCACCGCCGTGAGCCTGATAGGACTGCGTCAATTGTACGAAATCGGGATGCAGCCGCGCCAGAGGACTGGCAGTAATTCTGCTGCTATCACATTGATATTGAAGGCTTCTCATTGCCGGATCTCAAAAATGCGCAGTAAAAAGTAGAATGTCCCACTCTTGCTCTCCCGAACTGGAAACGTTATCCGTTTTCGACGATCGATTGCTCTCGGCATCGCAGGAGTAGGTGAATTTGCCATCATTCAGCAATGCGGTTTTGTTTGCGCCGATTATGGAAGTGTGACAGCCTCTGATGGTCAAAACTCACGTTTTTGGTTGCTGCCGTATTCTGTCGTTCTCCAGAAGATCGGGGCGGTTCTTCGACCGGCGTCTCCAACAAGAGAGGCTAGAATAAAGCAGAACATCAAGAAACACGCAACCGGTGAACGAGGCTAATCTTAATGACAGTTTGCGCCCGATTGCCTCATCGATCAGAGGCACAATCAACCCAAGCTCTCTCGGCAAATACAATGGCAGATGCCATATGTAGCTTGTCAACATAACAAACATGCCAAGACCGCTTTCATAAGGAATATCAAACATTCCAAAAAACAATTCACCAGTTATGGCAATGAAAAACCAGGTTGTGAATGGAGGCAGATGTCTCAAAGGTGAATCCTCTCGTTACTCAAAATGGGTATTTGGCACAGGCTTGTTCGCACCGGGCCACGCGTTGGGTCCCGGATCGCCGTAATTAGGGTCTTGAACGTTCGCTAGACTTCTCAGATGGCTTTTCAGATCAATACCCCCAAAATTGAGGAGGCCTGCAATATACGAGTTTGAATTGTAGTTTTCGCCGGTTCGTGATGGAAAGAGATCGTAGTTTAGCTCTTGAGATGCTTGGTTTCTCATGAACTCTTGATGTCTTTCAATCAATGTGTGAACAAATCTATTTTCGTTACAATTGAACTCCGCGGGAATTGGTATCTCGACGAGCTTGCTCATATCGTGACTCGCAATGTCGTAAGTTCTCCACTCAATGACAATCACTTTGTGATTAAAGTAGCCGTCACTCTCTGAGTGACGAATGCCAAAGGCCGCGTTTTGCGGCCTGCCTCACTCGGAGAGTGAGGTCTACTATGTGAAATCGGCGCCATTGGGCCGGCGCTCGCGACAGTGATCCGGGAACTCTTCGATCGTGAATCCATCGGAGCCAGGGGCGCCGTGGTTCGATCGCACTTTGTTCCAGGCACGCGCGACATTGTCCGGATCAACAATGTTCTCCATTAACAATGCTGAAGAATGCTCCAGGGGTTTCGTCATCATGGCCGCTGGCTCCGATTGATTTCGCTGAGACTCCACGGGGCACGGTGAGGCCTTCTGATGTCGGCTCTCGTTGAGATGCGCGAACTGGCTTCTGTGTGTTGTGGACGGATCAAGGTCATGACGAGAACTTCCCTGATAAGAAATGTTTGGTCCTTCGTGCGTCGATTGGAGTGTCGCCGCACTACTACGACCTCTGCTGGACTTCTGCTCGCCCGCACTGAGTTACCTCAGCCGGTCCGCTGTTCGAGCAAGCCCTACTCACGCATACGCTTGCAGATCTCCCCAAATAAGAACGTGAACCGCCAGTGGCGGCTGGTTCGGAGCTTCCGCTCCCGTGTTCTTCAATGCATCTTTGATTGGATTGAGATCGAAACGATCCAGCATCAGCACCGTCAGATTGTGCGGGGTTGCCTTGAACTCACGGACGTACTTCACCAGGAACAGGGCCTTCAGCAACCGAACTGCCAAAGGGTTATCAAGGTTTTTCTCGGCAGTACCAATCGCGCTGTGCAACAAGGACTTCAGAGCCTGTCGCAGGCCTTCAAACATCAGATCAAACGTCGCCAGCTGACCGACCTCGAACTTTGCCAGGTGACGAGCCACGTCCTGAAAAACGCCGAGCATCGATCGCTCACCCACCGAGCTATTTTTGCCTTCAAACGCATTTGCTTCAGAAAGACTTCGGATCGATGACTGAAAGAGTGCAAACTGATAGGGAACGAACGGGTAGCAATCGACGAAGTGTTCACAGTTGTCAAAATTTCGATAGGTTTGCGAACCATCAATGAAGTCGAACAATGTTCCAAAGTCATTGGAATACTGAGCAAACAACTTCTCGATCGGTTTGACCGCAGAAGGGTCTTTGGCCAGCAATCGCTTTTGAATGACTTCGGACACATCCTGGCTGGTCAGCTTCATCCGTTCTTTGAAGCGAGCCTGGATCTTCGTAAAGTCGTTGGCTTCCTTCTTGTTCATTTCGCCAACGACCATGTTCATATCTTCCTGGGCCGTTACCAGGATCCAGGCCTGACCGTTGCATTTTGTGGCCAGGCTTTCTGCGATGGTCTGCAGATTGGTCATCAGCTTTGGCGTACCAGCCACGTACTGTCCAACTTCGTCGACGAAGAAGTTTAGCCGAAATCCTTTTGGCTTCGTTGCGATGTACTGTTGCACCTGTTCCGCAAAGTCTTCGATCGAGAGCCGATAGTCGTTTCTGTAGGCATCGACCACACCACTTTTCCTGGCCCCTGTCACTTTTTGATAAGCGGTGTCGATGGCATCCGTCACCTGATTGATTCGCTGACGGCCATTCTCCCACGAACGCCCTGCGGCTTTTTCAAACTCTTCCTGAAATGTCTGAAAGTGTCCGTCCTGATCCAGCTTGCGTTCAAAGTCTGCAATCCATGGCTGTTTGCCGTAGTAGCCGCAATGCTCATCAAAGACTTTGACGAAGACAGCAACGAGCGCGTCCAGTTGCTGCTTTGAAATGACGTCAGCCTTCTGGTCAATGTTGAACAGAATGCTTTCGCTGGGAATGCCAACGGCTTTCTCGATCAGACCTGCCAGGATTTCGTTGCCGGCCTGGGCACATTTGCGACGGAATTCTTCCAGGATGTCACAGCCATCGATCGTGCGGCGTTCCAGCAGCAGAGCCAGCATTTTGAGCAGATGCGACTTGCCGGAACCGAAGAACCCGGAGATCCAGACACCATTGGCACTGGCATAGTTGTTGTAGGCCGACAGGAAAGATTCCAGTCGACGCTCGACTTCGCCTGTCAGGACGTACTCTTCGACTTCTGTTTTCAGGCCCGATTCACCATCGGCCTTGATGACGCCTTCGATATCGCGATCGACGGGCTTCAGGAAGATTGTGTTGAGAAGCAGATTCGCCATTGCGTTCAGATTTCTCGTTCAAAAATGTTGAATGCTCGGTAGTAGCGATCGTCGCGAAGCCGTCCGAAAAGTTCGAGTGAAGCGCCATGCTCCAGCGACTGCCGATATTCCCCGGGAAAGAACAGAAGCGTGGGCTTCTTTTCTGCAACTTTCTGCAGGTTGTTCAGCACCGTGTGAGAGCGAATGTAGGGAAAGACTTCTCCGATTCCTGTGATGATCAGGATGTCGAATTTATCAACCGCCGACATTCGTTCGGCAATCTCAGGAATCAGGCGATGTTCCGAATCAAGAATTCCCTGCAGGTCTTCCAGCAGTTTGTCTTTTGTCAGTCCAGCTTCATGGTTCTGAATCCAGTCCCAATCGCCCTCTCGAACCAGTATTTCATGGACCATGTCGTAGAGGTCAATATGCAGCGGAGTCACCCCGCGTTGTGTCAGCTGAGTCAGCAGATGCCGCTGCATTTGTGCGATCTGAGTTGCCTCAGTGGCTGGGAACGGACAAATGAAAAACGGCACTTCATTGTTGAGACCTTTGCAGTTCAGAAATCGCTCATATGCTGGACAGCATGTCCAGCATATGAGCGAATCTCTCTGGCAACGGTGCAGTCTCCAGTTGTCGATTCATGCGGCGGCTCCTGGAATGTCGGCGAGGCCAACTGGGAACACTTCAAACCAGCGCATGTCGTCATTCCGGATCACGCGAGCCAGATCATTGGACATCAGTGTTGGCTGAATGATGCCGTCGGATGTCATCAGTTCTGCCTCGCGAAGCATGCGCATCGCAACGGTCGCCAGTTTTGATCGCGTATTGGCCGTCAGCTTTTCCAACTCTTCGTGCCAGACAGACTGCGAAATCAGAAACTGTTCAAAGTCCGTGATGCGGATCAGCAGATCGAGGGTCAGATATTTTTCTCGCACCACCATGTGGGCAAAGTCTTTC
>JBDNHX010000129.1:0-9655 GCA_041688565.1 Planctomycetaceae bacterium
CAGCGTTGCCGCCACTGCTTTTCGGATGCGTTCACCTGAGTCACAAATTGTGCTGCATGTGGAAGAGACCGAGGCCCAGTTTGCAGTGTCCCCTGAACTGAGCCTGCAGCCTGATCCGCAGAATGTTCTCGTCACGGCCAGATATCCAGTGAGCGTCCTCAAGGGTTCGTTGCTTGATTTTTCGATCATCTGGCCGGGGTACTCCAGTGGTGAATGGCAGATTCTCCCAGGCACCATGCGTTTAATCAGCGGCAAGACAAATCAGCCGCTGTCCATGCGGGTCTCGGAGACGGAAGTCGACTTGCTTCAGCTGACATTTCCCGAACGTCAGTCGGGGGAATTCATCGTTGAATTCCGCGCGTTTGCATCACTGCCCTCGGTGCGTTCCGGTGCTATCCAGCTTCGATGCCCGGAAGTGCTTTCACGGCGCGGCCAGCCTTTTATTATCCGTACAATTGAATCCGACGACTATTCGATTCGCCCGATCAGCATGGGCAACGGTGAACTGTTGCCGACTGTGCCGGTCTCCACGCCGTTGAGCACCGACAGCCCGGAGACAACGCTGATCTCAGAGACCTGGCTGCATGATGACCCGTCGATTCCGATTCGGCTGGAACTGCCCACACAGGCTCCGTCGGTGCGCGCTGAGATTACTCTGGGGATGCAGCCTCGCGAGAATGGAATCGAAGTCAAAGAACTGATTCGGTTTGAGATTGAACATCGTGACATGCCCAGCCTGTCTCTGCAGGTCCCTCCCGAGATTCGTCCAACCGTGCGAGTCTCTGGTCAGGCCGAACCGCTGCGTGCAACGATCGAATCGTCCAACTGGAGTTTTCGCCTTCCGGAACCGAAACGCGGGATTCTGAATATAGAAGTTTCCTATCTGTGGCCAGCCCCACTGGACTCAGCAATCTCCGCAGACCACATTTATCAGCTGCCCATCATTTTGCCTCAGTCGGCTGAGATCCGAAGTGTCCAGGCGGGAACCAGTTCCCTGAGTGGCCTTAAGATCAGCGATGAAACCAAATGGTCGCCGGTTTATTCCGAGCAGTTTGAATCGGCCATGGAGACATCTCAGGCGGTGGTCGCGGTTCCGTTGCGATGGGACGATCGTCTTGCTGTGACGTCGTCCACAAGCCCCGATCTGATCTTTGTCCAGGCTCGAATTATTGGCACCCAGGCGATGGTTTCCACGCTGGCGGTTTATGATTCCGTCCCGGAATTTATTTCCGTGGAAACTCCGGAAGGAGCTGGCATAGAAGCGATTCTGCTGGGTGCACAATCCCTAAGTTCCAGTGACCCGGAAAAGACTTTTCTGCAGCAACAACGAGTGGCAGACCGAAAGGTCAATCGATGGACAATTTCTGCCCGAAAGGCTCACGGATCTTCAGACGGGCCCGTCATTCTGGAATTTCGAGTCCGAGAGAAACTGCCGGACAACCCGGCACTATGGCTGACAACCATTTTTCGACGAGCGGAAATTGTAGGCGAGTCTGCTGCGGTGCCTGTTGTCTGGTGCGTCGGGTCGCAGGACGAGTTTCAGGCCATCAGTGCTTCGACGGCGTTTTCATCACTCACGCAGAGGGCTGCTACAATCGTCCCTGGCGGCGACACGCTCAGAACTGTAGCCGACCGCCAACTGCGAGCCGTTCTGGCACCTTACACGGGCGATCTGCAGCTGGCGATGATTGAACGAACAGACGAATGGCTGAGCCAGCCGGGTCGTCATGATCTTTTTTTCGGTTCCGGAAATTCAGGCGCTCTGAAACTGTACCTGCTCCCGCATGTTTCCCTGTTGCTGGTCAGCGCCCTGAGTTGCGTCCTGTTCTTCATTATGATGTCTATGCTTCGCCAGATGACAGTTGTCGTCCCATTTCTTTTCTTAAGCTGCCTTGGTCTTGTGGCATGGCTGATCTTCCCGGAACGAACGCTGATGCTGGCTCCGTATGTCGCGATTGGCGTCGTCTTTGGAGTATTGTCCGTGACGTTCCAACGCCTGTTCTCCGAAAGACGCCCGCAGTTTGCAGGATCCGCACGCGTGAACGACTTCCCAACGGTATTCGGTTTTTCTGGTGTCATGTCGTCGCCCATGCACGAATCGGGTGACGAACAGGTTCAGCCTTCTACACGGCCTTCCGAAATTTCGATCGGTTCCGCGCGATAGTCAACACCATGCATATCTGGAATCTTTTGCTGATCGCGCTGCTGCAGAGTCCGACCGATGCGGTGAACTCTCCGGCAGCCATACGCGATCAGCCATCCGGAATTCAGTCAGAAATTGTTCCGCTTGAGGAACTGCGGAATCGTGTGGCTGATGGTGAATTTGTCCCGGTGCCGCGCAGCCTTCTGCAACCGCAGCTTTCTGAACCGCAACGTCCTGCGATTCCTGATGAAGTATTCAAACGGTCGCAGATCAGAGAAGCCCGGTACGCGGCCACACTGACCGGAACAAATCTGCGATCCGGAACGCTGGAGCTGAATCTGTACTCCGGTGCGACTCAGCAGTCCGCCGGACCGCTGCTGATTGGCACCACCAGCCTTCAGCAATTGAAACTGTCCGACGATCAGGGACCCGTGGCGCTGGGCTCGGATGCGTCGCGGCGACTTTTCGTTCTGCGACCGGGACTTCCGAAAAAATTCTCAGGCACATGGGCTGCCGAAGGTCTGGTCGCTGGCGAAGTTGTCACCTTTCGACTTGAACTGCCCCCGGCCACGCTCTCCAGGTTTGAGCTCATCACGCCGCCCCAGATTCAGGTGACGAGCGCCGACAGTCTGGTGCTTGGCCCGGAATTGAAAGACGGCGTTCTGAAGTGGGAACTGATTCCCGGCGATTCGTCGCGTCTGGCATTCAGTTGCCGGACAGAAGCCGACATGAGTATTCAGGGTCCTCTGCCACTCACAGGTTTCACCGCCAGCCATACGGTTGAGGGTGACACGCTGGCCTCGCGCTGGACGATTGGTCTGCCTTCGACAATGAGACGCCGAACAACTATGATCGCACGCGTGCCCGAAAAAACGCGTGTCACAGAAGTCATGCTCGAAGACCGCCGACCGGTCGAATGGTCCCTGTCGCAGGAGAATCATCAACAGCTTCTCAAGATGGTTGTCCCGGTCTCAACGCCCGGAACATCGCTGCAGGTTTCCGCGACGTCCGTGCTGCCGCAGGCGGAAACATGGAACCTTCCGATGCTCTCACCTGCTCACTGGCAAAGTGAGGATGAAAAACATCGCGGCCTGATTCTGGTGCCTGTCAGTCAGATCACCGTTTTGCTGCCAGCATCTGTGGAACTGGAGGAATGGACGCTGGTCGGGATTCAGGAACGCGATGTGGTGACACGGCCGGATGAATCTCGAGAATACCAATTGACTCAGTTTCTTCCCGAGGCCTCGGCGGTCGTTCGCACATCGACCAGCCAGCCGAGAATCAGCGATGCTGTTGTGACGCTTCTGGAACCTGCAGGCCGACTTGCGGCGGTGCGATGTCTGGTTAACGTTCGCTGCGAAGGTGCGGCCGTCGTGGAACTCAAATGGCCGGTGGCTGCCGGATGGCAGGTCATCGCCGCGCGCTATGCGTCAAACTTGCGGGCTCTGTTTTTTGAGTTCCCTGAAGCAGGCCCAGAAGCACCGTTCGCGACGCTGACGGTGCACCTGCCCGAGGCTCTGGAACCGGGATCTTCGCAGGTCCTCGAACTGCAACTGCAGCAGACCGACAGCTCCGATCCCGCGACGCTGAACCTGCCGCTGATGGTCAGTCCGAGCAGCGTTCGAACACATTCGATCGTTATGTTTCCGCCGGCAACGTCACTAAAATCTGATGCTCAGCGTCGCTGGAGCGTCGGCCGGCGCCTGATGACAAAAGAGGAAATTCGACGGCAGGCGGCGTGGTTCCCCGAAACACGACTCGAAGCCGGGATGCAGGCTTTTGAGGCCGGTGAGATCGCAACTCTGTCCGCAAAGGCTGTGGTTACCGAACAAGCAACGGAGTCTGCGTCGATTCAGCTCGAGCATGCCGTTCGCATTGTTGATGGCCTGATCGTGGAGAACTCAAGGCTGTTAATTCCTTTCCAGGCGGATGCCGCCAAGCCACTTATTGTGGCCACTCCGTTGGGCGCAGGCAGCGACCTCCGCTGGTCAGTCGACGGAGAATCCGTCGTCGCAAAACGCCTTGAGGCATCAACTGCGTCGTCTTCAGAACCTTCGCCGGAATGGCGCAGCTGGATCATTCCTGTCGCCAATCGCCAGCCAGGCACGCCTGTGATCATTCGGCTGGAATCCCTGCGTTCTGTCAGTCCCGATTTTCTGGCAACAATTCCAATGCCTCAGATCGGCCTGCCGATTCAGGGAACGCTGCAACTGTTTTCTTCAGACGAAGGTCTGCTTTCGACAGAGCAGCTGGTGCAGGAGTCGGTGATTGCCGAAAGCCGGTCAACGATCCTGCGACTGCCGGCGGAATCAAATCTGGTTCAGGTAAAGGTCGATCAGAATCCCCGCATTCAGTCCGGCCAGACGATTGAGGTGCATATGCTGCATCTGATTGGCGAACAGAATGGCGGGCTTCAACGCGACGTTCTGGCGGTGGCAAACGTGTCGCGAAGTGCGGGCAAGAATGTTCTGCCGTTGTCGCTGCCAGGAAATACGCGTCCGCTGGTGTTGGTGAACGGCCATCGCGTTCAGCTACAGGAAACGGATTCGGGATTCGGGATTCCTTTGCCTCCCTCTTCGGCCGACTGTCAGGTCCTGCTGACATGGACCGAGCCCGGTCAGCCTCGCGACCGCGTGACCGGCGTCCGACAGTTGCCTCGTCTCTTTCTCAGCGAAGTGGCGGTGCCTCAATGCACTCACCACATTCTTGTGGATCCGAGCCTTGAGCTGCACGCACCGTTTAGCCCGTTTGTCGCGGCGGAGCCTACGGAAATTGCCAGAGTGCTTGATCGCCTGCTGACCAATTCGGCGAATAATGGCAGCATCACTCAGGGGCCCGACACAAAATCCATTCCCGCGGAGGTCCGACAGTTCGTTATTCGCTGGCAGCTGGCGGCCGTCCAGGGCTGGCAGCCCCAGACACTGATCGATACCGTGATGTCTGATGCCCCGCTGGTCATTCAGGTAACGCAAATGCGTCGCCGACGCGCGATCATGGCTGGATCGTTTTTGATTTTTATTGCCGCGTGCATTGGCTTCAGACAGTTTGCAAATCAACATCGACTGGCCTCCGCAACAATGACCATCATCATTCTTGCCGCAAGTTACGCTCTGCCCTCGCAGATCCTGACCGCGGCGATGACGGGAGCTTTCTGGGGACTCAGTCTGGGATTGCTGCTGGTGATAATTGCACGATGGCGCAAGCTGAAAGTGATTGGCAAAAATCCATTCTTCCGCTCAGTGACCTCTTCCCTGATCTGGCTGCTGCTTTGCAACTCCGGCATCGCTGCACCGCAGAATGCTCCGGATAACCTGGCGATTCCACGCGTGACCACATCGGAAGGAACTCAGCCGGCGGATGTGCTGATTCCCGAATCTCAGGTCCTCGGGAATGATGTGATCTATGTCCGCCGAAGTTTGCTCGAAACGTGGCGCAAGCGAAATTTAAATCAGACACTTCTGGCCCCTTTAGCAGTCATCACGTCCCTGAAGTCTCGCATTATCGCGGAGTCGATTGATTCGATTGACCTGCGACTGACACTGGAAGTAGCAGCGGTCAGCAGTGACAAGGCCGTTGGATTCCGCATCCCGCTGCAAAGTTCACGTCTGGTGGAATGCTATGTCGACGGCGTAAAAGTATTGCCTGAGCCGGACGGTGCAGGTTCCATTCGCGTGGAACTGCCGGCATCAACGCTGGTCCCGCCACGTCTACTGATGGATCATGAATCTCCAGCGGCGTCAGAATCAACGGCCATCCCACTTTCCGCCGATGCCGGGTCCCGTGCGGCTTTTACACTTCATACGGTGGAATGCCGTTTAAGGCCGATGACGTCACGTCAGGCTTCCGGTGTTCAGTTTCGACTGCCCGGTCTTCCCTGCGCCGACACTTCAGTCGAAGTCGTGGCTCCGGAGGGATTGTTTTCAGGCGCGCGAGCACAGACACCGGAAGGCGTTGTGGAGTGGAAGCCGTCGGACGGTTCTATTCCTCTGAGCAGCCTGGCGATGGCCGACGGGATTGATATCCGCCTGTTTCAGGCCAGCATTGAAAAAGGCAGCCCTCAGCTGGCAACGGTTCAGATTCTTGCCATCAACGAAACCATTTCAGGCCAACAGGTGCTGACTTGTGTGTGTCGTTTTTCCCGGTGGAACAAACTGACGCCGGATGTTCGATATCGAGTTCCGCAGGGGTATCGGCTGGCGTCTGTGTCGGCGACAACGGGAGCAGATGTGGTCACCGACTTGCTGTGGTCCGTCAAGGATCAGAATGCTCAGGTCCAGCTGCCCGCGGGAATTGGCAACGAGTTTGTGCTGTCGATTCAGCTGGTTTGTCTCACGCCGGCCACAGTCCAGAATCAGCCGGTGCCCGTCGCCGAGCTTCAGCAGTTCGCGGACTGCATTGCCGCTCCCAGTCTGCTGCTGGCCGTGCGAGCCAATTCTGTCTTTTCTGTTTTGCCTCTGGAAGGCACTCAGGTCAGCACGATGATGTTTGCCGATCTGCAGGCAGACTGGGGTCAGTGGCTGCGCCGTTCCGATATTATCTTTCGCGTTCCCAGCGTAAATGCAGTCTGCACAATTCGACTGGCACCAAGAAGCAGTGTCAACGAGGTCAGGATCTCACAGAATATCAGTATTCAAGAAGGCCAGATTGACTGGAAGTGTCAGATCGACATTGAGACTACAGTGCTGCCCGTCTTTCGACATCGGCTCAAGATCAATTCAGAAATAGTGATCACTGACGTGCAGGTGGTGGCCGGTGAAGCCAATCGCCTGGACTCATGGCATCGACGAGGCGATCAGCTGGTGATTCAGCTAAAAGAAGGAACCACCGGCCTTCACAAGATTACGATCGACGGCCGACAAATTCTGCGGCCTGATGATGCAACCGTCACGCTGCATAGTCCGCATCTTCAGAACACGGAGATTCCCGAAACATCGATGACTCTCGTGGACCAGGACGGACTGGGGCTGACATTTGTTCGACTCGGGGGAGCGAAGCCCGATGAACGGATTAAGCCAAACGATCTGTTGCCGCCGGGAAAACCGATTCGCATGCAGATCATCAACGAAGAAGATCCGATCGTTCTGCAGCGAATTCGTCCTGTGGATCCAATTGCAGCCGTTGCAGCCGTTCGCTCTGTGGATCAGGTGACATTCGTGCTGCACATCAGCCAATGGTCCGGCAGCCTCGGGCCGCTGCATATGAACTTTCCTGAGACGACCGAGTTTCTGCAGGAACCGATCGTGATTGCCGAAGGCCTGCGACTGCCGCTCGTGCGAGAAGCAACCGAGTTTGTCGCCGATCAGAATGTCGTGAAGTCCCTGTTCGATCGTCCCGAATTTACAGTCGTCTGGAAAATGCGAATCCGCGAAACAGATGTCTCCGGAGACGCAGCGACATTTGGATGGCCCCAAATCTTTGACGGCATTCAGTGGTCGGAACTTCTGCTGGTACCGCTTGATGCCGAGGCCGCTTCTCCTGAACTGGCGGCGGCTACGACGGTGATTCCAGAATGGCTGAAAGACGCTGGATTGTCGGCAGAGGAAGAATCCGGAATGCGACAGACTGGAGCAATCAGTCTGCCTCTGGCTTCAGCACTGAAAGAGGGTCAGCTGTCTCTGCCGGTGCGCAGCGTCACAGATCGGTCGGCTGTGGAAACCGGTCGTGACATTGTCGCAGTGGCCGATTCAATTGTCTGGTGCAGCCATGGGCAGTCTGCCGTGGGAGAAACACTGCTGATTCTTTTCGCCGCTCGAACTCCGTCCAAATGCTCGGTGCGAATTCCGGACGGAATTGTGATCACCGAACTGCAGGCTGACGAACCAACTCGCTGGGAAGATGCGACTCGCAAAAATTTCGTGGTGGAACTCAACGGTCCGGTGACCGTCGTTCGGACGCGCTGGCTGAGCCAGCGCGCGGCCAATAAAGCCATGTCCACTCAGCTTGATCTCCTGCCGCCCTACCCTGCCGATTGCGGAACGCGCCGCACTTTGACAGTTGTGTCCGAAAATGCAGAGCCACCCTCATTTCCCGATGCATCTCAAGTGCTGTCGCCCACAGATCTGCTGTCCGCAAACGGAGCCGATATCAACGTTGGTCTCAATCATGCCAGGCCGGCAGACTCAGCTCCCAGCGGCAATGTTCTGGAGTCTCTGCCTTCCCAGGAATCCCTGGTGCAGATTATGGCGGAGTCTCGCGCTGGTTTTCTGATGGGCTTTCAGACAGCCGGACAAATCGGGCAAGCTGCCGCCAGCTGCCGCTCGACAGACTCTCGTCCGATTGTCGTGTTGATCGCACGGCGCCTGGACGCGTCTTCCATTTTGTCACTTATCACTGCTGTCCTCGTGATGACAGCGGCAACATTTGCACGCAACATGGGTTCTTCAACCACTCCCGTTCCGGTGGATCCAGGCGTGTCCCATTCAAAGTCAGTGAATCCGCGGCCGTCAGGTTCAGGAAGCCAGAACGGCAAGACTTCCGCTGTTCGGTCCGAAGCGTCGGCGCAGACAAAGTCTCCTTCGGCCGTGCAGGAGGTTCCATCAAGCTCTTCATCAATCAACCGCCCGCCGCAGAATCAGGCATGACACGGGTTTGAATGGCGCCTCCGCTTTAGCGATGCACGTTGCTAACGACAACAAATTGCGTGCAGACTCACAACGAAAAAATGCCCGGTCTGATTGTTCGCTGACCTATGCCTGAGGGCTGCGATCTTCCACGATGCCAAGCCGCTGACGAAGCATTGAGACGTCCTCGGCCTGCTCAAACCGCAGCTCAGCCGCATCGATCATACGCTTCAGCAGCATCGGCTGCACTGCTCCACGAAAACGGACGCGGCCATTAATTTCCACGACAGGGACTGACTGACCAAACTGGCGAACAAGTTGCGGATCATTGTCGATGTGGACAACTTCTATCGTCGGTAAAGCGTATTGAAACGTCTGAAGAATCATCAGTGCATCATCGCACAGATGGCATTGCTCGCGAGTCAGCAGGCGACACGACTGGAACAACGGGCGTTGAAACGTCTTTGCCTTTGTCGGAGGTGATTTCAACAAAAACGCAGCCGCAAAAAACATGGCCCCACAGAAGACAAGATGCAGTTGGCGGCTGGAATACCAGATGCTGGGAAAGCGGACAAATTCCATGTCCATGCGATCAGAAAAAATCAGCACAGCAAAGATTGATGCCGCGGCTAACGTGGCTGTTCCAAGCCAGGCCTGCACTCGGTCCTGAAGATCTGATTCCTGAGGACTCATGGTCAGCAACTCCCTCCGTACCTGCCAGGGCAAACCTCACAACTGCCGCCGGATCGGCCGCAGGGTTCCTTCACAAACCATCGAGTCTGTTTGCCTTCGCATTTCGTTCCCTTACCAGCGATGCATAGTACCACAGCAAGGCTTCGCTGTAGAGTGGGAAGTTCAAAACATAGTGGAAAGAGGACAGCGAACGGCATGACCCGGACAACCTCCGCAAGACTCGGCTGAAGTTTCACAATCCATTTGAATACTGCGACAG
>JBDNHX010000130.1:0-26644 GCA_041688565.1 Planctomycetaceae bacterium
CTCCAGAAACACAATCAAAGTTAACGAGTTGCAAATCGATCGATGGCAAAGAGCGTAGCGATTAAGAGTGGCACCCAGATCAGTAGGAACGTCGTGCGATTCATGTGAACGAGTTCGGGGAGCGTCAGATTGCCACGCTCGCCCCACTTCATAACCGTTCTTCCAAGCCAGCCTGACATTTCCGCGAAGAGATACGAACCTGCCATGAGGCCAATAACTCCCGCGATTGCATCCCAGTTTCCCTGGCCGAGGGCGGCTGCGCCCGTTCCAGGGCAGTAACCCAGCAGCCCAAATCCGACGCCGAATAAAAGACCACCGATGATGTTCGCTGCGTAACGCGTTGGTTTGATGTGCAGCTTTACCAGGCCAAGGGCATGCAAACTGAGAACCCCCATGCTTCCCACGATGATCGCAGTGAGCATGACTTTGACGACAGTAAAGTCTTCCAGCAGCAATGCGCCAAGCAGGATGTGGTATTTCGCAACTCCAGCCTTCTGTAACAGGAAGCCAAAAATCACACCGAACAGCAAGCCAAGAAGTATTTGAGATGTAGCAATCGGTTTCTTTTTGGAACTTTCCATTTCGGGAATGCCTTTGTCGACTGACTTCGTGGCTGGCTTATCCGGCAATGGTGTCAGTGCAGTCATGATTCATTCCAGTGCTTGCGATTACGAAAGTCGAAACATCAGCATTGCTATTGCAATGCCACCAATAAAGAAACAGATGACGGAGATCCAGGAACCTACGGCGAGTTGCATCGTGCCGCTAATACCATGTCCGCTGGTACAACCACCGGCGAGACGCGCACCGAAGGCCATGAAAACTCCTCCCAGCAACGCGACTCCGATCCGCAGCGCGAGACTGTCTTCACCAAATCGAGCTACCCACATTGCAGGTAGCCATTCCGCCGTTAGTTCACTTCCGTGCCAGGCGGCGAGAAACGCACCGAGGACTGCGCCCAGCACAACCATCACTTCCCAGTCCACCACCGGCTTGTTCTCTTGAAAATATTTCAGCGACTCGGTGTGACGCCGGTTGATCAAGTTGCCGAGCATCCCTGCTAGTCGAGCGTAAGCGGTAGACGCACCGAGCGGCTTGTTGGAAAAATAGAATGTCGCCATCGACAGTAATCCGATCAGCGCGCCGACGAGATACGGCGACCATGCAGGACCTGAGTATTGCAAAGGGTCAGTTCCCGGCGGGGCAGCGACCGCCCAGCTTGGAATCGCGAGGGCTATTGCAATCCCCGTTAGCGCGTATCGAGTCATCGTGCATTCTCCTGTTCTCATCATTTCACTGGTCGATATATCACCGGTCGGTATCGGAAGATTTCTTTTGTTCCTTGGGCTTCTCAATCGCGTATTCAGCGGCGCGCCAAGCCTTCCAGCTTCCGGGTATATTGCGGACCTCAGTGAACCCGTCTCGTTGAAGAATGCTGGCCGCCAGACTGGCTCGATACCCGCTGTCGCAGTACACGGCAACCGGCTTCTTCTTGTCGAGACGTTTCGCCTTCTTCACCAGTTCCGGCAGGAAGATGTAAGTCGCCCCTGGCACATGACCACCCTGCCATTCGTCGGGCGATCGCACATCGACAATTTGCAGATCACGTGGCGGAAGCGCCTCATTCAATTCCTGAACCGACATTTGCTCCAGCCTGGTGATCGGCAGCGCCTGGTTGTCCCACTGCTCCATGCCGCCGAGTAAGTAGCCGCTGAACTCGGTGTACCCGACTCGGAGCAACTGCTGTTGGACTTCTGGCAAATCAGCGTCGTCGCGCAAGACGAGCAGGATCGGCTTCTTCGGATCGAGGACCCACCCAGCCCAAATCGACAGTTCGGCTCGTGGCCCGATGTTCAATGCGCTAGCGATGTGGCCGCCTCCAAAGGCCCGCATCTGGCGATTGTCCACAAGCTGAGCGTTGCCTTTTTTGATCGCCGCCGCAAACTCTTGCGGTGGTAATGGCGGACAGGATGGCAAACGGCCCAAGATCTCTGGCCCATCCGCATTGATCTTTTTCATCCGTGGGTAGTACACCGGCTCTGGCGGGGCGGTGGACAGGACGAACTCGATAAACCTGGCCTCGTCCTTGAACTGGAGAGCCGCATTGTTTCTCCGCTCGTATCCGATTGTGGACATCAGCCGGTCGCTGATGTTTGCTCCGCACGGGGAACCGGAACCGTGGGCGGCGTGGACCCGCACGTCGTCAGAAAGCTTGAGATAGAACTCGTACAGAGATTTATACAATTGCTTCGCCAGCCCTCCAGTCGCGTCGTCGCCGAGCAAATCGGGTCGGCCCACCGAGTCGGCGAACAGGCAATCGCCGCTGAAGATTGCGAATGGTTGTTCGGGTCGGTTTCCTTCGGCAGCGAGATAGGACATATGCTCCGGCGTATGGCCGGGGGTATGTTTTGCGGTCAAGATCACGCGACCGAGGTCGATCTTGTCACCATCCTTCAGCTTGCCGCACTCGAAACCGTACTTCGCCCCGCCTTCAACCGAGAGGACTGCCTTGGCGGTTGCTGTGCGATCGCATAGTTCCCGCGTACCCGATACGAAGTCGGCGTGGATATGAGTTTCAAAAACGTGAGTGATCGAGAGCTTATGTTTATTCGCCAGCTCGATGTACACGTCCACGTCGTGCCGAGGGTCGATGACTGCTGCTTTGCCAGTTGCACGGTCGCCGATCAAGTAAGACAGGTGGGCCACTCCTTCGGTGAACACTGTCTCAATGACCATCGTTGAATTCGCCATTGCATTTCCCCCTTTTGTGCCTGAGACAACTGCGCTACTTTTGAATGAACCCCGGATTGAACTGATCAGGCTACTTCTTCTTCGTCGTCGTATTCTCCGCCGCAACGAACGCAAACCAGCTCAACATGCCGAGTCCCGCTCCGACGACATCGGAGGGCCAGGACTTCTGAAAAAACGGGTTCGCTATAATTTTGATCGGATGTCAATTCGTTTTCGCAGGGCGACAATCTGGCTGTTTGGACTCCAATATGACGCCCAATCAAGCAGAGCTTCCTGCATCCGTTGGAGCACACATGAACTGAGTCATTGGGCGGGCATGTAGGTCAATTCCCGTAGTTTTCTCACACTGTGCTGAGCAACTCTTTACGGCCATCGAAAGAATTAGGCACGTCTCATGCCGTTCGAGAGAGGCTGCCATCACCTTTGGGAGGCAAATCAAGCCGTGCTGGCCTTGGATTTCGCTGAGCGGCGGGTCGATGATCGCATGAATCGCGACCTGCTTAAGCCGTTGTTCGCGAAAGTCTGGAAGTAACAGTTTAGTCCCTCGCCTGTAGATCATCCTCCGTCTCGCGAATTTCTGCAGTGAGTGGGCGTGATGGCTGCGGAGCCTGGAACTTTCTTGATGATGCGATCCGTTGCCACATGGTACTGCGGATCTTCCGACAGATTGACTTCGACAAGATCTCCGGCTCGATTCAGTAATGCGCGGCACTCCAAACTCAGATGAGTCAGGTGCAGACGCTTTCCATTCTGCACATATTTCTCGGCTGGTGTGAGCGTTGATTCAGACTTGGCGACCGCCTGCGCTGTGGCGTTTGTGAACAGCATGTCGCGCACGGTCACCACGACGTGTTTCTTATTTTGAACGGCCAGTTTGGTATCCAGCGTGGAATTCAGAAATACAGAGATCGAAGTCACAACCAGGATGGCGGTCAAAGACGCAGGAACCGCTCGCGTGAACTTTGGCAATAGCCAGATAAGGCCGCAGTAAGTCCGGAGAGAACATTGTTTTTGACGTTCAGGTCGCGTGAGGCGACCAGATTGAGCATTTTCTGACTTTGCGAAAAGGGGCGCGATCAATTGCCGAAAAACGGCAATGAATAAATACACATCTGCGAGCTGGCAGTGCGGAGCTTCGACACAGCTTCACGTCGGCATAGCAAGAGCACTCACGGCGGAGTGATGGCAGGCTGCAACGGAGGAAAGCTCTTGAGGAAATCCATCAACATGTGCAGAGGCTAAAGCATTCTCTCGTGATGAGTCCGCGCAATTCGACTGTCTTAAGGCTTTTGCAAATGGTGGGCCGGCGCTTTTCTGGTCCCACCCTAAGTCACGATCTTAGCTTGAGAGCCACGCCTATTCGGCGATGGTGGCCTGAACGTAGCGCGCAGTTGTTTCCTGGAACCGTCGTTTGCCATCTTCGACGACGCGGCGGATTTCTTTTGCGTTCTGTTCGCTCTCTTTGCGAAGGTCGGCAATCATCGTCAGCGATTCCACCTGGAACGAAGTGATTGCATCGACCAGCTTCTGAACGCTCTCCGCTTTGATCGTGGATCCATAGCCCGCTTTCATGGCCGCTCGTTCAAGTTCACGACCGAGATCAGCGATATCTTCGAGGCCCTTGTTCACTCCTTCTTTCATCGCTTCTGTGGCGGCCGTGACTTCATGGAGTCCCTGCTGGCTGGTGTAAACGGTGCCGAGGATCGTGAAGACGTGTTCGTTGGTTGTGAAGAAGGTCACCGCACGGCGATAGACACTGTCTTTCACATCATGCGTCTGCTTCAACTTTGTGATCAGCGTTTCTCCGACATCGTATCCGATGGCAAGATTTTCGGAGATGTCCTTCAGAAGCTGGTAGGTGCGATCTTCATTCTGAAAGCGGATCTGAGTTTCATCGCGAGTCAACTGCAGACGACCGCGCTGAGCCGCTTCGTTGCCTTCGTAACTGTCGACGGTGGTCTGGGCGTCGGCCAGGCTTTGTTTGGCGGCTTCCAGAACGGGCTGCTGCTTTTCGTATAATTCCGTGGCCATGATTTCGGCTTCCTTCAAGGCGAAGCGGAAGTCGATGTAGGCATCCATAATCGCGTCTTCGCGATCCAGCTGATCACGAGTGTCTTTGGACACATCTTTATAGGTGTCGGCGATCGTTTCGAAACGGTCGCTGGGTGTACCCCGGCGAATCTTCATCCACCAGTTCTGAAAGCGTTCGGTGCGACTGATCTGACCGTCGGCCAGCTGGGAGATCAGCATCTTGGAATCTTCCCGGACCGAATCGAACATCTGGGAAATCTCGAGATAGCGATTTCCGATGCGAATATTTTCGACATTTTCACGCACCAGCCGATTGAAGGTGCTCATGTGTTTGATCACATCCGCAATGGCCAAAGCTCGGGCTTCGTCCACATGTTTCACACTTTCCAGCAGCTGAATCAGTTCGTCTCCGGAATCGCCTGTTGTCGACAGGCCGAAACGCTGCAATACTGTGATCGCCCGATCAAGATAGTGACGCATCGTGGATGCGGGCCGTGTTGATGCGGGCACTGAGGCATCAGCAACCGTGAGCTGCGTGGTTTTGGACGGCTCAGGGGAAGCGGGGGTTGCAGAACTCATTACAATAGCCTTTACGTTACTGGCAGCAGTCGATGTGGGAACAGGAAGTTTTGAAGTCAACTTATCAAACTTCCCGCGGACCGCAATGCCGCTGTGAAGGAATGCCGTCATGATCAACGAACAAGCCGGGCTTCGAGAAACGGGGTACGAAACAGTGGCTCCCGAGCTGAAGCTGTCAGAAACGCTGCGTGTCCTTGAGGTGGCTCGCGGTATGCAGCAGGAACGTGCGCAGGCCGAAGTGGCTCTGGCACGCACAGAGATTCGCGCAGCGATGCGAAAGCGTCTGCTGGAGGCCGCGGCCGTCACCGGGGATCGGATGACCGAGGCCGATGTTGATGCGGCCATTGAACAGTATTTTTCGACGCAGCACGCTTATCGGGATCCACCGTCGTCCTTCCGGGTGTTTCTGGCTCATGCGTATATCCGGCGGATGTCGCTGGCTATGATAGTTGGCACGGTGCTTGTGATCCTGCTGATGTGGCGGCTGATATTTTAGGCTCAACTGTTTTAGGCTCATCTTTGGCGAACTGCCGTTGTTCAGCACCCGTGCATAATTTTCTTCGTTTAACGGCAAGCCGAAGGCGTCGGTTTTCTGTTAATTTGCCTACGCCTACGGCTCGCCGTTAAACGAATTATGCCCAATAACTTAGGCGTGGGTGCTTAGCAGCCATTGTCAGCTGCAGGCGCGGTATCAGGGCTCGTCTGAATCTTTTCCCTTGTTAGGTCTGAGTTGCTCAATGCCAGTTTCCGGACAGGACATCCTTCGACGAATCACGGACTTCGCGGCGGCGGCCAGCGTGTCGGAACAAAAGGCCCGCGCGTCGGCTCACGAAGCCGCCGCGGAGATCGATCAACTTGTGACCAGTCAGTCGGACTCCTTTCGCGAACTGGCTCAGCTGTATCTGCCGCGGCTTGACGACGATGTGGTCCGTGATGGCTGGTCGGAGATGCAGACGACTCTGCAAAGTATCATTCTGAGAAAAGAGGACGCTCGTCGACAACGCGCGGAACGATTTCAGCAGGCAACCACGTTGCGAGCGTCAACGGACGAGCGCTGGAAGTCGCTGTGCAGTCGTCTGAATGAGCTGACCGTAAAGTGTGATGAACTGGCACAGCGGCTTTCCGATCAGATGGCCGGGGATACGGAATTTCAGGCGCTTTCCCGGGAAGCGGCGGAGGGACAGGCGCGACTGGAACAGGCTCAGGCCAATCTGCAGCAGGTCGACAGTGACGCACACACGAAGCTGCCAAACTATCAGCAAAGTCGACTGTTTCAGTATCTGTGGAAGAACGGTTTCGGGACAGACAGCTATCAGAGTCGCGGGCTGGCTCGACGCCTGGACCGCTCGGTTTCGCGGCTGATCGATTTTCCTCGCGCTGCGGCCGGGTACAAATTTCTCACATCGGCTCCATCGCAGATGCGGCAACTGATTGACGAACAGCAGAAGGCCGTGAAAGCGGTAATGGAAGAAGTGGAACGCCGTCAGATGGCCGCAGCCAATTCCCTTGGACTGCCTCAGGCTCAGGCGGAAGGAGCCGGAGTGCGCCGAGAACAGGAAAGTGCCGGAGCCGCCGCCGAGATCGCGCGCAAGGGCGAAGAGCTGGCTCGCGGGAAGCTGGCGGAACTGGAATCGCCCGATTGTCCCTGGTATCAGGACGCGCTGAAAGCTTTTCAGAACATGATTCAGCGCACCGAGCGATCACTGGTGGCCGCTCGCGCTGCTCAGACGGCCGAACTGACCGATGATCAGGTGGTGGCTCGACTGAAGCATATCGACGATCAGGTGAGTGAGAAAAAGCAGCAGCTGGATCGCTTCTTCAGCGCTGCCGACGAGGCAGCCAAACGCACTGCTCGAATCAACGAGCTGGCGTCGAAATGTCGACGCGCCCAGTTTGATCACCCGCGGCGAGTTTTTGATGACCAGTTTGATCTTCAGTCACAACTGCAGTCCCTGCTGGCCGGAACGCTGGATCCCGACACCGCCTATCAGAATCTGTATCGCGTTCAGCACCTGGACTCGCCAGTCGCCAACCAGGCGAGCGCGGTCCTGCAGGGCCCGATGGCTCAGATTCTGCTGCAGACGATGGCTCAGGCGGCGGGTGCGGCATTGGGCAGTTACGCCGCACGCGCCGGCCAGCAGCATCGCGTTCGTGGCCAGAACAAAGACTGGTTTTAGGGGAGTGAGATTTTTGATCGGGGATCGGGGATCGGAAATCGGAAATTATGTTTCAGCCATGCCTGCGAGGAGCATTCACTTCGCCTGGAGCTTTGCAATTTCTGCGGGGCTCAGGGCACGATCGAAAACAGCGATCTCATCGAGACGGCCTTCCCAGTTGGAATCGTTGTCGCTTCGTCCGCCCAGCATGAGTTCGCTGATCTCCACGGCCGGGGCGGAGCCTTCGATTTCGAGTTGTCCGTTCAGATACACTCGGACCTTTTCAGCATCGCGCGCGAGAACCACATGGCTCCAGGACCAGCGGGGAATTTCGGACTTGCCGGCCAGAATTGTTTCCGCCGACTGGCCGTACTGAAAGATCAGTTTTCCGGTGTGCCCGGTTTTGCCGCCTAGCCCCAGATGTTCACCGAAGGCGCTCAGGCCGTTGTCATAGTCTCGCGAATAAAACCAGCCGCTGACATCACGACCGTCGTTCGGCATGCCGTTCCAGATCCACAGCGAAACGCTGTACGCTTTGGGAAGATGTTCTGCTTGAGCCCGCAGGCGTCCGCCAACAAAATGCGGCGCGCGGTTGATCGCTTCAGAGCCACAGAATTCCGCTGACTGCGGACCTTCCAGATAGTAAGTGATTGCGGCTTCGTAGGCGGCCTGATGATTGTGTCCGCTGGCATCGACCGCAATCGGGCCCGTGAATTCGTTCAGTCTCCACCACGCCCGGGGCTTCAGAGACTTCATGGCCTCGGAGGCTGGTCCGGTCGGAAGTTCGTATGACTTGCGAGGCTTTCCGCTGATGGTTTCCAGCAGAGAAATGGCGGCCTGAGTAATCTTTGCTTCGGCGAGAACCTCCAGCCCGGCAGACCGCGCGGTCCACGTGTTATAGCCGCCAAAAGGATGCTGTTCGGCCGGAGGAATGTAACCGTCCCCGCCATTGGCCAGTTCGATCACCATGTTGTGCGTGAGCGGACTGGCCGCTTTGATTTTCAGGCCGGTGATGGCGTATGTCTCGTTCGGAGTCGTCGCAATTCCGATGTCGCCAATTCGAAGTGCCTGAACCACGATTTCGGCCTGCTGCGCTTCATGCAGCATGATCTGTTCGCGAGCGTACACTTCCGGGGTGGTCTGGGGCAGTCGGTCGCCCGTTTCCTGAACGATTCGCTGTGACCATTCCAGCAGCTGTTTATTGGGGACGCGATATTTCAGAGTCATCCGCTGTTCGGCCATGCCGATCGTGACATCATCGCGATACTGGATGCCGTCATAGGCTTTCATTGCAATGTCCAGCAGTCCCTGAGTGTACGCGTCGATCGTTAAACTGGGATTCCACGATTCCGGTTTCGTGTAATCGCGACGCCAGATATCACCGCTGCAGCCATGTGACATGATACCGACGAACTTGCTGTCCGGCGCAATCCGCAGTTTGAGTCCTTCGGAGAACAGTCCAAAGTAATCCGCGCTGATGTCTGCATCACCGAAATAGTGCATTGAGAAATTTCCGAGCACCGCCAGTGGTCGGCCATCCCTGGACTGCAGAGAAATGAGCGACAGTTCAGGATCCTCGGGACCTGCCTCACCCACAGCATCATCCCAGTTGGCTCCTGCATGCATGTTGGCACGCACCGTCATGTTGCCGAACGGATCTTCTGCAATGCGGTCCGGCCGGCGAATCCATTGGCGCAGCGCTGTAAATTCAGGAGCCATGGCCTTAACAAAACCAATGCGAGCGAGTTCCTGATTGGCCTGCGCGGCGGCGATGACTTCTACCAGTTTTTCACGCAGGAAAGGAATGTAATCGGGATCAGCGTCTGTCCCCAGACAGCCCATCGAAGCCGGCGCTGTATGCGAATGAGTGGCAGAAATCAGAATTCGGTCCGTCGGAATTCCGGTCCGCAGTTTGGCCAGAGCTTTCACGTCATCCAGCAGAACGCGTCCGATCATGCAGCTGTCAACAACGACAATCGCCAGCTGTTCGTTTCCGTCGCTCATCGCGATGGCTCGTGCCTGCACGCGGGTTTTGACTTTGTCGATACTTCGGCTGGTCATCCCGCCGTTGACGAGGACGGGTAATTTGTCCGGTGTGACATCGATTACAGCCGCGCCTGCTTTGAATTCCGCGAAGGCGGTCGGAGTTGCCATCCCCAAAAGAACAAAGGAGCAGAGAACTCGAAAGGCCAGTCGGTCGACTGTTGTGCGGATCGCAATCATGTCAGCGTTTCCTGTGAATGGTGATGCCGATGGTTTGCAGAGGGAGTGAATCGTGGCGGCATTGCATGGAGCACGGTATTCGGTGGGATCGGCATGGTAACGGACCGGTTATCTTCGAGCCACGGACTCTGGCAGAATCGTCCGTCCGTGAGGTTCACGCGGGAATGAACTCGAGCATCGTCCACCGGCCACCTTGACGATTGAGGTCCATACCATCAAGATCCGCACTTGTGGGGGCTCGCCGCGCAGCAAATCTCGCAGCGAATGTCCTCAGAGGATGTGACTGGTAAGTTTACAAATGGAAAAAGGTTGGATCATATGAGCGGACCGATTGTTCGGACCGGAACGACTCCTGCATTCTGGAAGAACTGGGATCAGGCGTTCGGTGGCAAGGCTGAAGGCGGAGCAGGCAAAAAAAAGGCTGCTGGCGGCGAATCAAAAGCGATCAACGCGTTCGCGGCCAAAAAGGCTGCGAAGAAAGTGGCCAAAAAATCCGCTAAGGGCGCTGCGAAGAAGGCGACTGCAAAGAAGAAGAAGTGAGTTCATCACGACTAATCAGTCATGAATCAAGCCGACCACAGGCGGAGTCTCTTTCGACTCTTCTGTGGTCGAGTTTGTTTATTGCCGGGTTATTTGCCGCCGTTTCGCTGGTCGCCAGTCCGATTCCCGGAGTCAACGAGCCGCACTATCTGGCCAAGGCACGGGCGTTCGAAGATCCCACGTGGTGTTCCCGCGACTTCTTTCTGACGTCCCGTAACGCGCATTATTGTTTCTTCTGGCTCACCGGATTTCTCACTCGATTTCTGTCGCTGGATGCCATCGCGATGATGGGGCGACTGACGTCTGCGGTGCTGCTGGCCGTGGGATGGGACATGCTGGGGCGATCGCTTCAGCTGACTGCCGTGTTTCGCCTGATCGCGGCCGGCCTGTTTGCATCATTCAGTCTCGCGGGCAGTTTTTCGGGCGAGTGGCTGCTGGGTGGTTTTGAGTCCAAGGTTCCCGCCTGGGGATTTTGCTTCATGACCATCAGCCTATGGATTCGCGGGCAACAGCGGACCTGTCCCGGCTGGATGACAGCGGCCGGCTTGTTGTGCGGTGTTGGATGTTCGCTGCATCCAGTGGTCGGCGGATGGGTGGCTGCGTGCGTCTGTCTGGCGAGTTGCGTGCTGCTGGTTCGCACGCGTACACGCCTGCTGAAGTCCATTGCCGGACTGCTGGGTTTTGGTTTCACAACACTTGTCGTTTCGCTGCCCGGTCTGATCCCTGCGCTCAGGCTGGTGATGGACAAGAGGATTCCGCAGAAGGACCGGGAGCTGGCTTCGTTCTATCAGGTTTTCAGGAGGCTGAAGCATCATCTGGATCCGACCGAACTGACTCGCTCGCAATGGATTTACGCGGGCGTCGTTGTCACCGGAATTGTGCTGAGTGCGATGTGGCTCTGGTGGTCCGGCCGGAACCGAGCGGCTCAACTTTCGGCTGACGAAACATTACCCGCTGAGCGATCGCGCGCATTGGCCTGTCTCCTGACTTTGTTTGCAATATCGGGACTGATTGCGATTGCCGGAGTTCTGATCGGCTGGCATACCCAGGCGGCTCAGGAAATGAACGGTTGGGAATGGCGAGCCGCGTTGCTCAAGTTTTATCCGTTCCGATGTTTCGACGCCCTGCTGCCTGTCACTCTGGCGCTGCTGGTGTCGCGAATCCTGCAGGACATTTGTCACCGGCTCTCGAGCGCATCGCTGACGAATGCACCGCAGTCGAGCGAAACGCGGTCGTGGCCTGTGATTGGATCGCGATGTTGTGGAGGCACGGTTTTTAGTGCGGCGCTGCTTGTGTTCGCCGTCGTGGTGCCAGTGCTTCAGGCATGGCGAACCCGGGAAAGTGCTCCGGCCGGTTACACGGCGGCTCAGTTTGCCGACTGGCGGGCCGCATGTGACTGGATTCGGCTGAACACGTCGAACGATTCGCTGTTCCTGACACCGCGCGAATCGTTTGGCTTCAAGTGGTTCTCAGAGCGGGCTGAATTCGTGTGCTACAAAGATTGCCCACAGGATGCCGCCGGAATTCTCACCTGGAACAAACGCCTGTGGATGCTGCACGACTGGACGCTGAAAAGTTCTTCCGACCTGCGGTATGACGAGGCCGATCTGAGGACACTTCGAAAGCAGACGGATTGCGATTTTATCGTGACAAGAATTCTCGGTCCGTTCGAAAGCAAACCGCTGTGGGAAGGCCGTGAGTGGAAGATTTACGCAGTCCCATAACGCGGTTCTGCACAGTCGGCATGAACCTCTGACGCAAGGTCAGGGGCGGATGAGGAAATTGAAATTGCTATTCCAAATCCAGGCCGGCACCATGTGTCGACTTTGTATCTGCAATCAGAACTTATCAAACAGTTTATTCAACTGCTTATTCAGCGTCTTGTCGACCTTCTCGGCCTGGTCACCAAGCCCCAGCTTTTCTTGAATCTTCTGTACACCCAGGCCCTGCACCAGCGCGACGGTGTCGGGCTGTGGCTGAGAAATCGTGCCTCGCAAAGGAATCTTCACACTGCGGCCGCTGGCCGTTGCCGTGGATTTTTCCAGAGGCAGATCGATCGTCATTTGCAGCTGCTTATTCAGTCCCACGGCTCCGCTGGTTTTCATGCGGTATCCGGACAGTTCCATGGTCAGGCCTTGATGACTGACATAGCCTTGCCGAATCTGAACGGGCACTGTTTGTTCCGGAAGCACAAGCGAGCGATCGGCCAGACTGGCACTGCTGTCGCCGGACTTCCGCAAAAGTTCCAGGACCTGCAACATGGAAGCCAGCGAAGAACCGGGCGACGCCTGGGCCTGATGAATCGTCAGCTGCCCCAGAACATCGGAGTTCTCCGGAATATTAAAGTCCCACAGAAAACGTTCGACGCGGGCCGAAACATGGCCGTTGACTTCTGCTGTGTCCGCCAGCATTGGAGCCACGTAGCCCAGCCATGTGCGGCACAGTTCAGGACTGACCTGCAAATTCTGGACGCGACTGCCGGTCCCCAGTTGCAGACGTGAACTGGAAAAGTCGTACTGAGGCATCATGTTCACTTCGCCGCCATTCAACGTGCATTGGATGGGAGCACTTCGCAGCAGACTGTTCTCAAGACTGGCCTGAACGGACGCAGGACCAACCTGCAATCCCCAGATCTCCGCTGACGTCCATTTGACTGTTCCGCTTCCCTTCAGTGACGGCTGAGCTGTGGCAGTGCCGGGACCGGATCGCTGCGATGGTCCGCTCAATGCCGACGGAGATCCCGTCAGTCGAAACGTATCGCGGCCCTGACCAGAAAAACTGATTCCGGAATCTGAAGTAAACAATCGCCGGCTCAGGACATCCAGGTCATAGGTCGTGTCCGAGACCAGATCAACGGACAAATCGTTGTCCGGAACCGATACGGTTCCTGTCAGCAGGGCAGCCAGACCCGGAAGTTTGACGGACCCTTTTTCGATCTCAAAACGCTGACCACCCTCTTTGGCCAGCATGGACAGATTAATATCGGCCTCATCAACAACGAACGACGAATCTGCACTGGTTGCTCGCGCGACGGCAATTGCACGCGTTCGAGTCTTAGCCACCGACAGAACATTGGAACGCTGCACATTGGCAACGTTCTCCGGAGAAATTCGAATCGCCAGCTGGATCTCTCGTGACGGCGCAGCTGTCAGATCGGCAACAATGTTCGTTCGATTCGACAGCCAGGACGCATCATGCCACGGTGACATCAGGGTGCGGATTGCAGCCCCTGTTCCTTCCACGTGGACGGTGCCATCAAGCATCGACGTTACGGGTTGAGAGGTCGTAATTCCCAGAGCAATGCTGCTGACTTTAATATCTGAAGAGTTCATCTGCAGATCCGTCAGCTGAATCGTCTGGCCTTTCATCGCCAGTCGTGACTGAAAGCTGACGTCACCGTGCAGACCCGGCTGAGGCACGCTGGCAAACTGTTGCAGCTGCTGCCACAAGGCGTCTGGCTGCAGCAGGCCGGAAATTTTCCAGGCCGCTTTGTCCGGAGCACAGTCGATCGTACCAAAGCCGGCCGTTAACCGTGCCCGTGACAGTGTCGGCAAGCCTTCGGTGAATGGTCCGACAGCGTCCAGTCGCATTGTCGAATCCACCTTCAGCGGCTGCCCGGCGCGCATGGCGGAGAGATCTTCGGTCTTTACGACAAGCTGCCATGTGCCGTTCTGAGACAGCTCACGACTCATCGCAACGGGGACCATTGCAACAGGAACCATTGCAACCGTGCCAGACGCAGTCGGAATCTTGTCTGACGCCACCGCTGAATCCGCGAATGCCGGAGTTTCAACATTGCGTCCGGAAGCGACTTCGTCCGCGGTTGCTGCAGAGCCGCGCAGGCCAAATGTCACGCGGCCGCTCTGAATTTTCACATCCTCATGCAGGGCCAAAGTCCGCCGGAGCGAAGACGTCAGCCGCACCAGATCCACGGAGCCCGTCACTTCAATCTGCTGTCGGGCATTGCTGTCATCACCGACGTTCGTGGCCGGACGATTGTGCCGAAGCTCGCCCGATCCGGTCAACTGGGCCACGTCGGATTGAACAATCAGATCCTGAATAAGAATTCCATCCTCCGCCATCGCGACTGCGCCACTGGCATCCGTTTTTCCCAGCAGCAGCCACTCGTCGACCGACCAGGCATGCTGGCGAATGCGGACCTGATCGCCGGTCAGCTTCAGGCGTCCAACAATTCCGTCGTTCAGACTTGCTCCGGCAAGACGCGCATCCACGCCACCGGAAACGAATCCTTCACATGCGATGTCCAGACCGAGCATCGAAAGAAACGGCTGCAACAGTCGCAGGTCCATATCCCGCGCACCAATTTGAATGGTCTGGCGACCCTTTTCGTCGGCGCGAGGCCGAAGCTGAATCTGGATTCTGGCGCCGGTCGTGTCGCCCGCTGCATCGGCACCAGCCAAATCTTCCAGCGGCACATCCGGGAAGTCGTTCACGATTTCATCAAGCCCCGCGGCAATGCGAGTTGGCCGCGCGGCGGATTTGCGAGACACTCGATTTGAGCCATCTCCGCGGATTTCGGCCGTCAATTTCATTTCCGGCAGCCAGCGCTCCGTATCCATTGTGGAAAAGGCGCCATTAATGGCGGTGACTTCTGCAGACACAACCGATGCGGCAGGGGGCTCAACGGGAGCCTCAGGCTGTACGTCCGATTCGACTGGCAATGCATCGCCGGCTGGCGTTGACTGGGCCTTCAGCAGACTGGCCATGCTGGATCGAAGTTCAACTCTGCCGTCTTCGATCGTCATCCGAAAGGGAAAACGAGGAGACTCAGTGCTGTCCGGGGAATCGCCAAACAACGCGGTCACGGTTCGGTCAAGATTGGTGCCCTGATCGTCTGTGTTCAGATTCAATTTTGGTGATGTGACAAGCAGACCTGTTCCACGGCCGGCGTTCAAAGCGATTCGCCAGAGCGGTTCAATGGTCGTGGCACGTTCGATTTCACAAAGCAGCGGGGCTTCGGAAATGGGATGCTCAGCGTCGACATTGCTGAGATCGCGAATTTTCAGATCCGTGATTTCCAGAGGAGTCCACCAGTGTACGGTGAGACTTCGAAACGAAACCGTCTGAGCAAGCCGCGGATGGACCTTGCTGAGCAGGGCCGGAGCCTGGCCGCTGAGAGAAATCAGACTGGGAGCCGCAGCCACCAGAACGGTGCCCAGCAGAAAAAGTTTCACAAGCCAGCTCGATCGGGATTTTCGCGGGACTGGCTTACGCTTTGGTTCGGAGCCTGAGGCTTCGTCCTGTTCCAGTTTATCCAGGGCAACTTTAACCATCGATTTGCCTCAACACTGCAATGTCAGCTGGGCTTGTGGTCACAAGCGAAACGGTTCTGTCGGTCGGACCTGCGCGATTGGGCGCGCAGCGGCACTGACAGTTTAAATTCTCATCGACCAGTGCAGCGAAATTCAGCCACTATCCGCGTGCGAGGTCGGCCAAACTTCCCGACTTGCCCGGACCGTGTGAAGCTGCGGCGATTGTGGAAAGTTTTCATGTGAAGAGCGGTGGCAGCAGTCGAAGCGGAAGTACGGCCGGTGCAAGGCCAAATGACGTGGACTTAAGGCGTAGCGGAAGTCGCCAGGACTTTCGGCACCCCCGTTTTTGCAGGGAAAATCGAAACGCTTGGCGCGTTCCGCAAAAAAATACGTTAAGTCCACGCCATTTGTGTAAGGCCGGTCTTACGGCAGAAAGCCGGGCAGCGATGTCATCGCCGTTTTCAGTCGCCCGAGCGCACGAATATAGCGGTCGCTGGCCGCTTGTTCGGAGATGCCCAGAACCTGCGCGGCTTCGCGGTTCGTCAGCTGTTCAAAGTGACGCAGGGCCAGCACTTCGCGGTCGATGTCCTTCATATCGCCTAGCGCCTGATTCAGCTGCTGAGACATCTCTTCGCGCACTGCGGCTTCGCTGGGCGTGGTCAGATGATCGAGCAGATGAAACGACAAAGACGACGACGTCGACGAGGAAGCCCAGCCGCGATCAATCGAGAATTCATTGCCGGCGTTGCGTTTTTGCGTGCCCAGGTGGCGACGATGAATATCGACGAGAGTCTGGCAGGTGATCAGTCGGAACCAGACGAAGATGGATCGCGACGCGTCAATCAGGAAGTGGTCGATTCGCTGAGCAGCGGACAGCCACGCTTCCTGCAGAATGTCGTCGGCGTCAACGCGACCGTGCAGACGCGGATCCATGCGAAACGTGACAAGGCGCCACAGGCGATCACGGTGTTGTGAGAACAGTTCCGCCAATGCGTTCTGATCGCCATTGGCGACGCGGCTGATCAGTTCGGTATCGGAAGCATTGTTCGCCACAACCAGTATCCCCAGCCAGATCGGCCACAGATCGACAGTATTTCTGTTCGGGCAGTCTAACAGAGCCCTGACGCAGGTTGAACGCCTGCCGGTCGCTATTTTGAAACCGACATTGGGCCGGAGGAAATGCAATTCCCCGAGGAACCCGCGTGGGAAGGCAGAATAAAGCTCCCGCGGCCTTTCTTTTGGCGGTATGTTGCTCGTGCGGAAGCGTCTGCTAAATTGCCTGCGCAAATGCTGTTTTTCATTGTGAAATTGCTGTCAGAGCTGCACGAGACTGAATATGCCGATCAAGGTTCGCTGTGAAGGTTGCCAGACTGTCCTGAATGTCTCCGATCAGGCCGCCGGAAAAGCGGTCAAGTGCAAGCAGTGCGGCGGACGAGTTCTGGTTCCCGCCGCGGGAGCACCAGCGGCAAGCGCAGCAGCCGCTCCACGGACACGACCCCGACCCAAGCCTGCGGAGGAAAATCCGGACGACTTTCTGTCGGGCCTGGATCTGGACCGCGCAGAAGATACGAAGCGAAAAGTTTGCCCAGGCTGTGCACGACCGGTTCGTGACGATGATGTCGAATGCCCCAAATGCGGTGTCACCATCGCCACGGGATCGCTAAGTGATAAACAGCGCAGACGTGTCGAACGCAAAGGGCCGCCGCCAGAAGAATTCTATTCGACTCTCTGGCCCAACGGCTGGAAGTTCCTGAAGAAGCACTGGCAGTTTGGTGTGCAGACGGCTGTGGTCTGGACAATCTGTCTGTCAATGTCAATGACCAGCCTGTTTGCGCTCAATTACTACGTCACAAATCGCGTGAAGTCGCTTCACGACATGGTGAAAGCCGGCGGCGCCAACATCGAAATCAAAGATGGCAGCGTCTTGGTTAAGGTCCCCAAGGAAGGCGGATCAAACGTTGTTTATGACGGGACCTATTACACGGCGAAAGGCACCACGATCACGCTGCCAATACCTGAGATTCAAGCGCGAAAAGAACCGCCTTCCTTATTCTGGATGGGAATGACTCTGGTATTTCAGCTTGGGTTTGGCGGCTGGGCGTGGACTCTGGCCACGACAATTGCCGGCGTCACAATGGCGGGTGAAAAAAAGGTAAAGCGATTCACTCAGGATTTCTTCGGCAACATCACGATGGGTTTCCGATTCTATTTCTGGCCCACGGTGCTGACGGTTCCGTTGTTACTGTTACCGATGGGCATTTTCCCGTTCAGTCCCGAGGCTGCCGGGATCCTGGTGGCTGTCATCATGCTGGTTCCTTTGCTGGTCCTGCCGGCGGCGGTGGTCCACATGGCTCAGAAGTATTCGTATCGCGCCTGGCTGCTGACATGGATGGTGCGCGACTTCGGGAAGACACTTGCTCCGTCGCTTTATGTCTTCGGCATGAACATTTTTCTGGTGCTGCTGGTTCCGATTGCCGTCACGATTGCCGGCGTCGTGATGCGGTCGAGTATTTCCAACTGGCTGTTCACGCAGGAAGCGGCCGCTCTGGAATGGCTGAAGGGAAATGTGATGGACTTTGGCGAAGGAAATCTGCGGTTCCTGTTTTACCAGATGCCGATTGTTTTTTCGGCCCTGTTTATCTTCTTCTTTATCATCTGTTCGCTGATGAGTTTTCCTGCAGTCTTCATGATGCGGGTCATCGGTCTGTATGGTCTGTACTTCCGTTCCGACCTTGCCGTTGTCAATGAGTTTCCGGACCTTGAACCGGCCGGTTTCGGGCCGCGTTATCTGGCGTACCTGGTCGACTCTATCATCATGACACTGTTTTCGGGCGTAGGATTTTTTATCGGAACGCTGTTCGGGCTGCTCTTCCATTTTTATGGCTGGAGCATCGCCGATATGCTGGCCCAGATCATCGGAGCCATCGCGACTCTGGGAATTTGGGGCTTCTATTTCTCGTCCGGTGAATCCGGCGCGGCTCGCGCGACACTTGGCAAATGGAGCATTGGCCTGATCGTGTTGCGCGATGACGACAAACCGCAGACACGCCAGCAGGCATTTGGACGAGCAGCCTCGGCGCTTGTCACAGCTCTGACTTTGTATCTCGGTTTTGTGATGTGCTTCTTCCGAGCTGACAAAAAGGCAATGCACGATCTGATGAGCAAGAGCAAGGTCGTGTGGCAGGGCGAACAGACCTGAGGTGTTCAACTCGTTCCAGGGCTGGAGCCCTGGAACGAGGAATTGTTGAGATTAGCTCAGGATGCCCTGAACGACTTTGCCGTGAACGTCCGTCAGGCGGTAGCGGCGGCCCTGGAATTTGTAGGTCAGTCGTTCGTGATCAATGCCCAGCAGGTGCATGATGGTCGCATGCAGGTCGTGAATGTGCAGGCCATCCGTTGCTATGTTGTAACCAAACTCACACGTTTCCCCGTAAACCGATCCCGCTTTCACGCCGCCGCCCGCCATCCAAATGCTGAAGCAGCGAGGATGATGGTCTCGGCCGAAGTTTGCGGAGATCTTGCCCTGACAATAGTTCGTGCGTCCGAATTCTCCGCCCCAGACAACCAGCGTGTCGTCCAGCAGTCCGCAGCGTTTCAGGTCCTTCACAAGGGCTGCGGCTGGCTGATCGGTTTCTTTGCAAATGTTCGGGAGAGCGCCCGGAAGCCCGCCGTGATGATCCCAGTCCTGATGATAGAGTTGAATAAATCGCACGCCGCGTTCGGCCATTCGACGAGCCTGCAGACAATTGGCCGCGAACGTGCCTGGCTTTGTGACATCGGGGCCGTAATCATCCAGAACAGACTGGGGCTCTGAAGAAATATCGGTGGCTTCCGGAACGCTGGTCTGCATCGAGTAGGCCATTTCATAGTGATCGATGCGACTTTGGATTTCCGTGTCCGGCATTTTTTCAAACTGATGTTCGTGCAGCTCCTTCAGACGATCGAGCAGCATCCGGCGACTGTCGCTGCTGACACCGGCCGGATTGCCGAGATACAGGACCGGGTCTTTGGCTGCGCGAAACTGCACGCCCTGATGTTTTGTCGGCAGAAATCCGCTACCCCACAAATGTGACCCCAGCGGCTGTCCGCCCTTGTCTTTGGTGATCAGCACGACAAAGGAAGGCAGGTTGGCGTTGTCCTGCCCCAGTCCATAACTCAGCCATGCGCCCATGCTGGGGCGACCGGCGATTTGAGTTCCCGTTTGCAGAAAAGTGACGCCCGGGCCATGATTGATGGCTTCTGTGTACATGGAATTCACCACGCACAGATCATCGGCGATGCTGGCGGTGTGAGGCAGCAGTTCACTGAACCATGCTCCGGCCTGGCCGTGTTGCGAAAACTTAAACGGCGAACCGACCAGGGGAATCGAAGACTGATTGCCCGACATTCCGGTCAGTCGCTGCGTTCCTCGGACCGAATCCGGCAACTGCTCGCCATTCCGCTGGTTCAGAATCGGTTTGTAGTCCAGCAGATCGAGTTGCGACGGTGCCCCCGACATGAACAGATAAATAATTCGCTTTGCTTTGGGTGCAAAGTGTGGTTCGCCGAGAATCCCGCGGTCCGAAGCTTCGGCGGCCGAAGCGTCTTTGGCGAGCAAATCGGCCACCGCCATGCCTCCGAGGCCAACGCCCGTCTGGGTGAGGAATTGTCGACGGTTTTCAATGTCCGGGAAAAAATTCATTGTTTCAGCCCGATCTTTTCTTGAACGTTGCGACATCCGGAGCTGTTTGGCTCTGCGAGTTTCAGATTCGAACACCCCGACTCTACCGACTCCCGATGTTTGAGGCTAGCATGATAGCCGTCGGGCATGGTGAGTCGGTCAGCTGATACAAGCTCGAAGCGCCAGCGAGTGAGCTTTGCACGCCCCGGCTCACTCGCTGGCGCTTCGAGCTTGTATGGAATTCCCAGCCCCACACGCAACAACGGATATTACATGGCCCTTCGTATTCTACCCGCCTCAATCAGGACTCAACCGATGAACTCTGACATTTTTTCTCGCCGCGGTTTTCTGCAGTCATCAGCGGTCGCTATGACGGCCGGTTCTGTTTTGACAGGCGCTGGATCTTTGATGGCTCAACCGTTTGCTTCCACTCTGGTGGCAGCCGCAGAAGATGGACTGAAAGGTCGTCTGTGGAAGACGCTGAAAATCGGCATGGTCAATGTTCCGGGCTCTCTGACGGACAAGTTCAAGGCCGCAAAGGCCGCTGGCTTTGAGGGTATCGAAATGAATGCTCCCGGCATGGACGTTTCAGAGACCACCAAGGCAATTCAGGAAAGCGGCCTGCCGGTCGACGGTACTGTGAATTCCACGCACTGGGATGTTCGACATACCGATGCCAGTGCTGATGTTCGAGCCAAAGCACTGGAGTCTCTGAAGTCTGCGATTCAAGATACTCACGCTGTCGGCGGACATTCGGTGCTGCTGGTTGTGGGGCACGGGAAAGACGGAACCGAAGACGAAATCTGGAAGCGGTCCATCGAAAACATTTCTCTGGCCGTACCTGTGGCCGCGCAGCTGGGCGTTCAGATTGTGATCGAAAATGTCTGGAATCATTTTCATTACAATCATGAAGGCGATCACACTCAGAACGCTGACAAGTATGTGAAGTTTGTCGACGAGCTGAATTCACCATGGGTCGGGATGCAGTTCGACATCGGCAACCACTGGAAATACGGCAGCATGGGTGACTGGATTCGCCAGCTTGGCAAGCGAGTCTTCAAGCTCGACATCAAAGGCTACAACCGTGCTGAAGACAAGTGGGCTCGCATTTCTGAAGGCGACATTGACTACGCCGATGTGCGAAAAGCTCTGAAGGAAATTAATTTTTACGGCTGGTGTGCGGCCGAAGTCGGTGGCGGCGATGAGGCTGAGCTGAAACGCATTTCAGAAGAGATGGATCTGGTCTTCGGGCTGGTGTAGACCGATGGTCTGCGTTCGCTAACGAACCCAATCGACTTGAGCCTGAGGCGATAGTGCTTTGTCAACGCTTGTTTTTCGGGTACGACGGACTTCCAGTCCGTCGACAAAAGCTGAAATCACGAACTGGAAGTCCGTTGTACAAACACAACGCAACCCGAACTTTAACGGTTGACAAAGCGCTAGCCGATTTTCTTTCCGTCGAATCGGATGAAATTCCATGGAGGTCCTTTCTGCCGGAAAGGATTCTCATATTGCCGCAAAGGCGAACCGTGCATGCAATTTGCTCGGGATGGCAGGCGGGATAGTGTTGTCAAATGCACACATGTCGATCTGAGACAGATCGACCTACAGAAGGCTTCATTTCATTGCAGGATTTAGAACATACCCAGGCGGACACGCACACTCCGGAAGACGACCTTCTGCAGCTTCAGGCGGCAATGAACGCTCATGGGCTGAGCGTTCCGGAAGATCAGGCGGCAAAGCTGGCCAGATATTGTCGGCTGCTTTGGGACTGGAACAGCCGGCTGAATCTGACGCGACATACGGACTGGGATCTGTTTGTCACGCGAGATCTGCTGGACACGATGGAACTGTCGAAACACATCCCGGAGAACGCACGCGTCATGGATGTGGGATCGGGCGGAGGAGTCCCCGGAATTCCGCTGGCCATTCTTCGGCCGGATGTAAAGATGTCGCTGTGTGATTCCATTGGCAAGAAGGCCATCGCGCTGCAGGACATTGTGAAATCGCTCGGCCTGAAGATTCAGGTCCATTCGGATCGAGCGGAAGCGATTCTGAAACGGTACCACTTTCATTTTGTCACAGCTCGGGCCGTGGCTTCCATCAGCAAGATGATCGGCTGGTTCGCTCCTTCGTGGGGAGCCGTCGGCAAGCTGCTGCTGATTAAAGGTCCAAAGTGGACGGAAGAACGGGACGAAGCAGAAGAGGCCGGTTTGCTGAAGCGGACGGAAGTCGAACAGATTTCGGCATGGTCGACGCCCGGTCGCGATAGGCAGAGCGTGTTGTTGCGGATCGGAAAGAAATAGCCTTTCGAAGTCCGCTTTCCCTCCATGGAAGCGTTCTTTCGGGATGACAAGTCTGCCGTGTTTCCCGTGGTTTCCGCAGGGATTCGGTTTGCTGGAATTTTTTTTACACCCGGATGATCCGTTGTCGGATGTTGATCAGTCGGTTAGTGTCCGGGTTTGGGCTCAATCGGCGATGGACGTAGACTGAGCCTGTCCAAAGAAACATGTTGAAGCAGGTCCTGGAAATGACGGAAAAGGTCACGATTATTGGATCCGGCCCCGCGGGCTGGACAGCCGCCATCTACGCCGCGCGAGCGGAACTGAATCCGGTTGTTTACGAAGGCGCGTTCAACGAAGAAAACCGTCAGAAGGGGACCCTGCCGCTCGGCCAGCTGTCCTGGACGACCGAAGTGGAAAACTTCCCCGGTTTTCCGGTCGGCGATATGACCGCCTATCTGGATACGTCCATTGCCGACGACAAGCGTCGCTACATGGCGCCGCACGGCAAGCATGGCGTGAGCGGTCCTGAACTGATGGAACTGATGCGTCAGCAGGCGGCCAATTTCGGGACTCGTATCGTCACCGACGACATTGTCGATATCGACATGTCGCAGCGGCCGTTCAAACTGACGACGCTCAGCGGTGAGCAATTCTTTTCGCACTCCGTCATTATCGCCACCGGCGCGCGGGCCAATTACCTGGGACTGCCGTCGGAGCACAAGTACAAGAATCTGGGCGTCTCCGCCTGTGCGGTCTGCGACGGCGCGCTGCCTCGTTTTCGCAATAAACCAGTCGTCGTTGTTGGCGGTGGTGACAGCGCTATGGAAGAAGCCACGTTCCTCACGAAGTTTGCGTCCGTGGTCTACATCGTCCATCGCCGCGATTCGTTCCGAGCCAGTCGGATCATGGCCGAGCGGGCTCTGAACAATCATAAGATTCAGGTCAAATGGAATTCCGGAATCGATGAAGTTCTGGGCAACGATCAAACGGGTGTCACCAGCGTCCGGATTCGCAGCACAACGGATCCCGCGAAGACGGAAGAACTGAACGTTGTCGGTTACTTTGCCGCCATTGGCCACACGCCCAATACGGATTTCCTGAAGGGGCAACTGACGACGAACGACAAAGGCTACGTCGTCTGGACCACGCCGCAGCGCACCTACACAAGTGTTGAAGGTGTATTCGCCGCTGGCGATGTCGCGGACGACTATTATCGCCAGGCCATCAGCGCCGCCGGTACCGGCTGTTCGGCCGCGCTCGATGCGGAACGCTGGCTGGCCGCTCAGGGACTTGAATAGTTCGTGCGTCTGGCGAGCGGCTGGGCGTCAGCGTTCTCACTTTGTAGCGGAACGCGGCAAGCGTATCGGTTGTTGGGTTGATAAGCCAATATGCCGAAAGCCTTGGCGGCTGCCGCTACAAGGATTTCATTTCAAGAGGATCGTTGCTGATGCTGACACTTGAAGGCTGCCGCGAGCGGCGAACACGGCTCTGGGCGCGACTGCCGGAGGAAATTTCCTGGGTGCTGCTTGGCGATCAGCGCCATGTGCAGTACTTCAGCAACTTTCGGATCAACCCGATCAGCTTCTCTGGCGACCAGAAGTCGCTGTTGATGATGACTCGCGACGGCAACGTGATTCTGCTGGCTGATAACTTTGCAAAGCGGTCGGCGACCGTGCCGTATTTCGTCGATCAGGAAGTCATCATTCCGTGGTACACCCACAAGACGTCTGTGACTAATCGCGACGATGCGCTCTGCCTGGCGCTGAGTGAAGTTGAGAACATCTGGAGCGGCAACACAGGTTTGATCGAACCGGAAGGTCTGTCGGAAATGACGGCCGCAATGGTGGCCGAAAATGCGGCCTGGCAGTTTGCCGAAGACGAAACTGAAGAACCAACGACGCTGGGCACGATTATTCGAGAACTGCGTCGTACAAAACATGTGGATGAGATCGCACTTCTGAAGACCTGCATGCGGGCCGGGGAAGCCGGTCATGCGCGAGCCTTCGAAGTGATCAGGCCCGGCGTGTCTGAGTTCGATGTGTATCTGGAAGTTCAGCGCGCTGCTCAGGAAGCGGCCGGAGTGCCGTGTGTTGTCTACGGAGACTTTCGAGCCAACAATGCGGCGATGCACAAAGCGGGCGGTCAGGCCACGCACTATCAGCTTCAGGAGGGCGACCTGTTCATTCTGGACTACAGCGTGGTGATTCACGGGTACCGCAGTGACATCACAAATACAATTTCCGTCGGAGCTCCGTCGGAGAAAATTGTAAAGCAGTTCGAAGCCTGTCGAGACGCGCTGGCGGCCGCGGCCTCGATTCTGAAAGCGGGAGTTGCAGGCCGAGAAATCTGGAAGACCGCTTCGTCGGTGCTGGAAGCGGCCGGCTATGGCAAGCTTGCACACCACGCCGGGCATGGGATCGGTCTTGAGCATCCGGAACCGCCCGTGCTGGCTTCGGAAAGCGACGATGTGCTGATGGCCGGCGATGTGATTACGCTGGAGCCCGGCTGTTACATTGAACAGCAGGGCGGGATGCGGTTTGAACACAATTATCTGATCACTGATTCGGGCTGCGAACAGCTGAGTCAGCATCGTATTGCGCTTCGCTGATTTCGCCTGTTGCATAAGCTTTGAATTGCGCCGCTTGTGAGCTGGGACATTTTTGGCCATACTGTCCAAAAAAATCCCAGAGGCGATGTGGCATGCAGACGGAATTCGCGCGACTCAGACAAAAATCGGGACTCAGTTTTGAAGCGCTGGAGGGGCAGCTGGGATTGTCAGCCAGAACGCTGCGCCGCTACGAAACAGGCAGCAGTATCCCAAAGCCGCCAGTGCTGGAATCACTGCTGCGCATGGCAGGATCATTGCCCGAGGTAAAAAGTGCGCCTGTTGAGTTTCGCTTCATCGATCTGTTTGCAGGCATAGGCGGTTTGCGACGTGGCTTTGATGCGATCGGTGGTTGTTGTTGTTTCACGTGCGAATGGGACAAGTACGCACAGAAGACCTATGCGGCCAACTTTCACGACGGCAATGAACACATCCTTGCCGGCGATATTCGAGCGGTCCCGCTGGGCCAGATTCCTGACCACGATGTTCTGCTGGGCAGTTTTCCTTGTCAGCCATTTTCCATTGCCGGGGTCAGCAAGAAAAATTCGCTGGGCCGCGCGCATGGATTTAAATGTGAGGCTCAGGGGACGCTGTTTTTTGAAGTGGCCAAAATCATTGAACACCACCGACCCAAAGCCTTCCTGCTGGAGAACGTGAAGAATCTGGTCAGCCACGACAAAGGCAATACGTTTCGCGTCATTCACCGCACGCTGACAGAAGAGCTGGGGTATCACGTTCAGTGGCGAGTGATCAATGCAAAGTCGTTTGTGCCTCAGCATCGCGAACGAATTTTTATGGTCGGATTCAGAGACGCTACGGACTTCCGATTTGACGATCTGCAGGTGCCCGATGTTCTGAAGGGGCCCCGTTTGAGCAGCATTCTGCATCCGGAAGACGGCAGTGAGGAGTCCGACGGGCATTTTACAGTCGGTCCAAAGGCGGACGTTGCACCGCGATACACGCTCACGGATAATCTGTGGAAATATCTGCAGGATTACGCGGCCGGGCACAAGCTGAAGGGAAACGGGTTTGGATTTGGCCTGAACACCCCGAGCGATGTGGCCCGAACCTTGTCGGCCCGTTACTACAAGGATGGTTCAGAAATTCTGATCCAGCAGCAGGGAAAGAAAAATCCCCGACGTTTGACGCCTCGCGAATGTGCGCGGCTGATGGGTTTCGATCAGCCCGGAAAGCCGGAGTTCAAAATTCCGGTGTCCGATATGCAGGCGTATAAACAATTTGGAAACGCCGTTGTGGCTCCTGTTGTGGAAGCGGTGGCTCGTCACATGGCGCCTCATCTGCAGACGGTGGCTTCTCGCAATTCACCGGCCGGTGCGCCTGTGGCCCGATCGAGAGTCCGCACCTTCGACTTCTGACGGATCCGTGAGGGATCAGCCGTGTACTGCTGTAAAGGTCTAGTGGCGTTGTGTTTTCTGGCGGCTTGACTGGCCTTGGAGGCGAGGTTGGTACGTTTTTTCTTTGCTGGCACTCCGAATAGCAGGCGATGGACTGACGTGTGAGTGCGTTGGTGGTTTGTATGA
>JBDNHX010000131.1:0-9513 GCA_041688565.1 Planctomycetaceae bacterium
TAACTCGTGGTGTTAATGAAGCATCAGGCGACTGCCCGACTTTTGAACGATGATTCACCGATGGCAGTGAATAACACTTTCACAGAAATGATTCGTCGTCGGTGCTTTTCAGCGATTGAATCAGATGCTTCCAGACTTTCTGGCGGACACCGAGCACCATCCCCGTGACGAATCCGACGACGTGAACCGTGTTGGCCACGTTTCCAAATACACCGCCAATACAGAGCAGCATCCACAGGACTGACATGATGATCTGATCGGGCGACATCCCCAGCCCGTCCTGTGGCTGCGTTTTTCCTTTCATCCAGGTGTAGCCGACCAGGCCAAACACCACGCCCGACATTCCACCAAAACGGGGTGCCAGAAACGGGACGCCAAAGCGTCCGACCCATAACAGTTGGGCGATATTCGAGACAACGGCGATCACAATAACCAGGATAAGATAGCGGCGAGTTCCACGAGCAAACTCAACTCGCGAACCCAGGTCTCGCAGCCACATCATGTTGAACAGTATGTGCAGAAAATGAAAATGCAGAAACACGGGAGTCACAAACCGCCAGATCTGACCTGAGCGAATTGTCTTCATCAGATTGGGCGGTTCGAACAGCGCCACGTCGCCGTTGGGGCCGGGCAGAAAGAATACAGGCGCCTGAATAAACAGGGCATTTCGAATCACAGAATGTTCATCGCTGCAAAGGGCCGGAATGAGCCCCATGAACTTCTTCGGCGAATCCCAGTCCGTTGCGGCGCCAGCCACAAGAAAGGAAATAACCACCATCGTCGCCGTGGCTGGACAGCTTTTCCACCAGACTCCGCGCCATCGATCTCTGATGTTTACATTCAGGCGCTGCCGTGCCTTTGCCGCCTGCTTTGCCGTTTGTTCAAGCTTCCTCGCAATCTTCTCTGCTTCAGAAAACTCGTCCGCTTCCGGATCTGTCTGAAACTGGTTCAGCAAATTGCGTGCGTTGTCTCGGTCGTCATCGTTCTCAATCCAGATGACCCACGCGTCGCCTTCCTGCTCTGCGCGTGCAGGCATTTTACGCGACTGCAGAACATCAACAAATCGACGCGCCAGACGCTCATCGGCAAAAGAATAAAGTTCGCGCACGTTTGAAGTGTCTGCCTTAAAAATTCACGATCGACCATCGGATGAAACAGCAATTCGCCGAACACTTCGGCAGAAGTAATCAATCACCGCACTGGCATCCAGGTCGGTCACGACTTCCGCATTTGTTTGTCCGAAGCGATACGGCCGGTTGTCAATGACTGTCATGCCGCACGTAATTTCACCCACCGTCTCAACATCCAGAACCACGCTCTCGGTAGAAAAATTTGCCATTCGCGAGGCAACCGCCAGCGCCGCCACTGCCGGCAATGAGACCTCTTCGCGAGGCATCTGCTGCCGATTGGCGCGAATCGCAAACTGCATCAGGCCTGTGACCAGCTCGCCGACCGGCGTCGACGGAATCAGTCCGCTCAGCCGATCAATGTCCTCAAATGACAGCGCCGGGCTCTGACTAACATTCAAAGGCACGAGAATTTTCCCAACCGGCGATTTCATGACGGCTCTGGCCGCCTCAGGGTCCGCCCACATATTGAATTCAGCCGCGGCCGTGACGTCGCCACTGTTCTGCATGGCACCGCCCTGACAAATCACACCATTTAGCAGCAGTGGTAACTCGGGATCAAGATCCAGCGCCATCGCAATATTTGTCAGCGGCCCGAATGTCAGGACCCGAACTTCCTGAGGATACTCACGCGCCAGATCGACGATCAGCTTGGCCGATTCACGTCGGTTGTGCAGATCGGGAACCAGCGGATCAGTCTCACCCAGGCCAAAGCGCCCGTTCAATGCCTGCTGATGTGGCATGCCGGAAGGAGCGTGATCGGCCGCGCAGTCGCTTACATCCGCCTGCCCGACTCGCGGATGCCGCAGCGGATCAACTATGCCGACCAGATAATGAAGATTACGGGTGGCCTGAATTCCTGAGACAGCACCGGCGACAGCGGTCAGGGCCAGCACGTCCAGAGACGGGTCCGCCATCGCGACCATAATGGCCAGAGCGTCACAAATCCCTGGATCGGCGTCGATGATAATTTTTTGGGCCACGTTGGGATCGCCTTTCTGTCTGGATCTGCTGACGCTCGCGTCACTTTTCTGTGTCAACTCCGAGTCAACAGTGCTCATCATGCGAAGTCAGACTACTTCGCCTCGCCCGGACTGACCAGATGTTTGTCGAACCAGTTCAGCAATGCGGTTTCGGCCTGCGTCCCCTGTTCCCCGGGAAATCCATGAGCCGCGCCTTTCATGACGATCAGCTCACAGGTCACGCTGGCCTTCTTCATGGCCTCTGAAAAGCGTTCGCTGTGTGAGATCGGCACCAGTTCATCCATGTCTCCGTGTATCAACAGCGTGGGCGCGTCGTCTGCCGTCACCGCCAGCAGCGGTGACACGTCATCCGCCAGGTCGTCCGGAAATACGACCGCAGGAAATCGCGGGCTGAGTGTTTTATGATTGACGTACTCGCGAATATCGGTCGGAGGAAAATAAGCCACAACAGCCTGAACCCGGCTGGAGGTTTTTTCAATCTCATTTTTCCCGGCCGCATCTCCATCATCGCCCATTGATCCCAGTACCAGCGAAAGGTGGCCGCCCGCACTTCCGCCCCAGACTCCGATGCGACCCGGATCAATTCCCGCATCCTGAGCGTGAGCACGAATATGACGAATCGCCTGCTTTACATCAGCGACCGCATCCGGCACCTTAAAGTAAGGACTGCTGCCGTGCCGGACCAGATAAAGTGTATAGCCATGGTCCATGATCTTTTCAAAGATATTCAATGAGTCCGGCTTTTCTGCACGGACAACGGCCTCCGGATCACTCCACGCAGAAACCCATCCGCCGCTGACCATAAACAGGATCGCCGCGCCGTTCGGCTTTGCTGTCGGTCGGACGACATCGTACGTCAGAGCCATGCCAGCTTTGTGACCATAAACCACATCCGCGGTGATGGATCGCCAGCCTTCCGCAAAGACGGATGATGAGCATATTGTAAAGGCGATCAGGACGACTGCAGAGAAACGGACCATGGAAAAAACACCTTGAAAAAGTTTTTGTCGGCCTTATCGAATTTTCTGATCCGGCAGTTCAGTTTTAATGCCCTGATCCAGCGGCATCTTGTCCGTGTCTGCTGTCAAACCTTCAGCAGCCATCAGCCGTCCGAGCAGATTTTCCAGCCTGGCTCGTCCAATTTTGTGATCGGTGGAATCCGCAAGATTTGTGAGTTCATCCGGATCCTTAGTCAGATGATAAAGCTCGGCCTTGTGTCTGTCGGGTGAGCCATCGCCATGAGGATAACGAATGAACTTCCAATTGTCGGTTCGGAGACCACGAACATTGGGTGTGTAAGGAAACTGCTTTTCATAATTGTACTCGTAAAACCAGGCCTTGCGCCAGTCCGGGTCTCCTGACTGTGCCAGCTTTACCCACGACCGCCCCTGAATATTTTCCAGCGGCGGAACACCACACAACTCCAGAATGCTGGGGGCGATATCCGTCGTCAGGACTTGTTCGGCGACCACTTTTTCGCTTCTCAGTCCAGGCCCGCACGCAACAATTGGAATGCGAATGCTGGGCTCATGCATGGTCCGTTTGTCGACCATGCCATGTTCACCTTCCAGCAGCCCGTTGTCTCCCATAAACACGATGATGGTGTTGTCAAACTGTCCGGTTTCTTTCAGGTAGGCGACCAGTTTCCCCATGCTGTCATCAACGCTGAGCACAGTGCCCCAATAGGCGTGAATCATGTTTTCGAAATCTTTGACCGCTTTCGGTGAGTCGTCGGGGAACTTCTTGCGCCATTCAAACAGCGGACCATAAATTCCGTGCCATGTCCGCAGGCGCTGGCTGATCCATTCCGGTTTACCTTTCAGCGAAAAGGCGCTTTGAGGATACGGGACGGCGACATCGTCGAATGCGTGAGCGTATTTTTCTTCGGGGAAGTAAAAGGAATGCGGCGCCTTCTGGCCGATGCAAAGTGCCCACGGCTTTTCTGATGACTGCTGTTTGAGCCATTCCAGTGCATAATCCGTGACGATATGAGTGTAGTAGCCTGGAGGCGTTTCTCGCCGCTGTCCGTTAATGTTCCATTCCGTGTCAAAGTATTTACCTTGCCCCTTGTGTGTCACAAACCAGTCGAACCCGGGGCGTGGTTCATCGTTGTTTTCACCCATGTGCCATTTGCCCAGATAGGCGGTCGCGTAGCCACTGTCCTGCAGGCGCGCCGGCCAGTGAGGCAAACTGGTCGGAAGTTCTGTAAAATTGTCGCGAACCCCGTGACGATGCGCGTAGAGGCCAGTCAGAATGCTGGCGCGACTGGGTGAGCAGAGCGATGTCGTACAAAACGAATTTTGAAACCGAACACCCTGCGCAGCCAGGGAATCAATATTCGGCGTCCTGACATGCTTCGATCCAAAGCATCCCAGCGCATCCGGACGAAGGTCGTCACACAACACAAACAGCACGTTGGGCTTTTCCGCGCCGTCACACGTCGACTCAAGCAGACGACACCCAAGCAGCAGCCCGACGATCAAGCCGGCAATCGTTTTCATGGAAGAACTTTCTCTTGGATTTGCAACGTATAGTCAGGCGGGGGACGTTGTTCCAGGAAGGACAGAACACTTGGAACGCTTGACAAACGTGGGACTGGCTCCCGTATCGTGCGAAAAACCTCAAAAAAATAACGCCGGGAGGGTGCCTGTCCCACTTTTGTTAGAGCCACTAAATTTGTTAGAGCCACTAAAGCGGTGGCGATTACTTGCCGCAGACCTGCAGAATCGCTTTGCAAAAGTCCGGAAGATCATCTGGCTTCCGGCTGCTGACAAAATGTCGATCCACCACGACGGAGGAATCCGAAAAGATCGCTCCTGCATTGATCAGATCATCCTTAATGCCGGGCGAACCTGTGACTTTCACGCCTTGATAGACCCCGGCCGAAATTGGCATCCAGCCACCGTGACAGATCGCGGCCACCAGTTTGCCAGCCTGAGCGAACTCGCGTGTGATCCGCAGCACTTCCGGGTCGCGACGCAGTTTGTCAGGCATCCAGCCACCCGCACAGATCAGCCCCTGATAATCGGCGACGTTAATCCCGTGGATCAGAATGTCCGAAACGCACGGATATCCATTCTTGCCGACGTACTTTTTTCCCGCTTCCTGTCCGGCCAGATGGAATTCCGCCCCCGCTTCAATCAGACGGAGTTTCGGATACCAGACTTCAAGGTCCTCGTAATCGTCGCCGACAAAACAAAGAAACGTCTGACCTGCAAGTGATGTCATGGAATTATTCCCAAGGTGGAACTGAAGAAATTTAGCGAAATGTGCGGTCGCACGAGAGCGAAAAAGGCTGCCGCTACCGTGTTCTGGCAATCATGTGGCGCAGCTTTGAAATCGTACCGCTGGCAAGTTTACCCGGTCTGCTCCCTGAATGCTTTTCATTCAGGCTGCAAAATCGAAGCCAGGACACGTTTTGGATTGCGCCAGTCCAGCAGGTTTACCGGAAAAGGCGGCTTCTGATCGTAAAGATCTGGTCTCGTACAGCCCGCATCGCTGTACATAACGCTCCAGTGTGACAGATAATCCCGCCCTGCGGCTCGCGATCTTTTGCGCCGTCCTGTCTCGTGGAGAATCTTCGTGTCAACATCCGGCAATGAATCAGAAATAGACCAGCAGCTAAAAGACCTTCAGGAACGAGCCGGAGATTTCATTCCGCGGTGTCAGTTCGCCAGTTCCTCCCGTCTGTACGGTGAATTGCGGCGGCGGGGACGTGTGGAACATCGGGCTCACTCCTATGTGATGGGCACCTTTTTTCAGATGGATCAGGCGCAATATCTGCTCGACTTTCAGACCATGCGCGAACGCGCAGTAGAGTTGATCGCGTTGCTGGAAGATGAGGAACAACTGCGTCAGATTCAGTCCGACTTTCCTCGCGAACAGTATGAGTACCTCGTGTACTCAATGAGCTCCTGTGCCTATGAGAATCTGGCGGAAGCGACTGGGCAGCTGGAAGGTTACAACTCCGAAGGCATGCATGCGTGCATTGCGGATGGCCTTCAGATCTGCCGCCGCACGGGAAAGACCGGCTGCGTCAGTTGTTTTCGTGAGTACGCCTGCGACGTGTATCTTTCAGCGGATGATCCGGACATCGCCGGACATCAGTGCAGTCTGGTGATGGAGCAGGAAGGTGGCTGGTCAGATCGAGGCGATCGGCGCTGGCTGGCATCATCCAAACTGGCGTGGCTGGAAGCTCTTCACGGACGATTTGATGAAGCGCTGGCAACCATGGAGAAGGCTCTGGAATTCACCAATTGCGAAGCCGTCTCTTTAAAGTATGAATCGCGTGTGCGAACACTGCTGCTGCGCGACACCATTCGCCTGGCCGCGGGGCTGGATGCTCTTCTGCCGTCCGATCCGGCCTTTGCAGAAATGCCGTCGCCAGAAGAATGCCCTGTGTTTGATAACACTCTGGATCTGAACACCGCTCTGATGGCCGTGCGGAATCAGGATTGGAGCACTGCGTCCGACCTGCTGACCAAATGGGATCAGCGTCTGCAAAAATGCAACGGAACGCATCTCTGGTTTGAAACTCGTCTGCGGCTGATTGCCACCAAACGACTGGCCGGCGATCAGAAGCTTGCGGAGGCTCTTGCAAAACAGCTTGAACAGCGAGCCCGCACGGCCAACGATTATCTGACTCTCCGGCGTCTTCAGTTTCTGATGGACAGTGATCAGCCTTCGCCGCTGGCAGTGGCTTCGTCGCCCCGCCCTCTTCTGTCGGAGACAAATTCGACCGATGATACTCTGTCGGGCACCAAAGATTCAGACACACAAACAGGTGACGCGATCTCTGCCGAAGAGCCTGCATCTCCGCTCGCCGAACAGGTTACCGCGCTTCGCAATCGCATGACCGAGCTGATGGAAGATCCGACCGATGCGGGCTTCGAGATTTTGCGAACTGATGTCCTGGCCATGGAGGCCACAAAGGTCACCCATCATGAAGATGCATCCGGAATTCTGCACCTGATGGGTTATCTCGTCGGCAGCGGCGAAGACGGTGAAGACGTCTGGAAGTGGGCCAACGCGCTGTCAGCTCCTCATCGCAATCGATCGGTTGTGCTGTCGTTGCTGGGCACGCTGGGCGATGCTTTGCGAGCCTCAGGCAATGAAACTCTGGCGGAGAAAATCACTCCCGAACGCACGGAGCAATTGTTTCGAAAGTCGATGGAGCTTGATCCTTCGAAGGCTCGCAACTTCCTTCGTGCGGGCGATCACTTTGCCGCTCAGGATAACAACGGTGAAGCCGAACGCTGCTTTGCTCGCGCGTTTCGTCTGGATCGCACGGACGGAAACATCGTGCGGCGACTGGCCGATCTCTATAACAGCACCGAACGCCCGCGCGACGCCCTGCATGTGCTGGATGTCTGCCTGCGCGAAGGCAGCGATGACGCCCAGGTGGCCTTCGATGCGGCCATGCTGGCGTTTCGCCTGAAGCAGTATGATGCCACACTCACTTATCTGCAGAAGTTTGAAGAACTGGCCGGCGAAAATCTCTGGACCAATTACTATCGCGGCGTCTGCTACTACGAACAGGGCGAATATCGAAAGGCGCTCGAGTGTATCGACCGCGAAGAACACCTGGCGGAGTCGACCGGCTGGCATCTGGAATTGATGCGGGCTGTCGTTAAGTTCCGTCTGAATGACCTGGCCGGCGCGCAGCCCCATCTTGAAGTGGCGATGACCACGCCGCTGTATGAGATTGATTTCCTCTCACCAACAGGCCTGATGGAATTGATGCAGAGGCTTGCAGTGGTGGCCGATGAGATCCTCAAAGATCAGGGCATGGTTGCGAGAATCGAACGCCGCCTGCTGAGATCCGGATTGATGCCGGAAAGCTGGTTCCAGTGGCAGCGAGAATCCGATGACGCGCGACCAGTCGAAAACGTGCGTCTGTTTCGCTGCCTGATACATCAGCCGCTTGACGAAAACTGGAATGCCGATCCTGATCGACTTTGTGATCAACAGGACTGGGATTCGTATATCACCGAATGGGGTGTTCTGGCGCAGTCCGAGGATCAGGCAAAGGAGACCGCGTTAAAGTTTCAAGCCATGTGCTGTGATCTTCCGGGGACTGTTCAGGAAATTCTGGAAAGTGATGAGACTTATACCGACGTCCCCGGTCCCGTCTGGCAGGGGGCTCGCTATTCGCTGACAGATACCGGAGACGATGAGGACGGGGACGACGACGAAATAGAATATCTCGACGACGACAGCGAGGGCGATGAGCCGTTTTGATGGCCGCGTTGGCTCGGAATCAGCGGTTGTTAAAAATCAGCAGGATCAAGGAATGTCGAGAAGTCGGTTTTCAGTTTCTGCGATCTTCAGTAACCTTCCGCCAGAAACCGGAACTCGTGGTCGAAATTGCAGTGTCATATTGCAGAGTAGATTCGAATAAATGAAGCACCGGCCAGGTGGCGAAACAGGCAGACGCACGGGACTTAAAATCCCGGGACCCGTAAAGGGTCGTACGGGTTCGATTCCCGTCCTGGCTAATGAAAAGACTGGTCTTTTAAGAAAACTACGGTCCTCGTTTTTGGTGAAAAAGGGCAAGTGTCACCAGAACCCGCCTCCAATTGCCCCGAGAAGTGGATCCCAAACCGGCAGTAATGAGCGATTTTCATCGCCAATTACCCTGCACAGTTTGGTTGGATTTTGTCGGTCCGCTACGTTATCCCAGCCGCTTTGTAACGAGCTGTTCGCATGAAGAGAGGAAGCTCGCGGGATGATGGTAAACCGTTCATTTCATCACAGCCCACTGCTTGACTACCCAAAAATAGTGTCCATGATTTGCAGTCATGCCAATACTTGGACGCTGTTGGGTATTTGGGAGCGGGGCTCTTGCCAAATTCCCTGCTTTCAGAAAATTCGGTCGTTCCGCTATGATTTACTTCTAAAATTCAGAGTGGCGCTCGTTTGAGCGTCGTCAAATGTCGTAGGGTATGGTTCGTTGCCACATGCACTTCGGCACACTCGTCAGGTCTTTTTGACTCATGCTCAAATCTCTTCCTAGCTTCCGAAAGCCGCCAGACATTCGCGGTTGGTACGTGAGTGAAGATGACCATGAAATCATTCAGATTCAGAAAGATCGATTCATTTTCAACTGGCGAAAAGGTGAATCAGAATCGCCATATCCGAGATATGACGAATATCTGAAACCGCGGTTCATTGACCGCTACAGTGCATTCACTTCGTTCTTATCGAAGCATCACATTGAATCCCCCAAAGTTCAGCAATGCGAGGTGACTTATGTTAACCATATCCCAAAGGGTGAAGGTTGGCAGAGTCCGGATGATTGGCGGCGGGTTTTCACTGTATTCGGTCAGTCATCAGAGCGAAAATTCCTCCCAAAATCAGAGGGTGGAAATTTTACCATGACCTATTTGCTCCCAGAGCAAAGA
>JBDNHX010000132.1:0-8112 GCA_041688565.1 Planctomycetaceae bacterium
ATCCAACACTGTCCGTCACCCACAAAATGTTACCGTTGGGTGCAAATGTCAACCCGGAAAACGACGCACCGTCTGTCGCGGAAATCGACGGGCCTGGACGTCCATCGTGTGTGGAGTGCAAGCTAAGGTGTTTCTGATCTGAGCTGATGACTGCGATTCGTTCCACGCCGGAATCGACAGCGACATCGTGAAATGCCGCCAGGGTTTCGATGATGCGATGACGCGAATTGACAATTTCGGACCAGTCACGCAGCCGCACGACCCCATTGATCTCACCCACAGCAAGATGCTGAGCGTCCGAAGAAATGTCAATCGACCAGCACTCTCCATTCTCCGTGTGAAAGATACGCTGCCGCGTTCTGCTGAGAACGTCCCAAACCTCGACAATTCCGTCGCCCGAACAGACCGCCAGAAACTTCTCGTCCGGAGAAAATGCCACGCCGCGAACGGTCGTGGGATCTGCGGTCCGACTCGGGAGTACGCCGCCGCTCCAGTCTGACCATCGCCAGACGGCGGCAAATCCAAGATTAGTTCCGCAGGCGATTTGATCGCCGCTCGCGGAGATCCGACCACAGCAGACTGCTCCCAAAGGTTTCGACAGAACGCTGATCGTTTCGAGCTCCGGAAACGTCCTGATGCTGATCTCGCCCGCGTTATTTGCAGAGAGTGCCGTTTTCGTTTTTCATTGACGTCCAGCAGACGCGTCCCTGGAAGAACTTGAACATCCAAACTCGGATTCTGCTGCAGGTCACGAACCACGGTTGTGGCGGTCGGCGGCGGCGGCGACCATTTCAACTCCGAGGCGATCAATGTGCGATTGTCAGACGCCAGAAAGATTTGACCCACTGGCATGCTAAAACCGTCTATGCGATAAACTTCCTGCCATAAGTTGACGTCCCATGCCCGAACACAACAGTCTTCTTCCGCTGTCAACAGCATTGAGCCATCCAGACTGAAGCAGGCAAAGTTAACGTCGTTGCGAAAGTTGCTTATGGTATGCAATCGATTCTTCGATGCCACGTCCCAGACATCCAGTCGTGATGCTTCATTCCCGATACACGAAATCAGCGTGCGACTGTCCGGTGAAAATTTGATATCAAATATGTGTCCGTTGCTGTTCGCCAAAATGGCGGCATTGTCATTGCAGATCCGTCTCAAATAATGCCATTCAAATCCAGTGACCGCCGCCTGCTCAGCCGTGCCAGTGTATTCTCCGAGACGCGATCGTGCTTGCTTGAGATCGCCAAAAAGAAGGGCCGCCCACGCGGCTTTCAGGTCATTGGCGTACGCAGATTCCAGGTCCGTCTGATTGCGAACCGCGGCGAGTTTCTGGTCCTGATCAGCCAGCTTTCGTTGCTGCGCCAGCTCTGCTTGACGCGACAGCAATGACCAACCGATTCCGACGGAAAGACTCAGGAGTGTCGCAACTGTGACCGACAGTGTTGCGATCAGAATTCGCGACTTGCGGCGACGCACGAACTTCTTCAGGCGATACAACTTCGACGGCGGGCGGGCAGTTACCGGCTCGTGATTCAAATATCGCCGAAGATCAGCCGCCAATGCCGCAGCAGAGACGTAACGCCGCTCTCGATCGATCTCAACAGCCTTCATCGTGATCCAGTCGAGATCGTCCTTCAACTGTGCCGCTGTAGCCAATGTAACGCCTTGCCGCCGACTACGTGCTGCAGCACTTTCCACAGTCGCACGTGCAGCGTCCGGACGGTTTGTGTTGGAAGCATTTCCGGCATTTGCATCGACTTCGGTGGCAGGAAGACTCTGCCTGTTTGCGAAGTTCGCCACAGCCTGGCTTGGCAGAAGGGGCGATTTCTCCTGGATCGTTCGCTGAAGCTGCGTGAACGAAAACTCCTTCCACGGAATGTCTTTAAACGGGTTGAGATCGGTCAGCAGTTCATACAGCAGGACTCCGAGCGAATAGACATCGCTGCGAGCGTCCAGTTCGTGATCCGGCAAGCGCGTCTGTTCGGGACTCATATAGGCCTGCGTGCCGATGATGGTGGCGACCGCCTGGGAGTCAATCGTTGAGCTTTCCGGCTTTGGTACAGTTTTGAATCTGACACCACTGGCGATGCCAAAATCGATCACCTTTGGAATTCGCCGACCATCAAGCGACGTGACCACAATATTGGATGGCTTCAGGTCACGATGGATCACGCCATTTTGATGGGCGTGTTCGACAGCATCACAGACGGCGTCAAACATCCGCAGTCGTTCCTGCAGCGGAACGGAATTTTGTCGGCAGAATTGCGTAATAGAATCCCCCTGAACCAGTTCCATCACGAAGAATAGACGCCCACTGTTTGTGGTTCCAGCGTCCAGAAGTCGCGCAATATTGGGATGATTCAGCTGAGCCAGCGCCTTGCCGCTCACTGCATATCGGACAGTTTTTTCTCGAGCGATCCTCATCGGCCGCCGTTGATGTACAGCTTCACGTTATGAGTGCCGCGGCCACCGGCCACAATGTCAGGCCGCCCGTCGCCGGTCAGATCACCCACAGCCAGATCTTCAGTCGCCATGCCGCCTTCATCGAGCACATGCTTGTTCCATCGTTCAGGCTGGCCGTCTGCGGACGAGTAAACATTGACGCCAAATTTTTCCGGCGTGTCGCTGTGTCCAAAGACGATGTCATCAGAACCATCGCCGTCAAAGTCGGCAATCCCCAAAGCATGGCCTCGTCGGAAGCCCTTATCGATCACATGACGCTCCCATGATTCCCCGCTCGTTTGGGGTTCCAGATACACGGCAAGGTGATCTCCATGCATGGGTTCAACCGAAGTCAGAAATCGTCGGCCACCTTTCAATGTTCCCATTCGGACTTCGCCGGCACCATTCAGATCCGGAGTCGCCGCGCCCGTGATTCCGTCACCCAGTCTGATCATCTGCCATTCATTGCCGGAACGACGAACGAGTGACACACCTTCTCGACTGGCCGTGATGGTGTCGACAGTTCCGTCGTTGTCGAAGTCCACATGAAAGTGGTTGTGCATTCGATTGAGTTCGCTGTTCAGCACAGTTCCTGGCCAGCGTTCGGCCACCGGGTCTTTGGGAATTTCAAACGCCAGCAACCGAACGCCGTTTCCCTGACTGGCGTTGAGCGGCGAAATCACCAGTTGCGGGCTGCCCTTGCCCAGCACATCGGCCCATCGCATGCGATGCACATTGGTTTCTTCGCCGACGGCCGCAACCTTCCACAGGGCATTCGGATCGTCAGTGCGGCGAATCCAGTGCAGGGTGCCAGTTTTCGTCCAGCCGGCTCCGATGGCAAAGTCCACTTTGCCATCGCCATCAATATCGTGAGCAGCGATGCAGACATTGTCCGCGGGAGTCTGGTCCTGCAGGATGACATGTGGAGCCCAGGACGGCTGTTCGTACCAGATCACGCGGTTTTCTGTCAGAGCCACAATGTCTTCATCGCCGTCGGCATCGACATCCGCCAGCGTCACCGAATAGCAGACTTTGCCGACCGCCGGATCGATGGTCACTGCCTTAAAAGTCGGGAATTCTTCAGCCGCAACACAGCGGCTTGCAGCCAGAAGGCAGAAAAAAGACACAAGAAAATGCCGAGACATCAGGCAGCTCCATTGGGGGTGAGACCTCTATATTCAGACAGGCAACTAAAGAACTTTGCCGAGAGATTTCACAATGAGAACCCGGTTTCAGGAGGATTCTTGAAAATTTCCCCGGTTTTCAGATAGTCTTCGCGAACCTTTTCGGGCGATGCTATGTCAAAGGCACAACGGAAACGCTCCCCAGGCGGTTCGCGGTGTTTTCTTAAGGTTCCATCGGGGGCCTGGAAAACCGGTGAATTGCAAGGCTGGTTTTTCCCTGGTTGTTCTGGCTTTCGACGGAAGATTTCAGAAAGAAGCACGCGTCGAAGTGGAATTGCTGATTTGTTGACAACAATGGAGTTGTCGAACTTTATTTTCGCCGCAGTTGCGGCGTAACACATGGACCGAAAGACCCAGTCACGGGCGCGGGACCAATTTGGAGGCAGAACAATGCTGCTGAACACAACGATTCATGCTCTGGTTGCATCAACACAGGCCCTTGCGGCCCATGTGATTGCCGGACTGTTCGTGGGTTCTGCCTCCCCCGCGGTATTTGCAGTGGTGCCGAATCAGGAACGTATAGCGCGATCGATGCGCTGGCGTTATCTGCTCGGACAGCCGGCAGGCGATATGAAGCAGTGTTGTGGAGCATCCTCCAAACGCTGCCAAAGTTCGCCCAGTCAATTCAGTTCGAGTTTACTCTCGAATCTGAAGAGGGCTCTGAATCAGAGTTCAGGTTGTCTGACCGGTACCAGCGGTAGAAGCTGACGAGCACACGCTCCCCGTCTTCGGACGAAATCAGAACTTCTTCCGCTCGAACCGCTCGAAGTGAGCTGCACGCGTTGTGCCGCTCATTCCCTTCGTGTGAGTTTCCGAGGCCTTCGCTGTTTGCTCAGCGTCTGACTGCCTCGTACTCACGGCTGTTCCTGCGAAGTTCCCCTTCACGGCTCATCCGTATTCGCCACTGGCGAACGTTCCGGATGCAGTGTTCGTGATTTTTCAGACTGGAGTCTGACTGATAATGGCTATCTCATCTTTGACGACTGATTCTTTGACCCCCATCGTTTTGCGAGCACAGTCCGGCGACCGGGACGCGTTCGGCGATCTTGTTGTGCTGTTCGAATCCCGGATCTTCGGCATCGTGATGCAGCGACTGCAAAACACGGCCGAGGCCGATGAAGTCGTGCAGGAAGTTTTCCTGCGAGCTTTCCGCAAATTGCCTCAGCTGCAGGAAGCCGAACGATTTGGCGGGTGGTTGTGCCAGATCGCCGTGCGACTGTCCATCAATCGAGCTGTTCGGCGACCTAACGAAACATGTGTCGAACCGGAGTCCTTCGATTCTGCTCAGCACACGGAAGACACTCCATTTGCCGCAATGATTCGACAGGAGAATATCGAACAGGTTCGGGACGGACTGAACCAGCTAGGGCAGATGGACCGCGAAACCCTGTGGGCCTTCTACTTTGAGGGCTCATCGCTGAAGGAAATGAGCGAGCAGTTCGAAAGCCCGATCGGAACGATCAAGCGACGACTGCACACCGCTCGTGGCCGACTGCGAGACGTCATCGGGTCCATGCAGCCCGCCTGAGATCTGAGGCTTGGTAGGGTTCCCTCGTTCCAGCGCTCCAGCCCTTCCCTCGTTCCGGGGCTCCAGCCTTGGAACGCGATGCCAGGAGGCTCCGGCCTCACCTGCGTTTCGCGACCTGACGCTGCTAATCCCTGAAGTGGAAAGCCTGGCCAGTCTTCGTAAGAAGCAGCCAGGCTTTCCGCGTTTCGGGCCTCCCCCGAAAAAGAGTGCCGCGAACACACGGCCGACAGGACCGCTTTCTGGCCTGTCTTCTCTGAAATTCAGGTCGCAAGGTAAAAACCGTCATCCATTTGGCATTTCCATGCGTTTTTGTGAAAACAGCGGCCCGGGTTCCGCAGGCGCCCGCGAATAAATCCGTCTTTTGGCCTTATGCGGCATTGGATGCTACAATTCCGCAGGTGTTCAGCGAGTTCCACGTTCACAGAAAACTTCGGAGTTCAACAATGGGACGCATTCCTCTGGCTGCATTGCTGCTGGCAGGTGTGAGTCTGCTCGGTGCAGAAGTCGGGGCTCAGGACATCGCGGCTCCCGCAGCCGTGAAGCGTCCTGCGGGACGATTCTTTACTGTCCGCAGCCCGGTCGATGATCGCACCGTCAGTGATCTGACTAATCTGGCACTGGAGCTTGAGGCCCAGGCCGCTCGCAATAATCAGGACGCCATACTGGTGCTGGAGATTGAAGCCGGTTCAAGCCGCTTCGGTCAGGTCAGCGATCTCGCGCGTTTTCTGACGTCGGCTCAGATCAGTCGAGTTCGCACGGTCGCGTGGATTCCAAAGACAATCGACGGAACTCAGGCCGTTCTTGCATTGGCATGTCACGACATTGTGACGCATCCCGACGCCATGCTGGGCGATATTGGGCGGGGCCAGACAGTCCCGGCGGATGAACAGAATTTTGTCTTCAGCCTTGTCGATCGGCGTCGAAATGTCCGGCTGTCGCGCGGCATCGCGCTCGCCATGATGGATCCTTCAACCGCCCTGCTGCGAGTGACTCTGGAAGAACCGCCGGGCGCCACAGAACAGAGATTTCTGACGCCCGCAGAACTGGTTCAGCTTCGGAACCAGAATGCCGTCGTAACGAAAACAGAAACGATCAAAGACCCAGGGGCCCCCGGTCTGTTTAATGGGCTCGATTCGGAGAAAGCAGGATTCCTCGTTGCGAAGACCGCGAAGACTCGGGCAGATGTGGCGGCCGCATTCCAGTTGCCTCCGGAGGCGATGCGCGAAGCAGCGGCGGCCAACATAGCGGTCACGGCAAAAGTGATTGCTGTCAATGGTGTCATTGATGGCGTGCTGGGTGAATTTGTCGAACGGGAAATGCGAAACGCAGTCGCCAAAGGTGTCAACACGCTGATTTTTCGAATTGACTCGCCCGGCGGCGATAAGGACGTGGCCGAACATGTGGCCATGGCGATCTCTGAACTGGATTCCGCAAAGATCACGACAGTGGCCTGGATCCCGAAAGGTGCCTGGAGCGGCGGTGCTCTGATCGCATTTGGCTGCGACAGAATTCTGCTGCATCCTGATGCGCAAATTGGCGACATCGGAGTCATCACTATGACGGAGCCCGGTGGTCAGTTTGAACGGGCTCCGGAGAAAATCGTCAGTCCGTTTCTGCAATTTGCGGCGACACTCGCACGACGCAAAAATCGACCGCCCGCGCTTCTGCAGGCGATGATTGATAAAGACCTCGTAGTGTATCAGGTCACCAACAAAACGGATGGCCGTGTCACGTACATGTCGGACACCGACATTCAGGCCGCGCACGAAGAGTGGATCAAAGGGCCAATGGTCCCTGAGTCTCGTGAGGGGATTTTGTTAACGGTCAACGGTCAGCGTGCACACGAGCTGGGGCTGGCGGATGCTCCGTGCCGCGATGAAGATGAACTGCGGTCTCGCCTGGGTATCTCGGAAAAGACTGACCTGACTCCCGTGGCCAGCACGTGGGTCGACACCTTGCTGTTGGTTTTGAATTCGGGCGTTGGCGGATTTCTGCTGATGACGTTTGGCATTATCTGCATCTATATTGAGCTGCATATTCCGAGCGGATTTTTTGCCATCCTGTCGGCTCTGTTCTTTTCTTTGTTTTTCTGGAGCCGATTCCTCGGTGGCACATCCGGAACACTGGAGCTGGTTCTGTTTGTCCTGGGCATCGGGCTGCTGGCCCTGGAAATTTTTGTCATCCCTGGGTTCGGTGTGTTTGGTGTGTCGGGAATATTGCTGACGATTGCTTCGCTGGTGCTCGCCAGTCACACGTTTGCCGGCATGACGGTGACTGAAACCTTCGAAGAATCCATGAGCAGTCTTGGATCACTGGCTGGTGCGATGGTCACCGTTATCGCCGTTGCCGTAGTGCTCAATCGATTTCTGCCGACGATTCCATATCTGAATCGCCTGATTCTGACACCCCCGGGATATGCTATGGCAGACAGCGATGGACCGCTGCTGAATCCGTCTTTGCGAAGTTCGATCCCTGTTGCAATTGGAGCGGTCGAAGTCGGAGCCATCGGCGTGGCCGCTTCTGCGCTGCGACCGTCCGGCAAAGCGATCTTTGAGGACAGTTACATTGATGTTGTGAGCGATGGAGCCTATGTCGACCACGGCTCTCGTGTGGAAGTGATCCGCGTTGCCGGAAACCGCATCATCGTGCGAGCCTGCGCGGCGATCGGGGAGAACCTGTTAAACCAGCCTTAACGCACTGCAGGTTTGTTGATAAGACAATTCAAGATCCAGCGAAACAGCGTGGTCGTTGTTTAACCAAATCGGCAGCACGGGTAATGGCTGACCCACAGCCATTGGATAGGCCCATGATTCAAACCTAGGACGTGTGGGCAAGTTGTGGCTGCGACAAGTGATCGCATAAGTTAATGGCGGATCAAGAACAAATGCGGGGTCGCTTAGACAAAAAACATCAAGGACTTCGCAGTACAGATTGAAGTGTTTAACGGTCACCAGATCC